>JBDUCC010000114.1:0-9495 GCA_040003675.1 bacterium | reverse complement strand
CTGTTCTTTCAATCGGCCATTCCCGCCCCATCCGTCACTGTGCCGGAAAGAATGCCGGCGGTGCTAACGCTGATTTATCTCGGCGGCCTATCGCTAGTCGCTTTGCTCCTGCTCGGCTCGCTTTTCAGGAATCGCCGTCGCGGCGTCATTACGCCGCTCGCAGTTGCCGAAAACCTCCCCAAAGCCGTTCAACGCCGTCTCGGTTCAACCTCTACAAATCGCGGCCTGCGCGCCCTGCGTTGGGTTTTCATTCTTCTCGCGGCCAGCGTCTTCGGCTTCCATATTTACTGGGCCCACTATGCCGCCGAAAACAACGAAAAGTTTCAAGAACTAAGTTACAAAGATCTGCGGAATCGCCGTCTCTCCGAATCAACCTTGCGCGGTTGGATGTTGGATCGCAGTGGCAAACTGGAAAATGCCCTGGCGTTGTACCGGCGTGATGCCAGCGGCAACATTCTCCGCGATTACCCCATGGACCAGGCAATGGCCCACCTCTTTGGTTCCGATCGGGGCGACCCAGGCCTTGAGCGCGCGCTGTTTGGCACGCAAAGTGGCGCGCTTCCTGAAGCACTTGACGTTGCCAGGGGTCGTACGATCAACATTAAAGGCAACACCGACGTTCGCCTGACGATCGATCGCGACTTGCAACAGGCCGCCATGGACCAGTTAAAAGGAAAACACGGCGCTGTTGTTGTGCTGAATCCTCAGACTGGCGAAGTGCTGGCGCTATACAGCGAACCGTCATACAGCTTGAAAGAAGTTGAGGACGAAGCCACTTGGGTGCGGCTGGAAACAAATCAACGTGATCGTCCCCTCGTGAGTCGTGCGCTCGGCGCTTATTACATTCCCGGTTCAACTTTCAAAACTGTGACGATGACTGCCGCCTTTCTTGCCGGTGAACAGAACACGCTGTTCACCTGTAGTGGCGGCGGTTATTACGCTGCGCCCGGCGCGAATGTGATTTTTGACGACGGCGGACCGGGCGAGGTGCATGGACGCATCGGCATCGACACCGCTTATGAAGTTTCCTGCAATCAGTACTTCGCGCAGATGGGCGTGAAACTTGGGGCCGAGCGATTGAAGGTTGCAGCGCAACTGTTGGGCATTGGCACTTACGACACACCGACTGAAGCTTTGCGCGGTCGAAAAGAACCGGAACTTTGGAACGCCAGCAGCGATGCCGTGAAACGCGCACTGGCACCGCGAGAGGCCACCATTGTCACTGGCAAAGGAGTGACAAAATACGATCTGGCGCTGATGGGTTACGGTCAGGGATACGCGGGCCAGATGACTCCGTTTCAAATGGCGCTGGCTGCGGCGGCGATTGGAAACATGGACGGGCGTTTGATGAAGCCAAAAATCGAATTCAATCGCCCGCCGGAAATGTTCAAGCAAGTGATGACGCCACAAGTGGCGGCCACCATGCGTAGCATCATGGGGCGTGTTACCGGCGGCGCTAGTGGGACGGCGCGGGGAGTTTTTGCTCCTGTAAAAGCGGCCGGCATCAACACCGGAGGCAAAACAGGCACGGCGCAGAAAGTTGTACCAGTCTACGATCCAAAAACGGGAGAACCAAAAACACGGCACCGGGTTGAGAAGGACAACAAGGGCAACATTATTCGTGAGTACGAAGAGACGATCATGGATGAAGAGCATCCGCGAGTTGACGGGTGGTTTTTGTGCATTGCTCCGCTCGAGCGGCCCCAACTGGCCATGGCGGTAATCGTTGAAGGCGGTGGGTATGGGTCGAAATCAGCGGCGCCAATTGCAGCGGCGTTGGTTTTGAAGGCAAAGGACCTTGGCTACTTTAACTCGGTCAGGAGTCAGCCGACCAATCAGCCTGTGAATCAAAGGCGAGCACCGGGTCTACGGCGTCCGCGCGCCGCAGCAACCCCAACGCAGTGAACTGAGTACATGAGCAAAAGGGAAATTAGTGTAATTCGACTGACTACTGACTAACTGACTACTGGCAACCGGCCAATGAAGAATCGCGCGTCATCACATCTACCTGTAATCCTGCTGGTCTTCCTGCTGGAGATCGCGGGCTACTGGGCAATTCATCGCGGCGGTTTGTTGCGTGGTTATGAGACCTCCACCATCGGCGCGGTGCGAGACCTGCTGATGTTTGTACCGCTGTTAGCCATTGTGATTTGGCTATCGCGCGTGATGAATTACAGTGGGCAATGGATTCTCTTCACGACCGCAGTCTTGTTGTTCTCTATCGGCATGCTGGTCCAATACCGGCTCTATAGTGATCCTGAGTACAACGCACGTAACAAATCAGTGGCGCGCGCGCAAAAGATGGAGGCGTTGCGAACGCGTTACATCATCGAGAACTATGACCCCGCCAAGAAACAATTAATGGGATTGCCGGCCACACCTGCTTCCTCCATCGACATAAATCAATTGCCGCGCCGCCCAGCAACCTACTCAATAGGCGACGCACTGACTTCCAGTTACACCTGGATCCCGATTTTTTCCTTTCTCGCTTTCGGCATCGCCTACATGTTCTGCATTCGCGACGGCTCTTTGCTGTGGCTGCAGCGCAACAGTTTCATCGTCGTTCTACTGACGCTGCTGCCGCTGGCAGCGGCGGTCGTCACTTCCAGCGCCGGCAAATCATTGGGAAACATGACGCCGTGGGAACCATCGAAAATTCCTTTCCTGCTTGGCTTCGCAGGTATTCTCACCGCCCGCTACAAGGACCTTGGCGAAACCTACTGGGGCGTTCCGCGCGCGCGTGATGTAGTGCCTTTGCTCGTCATGGCGATGTTGCCGTTCGTTCCCTTCTTCGCGCTGAAAGACTTTGGTCAGATGCTGATCTTCAGCGGCGCATACACAACACTTTATCTCGTGGCCGTACGGCGCTGGCCGCAGTTGCTGCTATTCGTGGGCTCGGTATTGCTGGTGATCAGTATTCTTGTGGTTGGCGCGCTGCCCCGAGACGTGCAAGAGAAAGTGCCGCTCCTGCCAACCATTGCTCGTCCCGTTCAGACGATGTTGCCGGCGCGAATTCAACAACGGTTTCACTTGTGGCTCGATGGTTTCGATCCGCCATCACCCGAAGTCTCCTGGTGGAAGAAAGATTACCAGGAAGCTGTTAACAGCGATCCGCAGCTTAAAGAACTTGCCGAGCAGAGTCCGGCGATGCAGAAGATTGTTAACACCGATGTTTGGTTTGATAAGCTGGCTTTCCAACCGGCCCAGGCCGTTTTTGGCATCGCTTCCGGCAAGAGCACCGGCCGCGGCCTGGGTCTGGGCTTTCCGGAAGTCATTCCTATTGCCGACTCGGATTATGTGTATGCGGCGATTGCCGAGGAGCTTGGTGTAACCGGCGGCGCAATTATTTTTTTAGCGGTGATCATTCTGGTGGTTGCCGGAGTTCGTACTTCTCTCGACGCGCGTGATATGTTTACGAAGCTTTGCGCAGCCGGCCTAACAGCTTTCATAGGTTTCCAGGCCCTCGTTAATATCGGGGGCATCTTGCGCGCTTTGCCGATGACCGGTATTACGTTGCCTTTCGTTAGTCATGGAGGATTTAGCCTGGTTACCAGTTTTGCGATGTTAGGAATGCTAATGGCTTTTTCTCATCGAAATGCGCGCGACCAATTACTCGCCAAGCCCTCGCGCGGCGTGCCTGCGTCGCCACTAAATTTGGAGGCGGTTGAATGAGCCAACCCATCAATGATCGCGCGCCTGTGCTTTCACTCAAATCCGCTGCCGTCACTGATCGCGGGTTAAGCGAGAAACGCCCGCTCAACGAAGACTCGTTTCTGGCGGACGCCGAGCGCAGCATTTTTTCCGTGGCCGATGGCGTCGGTGGCGCCGAAGCCGGCGAAGTTGCCTCGCAGACTGCGATTGAAGTGCTTGATGAAGCGTTTCGTCACAAAGAAGATGACGCCGATGTTGAGGACTTGATGGAGCTTGCGATTCAACGCGCCAACGCGTCGATACACAAGATGGCCCAGGAGCATGCCAGGTTTGCAATGATGGCCACCACCATCGTCGCGCTCCACATCAAAAACAATATTGCCACCATCGCCCACGTGGGCGACTCGCGTTTGTATCGTCTCACTCCGACCGGCCAACTGCTCCGCGAAACTGAAGACCACTCGGTGGTCGAAGAAGAGGTGCGCGCCGGTCGCATGACTGCTGAACAAGCCGCCAACCACCCAAGCAAGAACATTATCAGTCGCGCGCTTGGCGCCGAGCACAGTGTTGAAGTTGATATGAAAGTGATGGAGGTGGAAGACGGCACTCAATTTCTGCTATGCACGGACGGTATCACGCGCCACATTCCCGATTATGAGCTGCGCCAGTTGCTGATCCTCAACGAGGACCTGCCCACGCTTTGCACGGTGCTGAAAGAGCGCTGTTACGAACGCGGCGCCGAAGATAACTTGACCGCAGTTGTCGTCCGGGTGGGTTCTGCTATTTCCGCAAGAGCACGCAGCGCGGAAATGGACGAGACGTTGACGCCGGAAGCCGAGGTTGTGCCGACCGTGGCAGCCGCGCGCAGAATGGAAGCGCAGGATGCAGCAGCGCCAGCCTTTGTGCCCGCATCGCGAAAGGCGTTTCCTGCCGTCGCTTCCGGCGCGGCAGAACCGGTTAACTTTGAAGCGTCTGACTCGGAGTCTCGTCGACCTGCGGAAAAATCGAGCGGTGGCGGTTTCGCTGGGCGCTTTATTCTATTCCTGCTCGTCCTCGGAGCGCTGGCCGCGGCTTTTTATGGCGGCAGAAAATACAAAGGTCCGATCCCGTATATCGATCCGGATCATCAAATTGCCGCGCAGTCTTCACCCATCGCGACCGCGACGCCGGCAGACCCGTTATCCAGCTTTGAAACTGGGCGGCGCGAAGTTGACCGCGACCCGGGTGCGTGGCTGGCTACAACCGCTAAAAATGATTTGGCGCGGCAAGGCATTCAAAACCCGCTTGATTCTAATGAGCCCTCGTTTCTGTATCTTTATGGACGCGCTTCCCTGCTGACCGGAAATACGGAAGAAGCGGCAAAGGCATTTGAATCTGTGATCGCGCGGGCGACTAGCAATCCTTCGCCGGAAAATATGACTTTACGAAAAGAGGCAACGCTGGGCCTCGCCGCGGTAGCGCTAAAGTCAGAGAAAGACAGGCCGGCCGCGCTGACGCATTTTGACGAATCGATTCAGAAGCCCGCCGCAACGGTTTCTCCCGCCGGTTCACAACCAACCCCCTAACCCTCAATCCGTCGCGCCGCATCAAAGAGAACGCGAAAACCTAAGCGCGAACGATGGCAGAACTGAAGCTACAACAAAGCCGGCTCGATGGTCGTTACGACATTCTTGAATGCCTCGGGCGCGGTAGCTACGCCGAAATTTACGTGGCGCATGACAATGCTGCGCCCGAAGGCGCGCCAACCACGGTCGTCATCAAAGCCCTCAACATGTTTCTTCAGGACACGCCTGATGCCGATCTGGAACATACGCTTATCACCAATTTTCAGAACGAGGCAGTCGCGCTGGATCGCGTGCGCCACCCAAACATCATCAGCCGCCTGGGCCATGGCACTGCTATCGATCTTGCCAACACTACTTTTCATTACATCGTGCTTGAGTATCTATCGGGTGGCGACATGTCGGCGCTCTGTCGCCATCATCCTTTAACCATAGAGAAAACGCTTTTCTATCTTGAACAGGTTTGTTCGGGTCTGGCCCACGCGCACGAATGCGGCGTAATTCATCGCGACATCAAACCCCAGAATTTGTTGTTAACTGCAGACCGCCAGGTGGTGAAGATAGCCGACTTTGGCGTGGCTCGCCTGGAAGCAACCGAAGGCGCCATCACCCGCGTGGGCACTAACATCTACTCCGCGCCAGAACACAACCCCCTGGTCCATACCGGCCAGTTGGATACTGACGCGCTGGTGATCAATACAGAACATCTGACGCCCGCCGCTGATATCTATTCGTTGGCCAAAACGACCTATACGCTGCTTGCCGGAGAATCGCCGCGACGTTTTGCCCGGCACCCGATTAGTGAGCTACCAGCTTCAATCAGCAATCACTTCTGGTCGCAGCGCGTGTTGCGCGTGCTGGAAAAAGCAACGCAAACACGTGCCGACCGGCGCTATCAAACGGTGCAGGAATTTTGGGATGAACTCTCAGATGCGGCGTTGCCGCCAACGAAGGTGCTGAACGAAACCACCGCCGAGGCGCGCCGAAAACCAAGCGCCGATCTCGCGGTTGAGCCTGAGGAATTTCCCGAGGCTGCCCCGCAAGCTCATTTCGTTCCAGTCACTTCGCCTGCAGCGCTGGCATTTGCCGAAGCTCAGCGCCGTCCGAAAATCGTGGTGCCGGTCGCCGAAGCGCAGGCGAACAAAAACCGTGGTGTTCGAGAACAACTTGCGCCATGGCAAAAGCAGCAGCCATCAACGACCAGTAAGAAAGCAGTTTCCGCGCGGCGGCCGGTGGCGACACAGCGAAAGCGCGCCTACATAGTTGCAGCCGTTTTGATTGCGGCGTTCTCACTTATGCTGCTGGCGACGCACAAGTATGTTACCTCGCATTGGAATCCGTTTGTTGGTTTGCCGGCCATGAGCGACCTTTTTGTAATTGGCCGCGAAGGTGTTACAACAACGGATGTAAATTTGCGGTCGGGTGCGGGTGCTGCGAACCCGGCATTGGGCATGGCAGAAAACGGATCACGCGTTAAAATTCTGTCCACCAGCGAGAACTGGTACGAAGTGCAGGTGCTGCAGCACGGAAGAGCGAAAGCAGATCCGTTTACTTCCGACCGCGGCTGGATAAATAAAAGATTTATTAGATTTGATTGATTTGAACTTCGAACTTTGTACTTCGTTCTTTGTATTGTTCCGCTAACTAAAGGTTTTGTCAGTCGAAACTAGGATCAAAGTACAAAGAACAAAGTACAAAGTTCAAAAAGAAAACCATTTACGATTCACGATTACAAAGAAAATGGGATTAATAGAATCAATCAGAAAATGGATCGACGGTGAGACCGGCGAAGACCTGGTCGAGGCTGCAGATGAACACGCCAAACCGCGCCGCATCTGGGAAGAGTTTCTGGTAAAGATTGCGCGCGAAGTTGAGGCGGTCATGCAGCGGGAGATGTTTACACCGCCCGGTGGTCCAACCTACATTCCGCGCGAGTACATCGTCTACCTCAGCAACGACGACGACAAAGACTGGCAGGGCGACAAGCGCCGTGGTCTCGAACAGGGCTTGTATCACGTGCTTTCGGAACGCGCGCGCGAATTGAGCGGCCACACCGATCTGGCGGCGAAATCCTTTGCCGTAGAGTTGCGCGTTGATGGCACGCTGGAAAAGGGACAGTTCCGCGTACAGGGCGTTTGGGATGAAACGGAAAGCGGCCACACGCAGGTAACGCCAAGAGTTTCTGCGCAACAACCCGCTGCGTCTGGCGGTGTAAACCTTGGCGACACAGTACGTGAACGCGCGGATGGCAGCTCAACTGAAACCGATGCGGGCGAACAAAATGAACAGACGGTCGTGCGCCGGCGCATCAAGGAGCTTTACACAGTTGAAGTTTGGAAAGACGGTGTGCGCGAGTCGGTAGTGCCGATTACCAAAAATGAAATCACCATTGGGCGCGGCTCGCGAACAATTACAGTTGACCTGCCATTGAAAGGCGATCCGGAAGTGAGTCGCGTGCATGCAATCCTCACGCGCGAAAACGATGGCCGCTACTGGCTGGTCTCAAAAGGCCGCAACCCCACCAGCGTTGCCGGCCGCGATCTACTCCGCGAAGAGCGCACCGAGGTACAACCGGATCAAAAGATCGCCATCTGCAACTTCATCATCAGGATTCAGCCAAGGTAGCGGCACAACGCTACAACCGCCGTCCTGGAGCCACAAAAAGCAGAAATCGATCTGGGCCTCGAGGATTTCACCGAGGCGACGTGCCCAACCTCCGTTGGAATTGGAATTACTCTAACGCGGAGCGATCTCATTAGCACCGTGGCTTTAGCCCGGTGATCAAGGTCCGCCACAGGATCCTAAAACCGTTTCAACGGTTTTAGTCTTCGTGCCATTCCAAGCCATACTTCTTCACAAACAATTCAAACTCGGCCGAGAAGGTTTTCTTCCGGTGATGCTGCTCCTGTCCGGCAATATACGCCGCGACTCGATCCACATCTGAGTGCGAAACCGAAAACGCCCCGTAGCCGCGTCCCCATGCAAATCTGCCGCGCAATAACTTCTGCTCATTTATCCAGTGCGAAGAACCTCCTTTGAACAGTTGGACCACCTCTTCAATACATTTATTGGTTGGAAGATCAATCAATGTGTGCACGTGTTCCAGATTGATGTAGTTGATCTTCATATAGATTCCCTTTTCCATCGAATAGTTTGATAGAAAGCGAGAAGCTTTCGCAGCGGCGGGTTTGACGAGCATTGGCTCTCGATCGAGTGTGGTCCAAATCAGATGCAACCAGCAGCGGGAGTAAGAATGTTTTGACATGTAGAGGCTTTTACCACGGGATGATCTGAGAGGCGATGGCTCGTGAAGAGGAAACCGTTGAAACGGTTTACAGAATTTCCTGCATCCACTGATCACCGGGCTGAAGCCACGGTGCTAATGAGATCGCTTCGCGCGGGTAATCGCGTTGCAAACACCACAGCAAGAGCTGCGAGGTTGACGATTTGCACAACCAACAGCGTCCTTGCGAAGCTGCTCAGAGTAATGCCGCTAACCGCCAGCGGCGGCAGCCTGCGTATTCGGATCGAGTTCGGCGAGTAGTTCGTTTAGAAGCGGGACGTCTTTGGTGGCGTCGAGGTAGTTCTTACCAAGCATCTTGTGGAAGCGGCGTTCTTTAGTCCCACCATTTAATTCCTTCAACAGCGCGCGGCAGAAAGCAGCGACTACCACAGGGTCGAACTGCGAGCCGGTGTTGCGTCTAAAGTCGACGATCACTTCATCAAAAGTCCGGCGCGTCTTGTAAGGCCGGTCAGTCGTCATCGCGTCAAACGAATCGGCGAGGGTCACAATCTTCGCGCCAAGGGGAATCTGCAAGTCGGTCAAACCATCAGGATAGCCGCGGCCGTCCATCCGCTCGTGGTGATACTTTGCCATCAAGGGAATGTCGGCATAGGGATGATGAATGGGCGACAGGATCTCAAAACCGGCGGCCGGATGACGATTGAGTTCGCTTGATTGCTTGGCATCGATGCGATAAGGCGCGTTGATGATGTCGCGCTCAACTACCAGCTTGCCGACGTCATGCAGGTAGCCGGCGATGGCCATGCCTTCAACTTCTTCCTCACCAAAACCCAGCTCACGCGCAATGATCTCGCTGTATTTGCCGACGCGTTCCGAATGACCCTGCGTGTACTTGTCCTTGATGTCGATCGCGGTTGCAAACGCGCGCACAGTATCGCGATAGATGGCGCGCAGGTCTTCGTAAAGGCGCCGGTTCTCGACCACCTGCTGCTTCACTTCCCCAAGCAGACGGTGCGTGTGAATGCCTACGCCGATGTG
>JBDUCC010000113.1:0-9529 GCA_040003675.1 bacterium | reverse complement strand
ACTTCATCAACAAGTTTGTCGGTAACTCCATGGCGCTCCAAAAGGCGCTCGCGCAATTCGGCGATCGAGCGTGGTTTGGCCGCGAGCAGTTTTGCGGCTCGCTGAAACGTGTGCGAGCGGATCTGTTCAGGAGTCTTAGAGCCAACAGTCTCATCGCCTGATTGCTTAACTATTCGCCTTCGCACGAATGCATTTAATCACAAAGCAAAGAGCGGGGGTAAACCACCCTTCCCAACCCTGAGCTTTTCAAACTTGATGATTAACAATGGCGCTTGAAAGGCTTTCAAGATTCCTGCTTGGCGATCGTCTGAGATTCTCACGGTTAGGTAGGGCGGTTTACCCCGGCTCTTCTGCCGCTGCATCGCCAATTGAGTAAGCGGCAATCTACAATGAACTTCAATGGATGGCGCTTTAATAATTGACAAGCCGGTTGGTTTGACTTCGCATGACGTGGTGGCGCGCGTACGTCATCTGCTTCGAGAGCGGCGCGTGGGCCATACCGGCACTCTCGATCCGTTTGCGACCGGCCTCTTGATCGTGCTTATTGGCCGCGCAACGCGCTTGGCCCAGTTTCTTAGTGGACTCCAGAAAGAGTACGAGGCGGTGATCCGGCTTGGGTTTGCGACTGATACTGGAGACATCACTGGCAAACCTCTAGTCAACTCAGAGGCGCTCAGCGCGCACGCCGCAGGATCCGATGTGATGTTAGGCGAATCTGAGATCGAAGCAGCGCTCGCCAGCCTGCGCGGTGATATCGATCAAGTGCCGCCCATGTATTCGGCGAAGAAGCAACAAGGCCGGAAACTCTATGAGTTGGCGCGGCGCGGTGAGGAGGTTGAAAGACAACCGGTGCGCGTTACGATCCAAAGGTTTGAAATGAATAGAGCCGGCGGTTTGTTGAAGGACAATCGCGACGGCACGTATGACCTTGATGTGCTGGTCGCATGCTCTGCCGGCACATACGTGCGCACGCTTGCGGAAGATTTTGGCAAACAGTTGGGAATAGGCGCTCATTTAGCGGAGTTGCGACGCACCCGCGTGGGCAGCTTCACGATCGGAAGCGCTTCAACGCTGGAACAGTTAAAAGAGAGTGTTGCCGAGGAATCGTTGGGACGAGTTTTGCTGCCGCCGGATGACGTGCTGGCACATTTACCGGTCGTTGATCTAAGCGACGCAGACCTGCGAAAAGTTCGTAATGGTGTAAGTGTCGAGGTTTCAGAACCTGAATGGACCAGCGGTGCGCAGGTTAGACTGCGTGATCAGCATGGACACCTTGTTGCTGTTGGGTCCTTTGAAGCGGGGAAGAATTCATTGCGTCCCCGCGTAGTGTTGGCTCAGAAGGAAGCATGAAAAAGCGTTACTGGTTGGGCGGAGTATCTGCGTTAGCCGGCGCTTTAGTGGCCGGCAAGCTGTTGCTGCGCCCGCGCGACGTTGAATGGGCCAGCAATCGCGACGTTGTATTTAACGCCGAATACTCGCGCTTCGCGGAAGTTGACGGCGTAACCGTCCACTATCAGGAGGCCGGCGAGAGTAGTGCGCCGACCCTGGTGTTGATTCATGGTTTTGCTTCGTCGAATTTGGTTTGGAGCAAGGTGCTGTTGCCACTTGCGGAAGCAGGATTTCGAGTCATTGCCCCGGACCTGCTGGGCTATGGTTATTCCGGCAAGCCGCGCGATCTGGAGTACACCATCGCGTCACAGGCAAGAATGGTCATCGGGCTGTTAAAGCAACTGAGCATCGCGCGCGTTGGTTTAGTCGGCAGCTCGTATGGCGGCGCGGTAGCGGCCACGATCGCACTTGATAATCCGGAGCTGGTTGAAAGACTCGTTCTGGTGGGGGCCGTCACAAATAACAAGCCGACGCGATACATGCTGATGCGACTGTTTGGCTCGCCGATCATCGGCGACATACTTTCACCCCTGGTGGTTGGATCGCGCCGCTTGCTGCGCAGGCGCATGAAGCGAGTTTACGATCGGCACGCGTGGGAGCTTGATGAAAGAAGAGTGCAGGCGCGTCATTTGCCATTAGCCACGCGCGGGACACATCGCGCGATTATCCGCACCGTGCGGCGTTGGGACGCGGAGCGAATATCACGCGAGGCGCATCTCCTGAAACAGCCGACACTAATCCTTTGGGGCGATAGCGATCGCGAGGTGCCGTTGACAGATGGTGAACGATTACGGCAGGAGATTCCGGATTCGCGTTTATTTGTTTTCCGCGAGTGTGGGCACTTGCCTCATGAAGAATATCCGACGGAATTTACGAACCTGGTTAAAGAGTTCTGTGGATGAGGATATTTGTAGGAGCAGGCAGCCGAGAGATTAATAAGCCGCAGATTAACGCCGATGTACGCGGATCTGAAAAGAACGGCAGCAAAACAGATCGCGTGCCTTTCTGCTTATCCGCGTTCATCGGCGTTAATCTGCGGCTTTTTAGTTGTTCGGCACTTAACTCATGTTCAGCGCTTTGCCGACAGATGGATCACGTCGGACGCGCCAAATTTTTGAATCGAGATAGTAATGAATGAACGCGTAGCCCCAGAGAAATGAAATGCCGAGCTGCGTCGCGAATGATTGCTCGCTGGTAATCCCACCACCGCTCTTCAGATTCATGTAACCAAGAACCTGGCGGGGACCCTGATAAATAATCCCGAAAAGAATTCCGAAGGCGATGTAATAAAGCAGACGGCGGCTGATCAGTTCAGCGGCGCCGAACTGTTGGCGAGGATCCTGTTCAGGCCACGAAGCGTCCTTCACTGATGGTCTACTCTCCCGCACCCCGGCAGGCGGGACGCACCCGGTCCCAGCAAGAGCAGTCCCAGTTAGAGCAGGCGAGATTCTCGTGTATTTCTGGTTGTGAAACCAAATCAGCCGGTGGTACTGGAGGTTGTGGTAGATGGTCAGTATTGCCACGATTGCGATGGGCTTATTTGGCATTGGCGTCAGTAGGACAATCCAGTGCATGGGAATCGCCGCGGCCAACAGTAGGTACTTGGGTACGTCGAGTGCTTCACCGCTGAGGAAGCGCTGTAGTTGTCTCGCCAACCAGGCGACAAACAGAACAGTCGTTCCCGCGAGCAATATTGTCGCCAGCCCGTTCACGCCGAATCGTAAAGACGCAGGAACGCGTGTCATAGCTTCCGGATCGGCGGCAATGAAAGCGACGAAGGGATAGTTGAAAGCAAATAACAGCAACAGGCGATCGAGAGCGTTATCGATTGGTGCGAGGTCGTTGTTCTTTTTCTTGTACAGCACCATGAAACCGTAATGCTGCTTTACCAGGTGGTAGTAAGCCCAAAGCGCCGCGAAAAAGAAAAAGACAAGACCCAGCCCGAAGAAAACCATGATTGGCCCAACCGCAAAGAAGAGCAGCGAACCCCACAACAGACGCGCGCGACTGCGACGTTCTGTGCGATCAAAGTAAGTGCGTGAAAAAGTTCCAAAGACGTGCGGCGCGTCGATCAGTATGGCCCAGAGCGCGACCATCGGAATCAACGGCAGCACCCCGGCAACGTATAAGATCAGCAGAGCGTAGCTGGAGGCAACCGACCCAATAAACCAAACGAGATCGTCGCGCGCGGAAATGATCCAGCGCAGCGAGAGAACTTGAGCACGAGACTGGGGGAAAACTTCAGCAGTGGCCATGGGTTAATAGTTTGAACAAAACAGCGAGAGCGCGCCAATTGTAGCACCGACACAGGCGTCGGAAATATCATGATCTGGTAGACTGCGCATTCATGCCAAGAATAATTTGGATCGGGCTGGCAGGCTTTGCGGGAACACTCTTGCGCTACTGGTTATCGGGAGCAGTGGCAAAGCGCTACGGCGAAACCTTCCCTTATGGAACACTTGCCGTGAATGCGCTTGGATGTTTGCTGGCCGGCGCCCTGTTCTATCTGATGTACGACCGTTTTCTGACCAGCCCAACGGTGCGGAGCATGGTCTTCATCGGGCTTTTGGGCGGGTTTACAACATTTTCATCTTTTGGTCTGCAAACGTTCACGCTGTTGCGCGATGGCGAAGTGCTGCTGGCTTTGATGAACATCGCGGCGTCGAATATTGCCGGCTTGTTCCTGGTTTGGGTGGGCTACCGGCTGGCGGGTTTCATCTAATGAACATTCCGGAAGAAGGTTATCTGCTGCGCATCTTCGTCGGCGAAAGCGATCGTTGCGGTCACCGGCCGCTTTATGAAGAAATAGTTTTGAAAGCTCGCGAAGCCGGGCTCGCGGGTGCGACCGTGTTGCGTGGCGTGATGGGCTTTGGCCGCAACAGCATTCTGCACACGGCAAAAATTCTGCGGCTGTCTGAGGATTTGCCGATGGTGATTGAGATTGTTGACAGTCTGGAAAAAGTGAAAGCGTTTATGCCGCAGTTGGACGAGATGATCAAGGACGGCTTGGTGACATTGGAAGAGGTCAAAGTGGTTCAGTACAAATCATCGCGATAAATTCCTGGTAGACGAATGTCCGAAAAAGATCCCACAAAGCGACTTGCAACGCGACTGTTTCAAGCGCATCCCTGGCACGGACTGACGCCGGGAGAGAACGCGCCGGAAACGGTCAACGCGTTCATCGAAATTGTGCCCACTGATGTGGTGAAGTATGAACTCGATAAGCAGTCGGGGCACCTGCACGTTGATCGGCCACAACGTTTTTCGTCCATGTGCCCTTCGCTCTATGGTTTTATTCCGCAAACTTTCTGCGGCGACGAAGTTGCGCGGTTGTGTGCTGAGCGTACCGGAACAAAAGACATCAAAGGCGACGGCGACCCGATGGATATTTGTGTGTTGACGGAAAAGACTTTTGCGCAGGGCAATATCTTTTTGAAAGCAAAACCAATTGGCGGGCTGCGGATGATTGACGGGGAACAGGCGGACGACAAAATTATTTCCATACTCGAATCAGACCTTGCTTATGGCCACATCCAGGACATCGCGGCGTGTCCCAAGGCGCTAGTCGACCGCCTCAAGCATTACTTCCTAAGTTACAAACAATTGCCGGGTGATGCGCCACGCCGGGTGGAGATTGCTGACGTGTATGACGCGGAAGAAGCGCTGGATGTAATAGGTCGCAGCCTGGTTGATTACAAAAACAAATTCCTTTGATGTCCGATATGCTTCACGTTTGAAGTCTTTCTCCCTCTCCCTTTGGGAGAGGGTTGGGGAGAGGGCTTGTGCGCGTCAAGCTTCGCACCCTCCCCTAACCCCTCCCAAAGGGAGGGGAAGAAACCCGCAGATTTCAACAACTTGTTCCGCCATTCCTAAAGTTTATCGAACCAGCCAAACTGGCCTATTAACAGGAAACTAACCCCTGCCCGAAATGGTCTCTTCAATTCCACAACGGCGACAAGCTAATGCCTGACGCGAAGAGTCGGCCCAACTAGCGAGGGGCAGTTCGTAATTAGAGTTTCCCTGTCCAGTTTGCGTTGAACTTTGTCGCCGGGATTGTTGCCGGCGCTCTGCGGCTTCAGCGCTGCAGTGTTTGCAGAGCCAGCCATAGCCGATGTTGAAGAAGTGATTTGTCTGGTCCACGGGGAAGAAGGGTGTGGGGTGTAGGGTGTCGGGTGACGGGTGTCGGGTGACGGGTGTCGGGTGACGGGTGACGGGTGTCGGGTTTCAGGTACCGGCCTTGGTTGCAGCCAGCACCTGACACCCGATACCTGGCACCCGCTTTATTGCCGGCGTCGTGTCTCCGGCGTTTCTGTCAGACGCACCGGCACTGAAGTGCGACGACCATTGCGCACAATTTGCACCTGGACTTGTTCACCTATGGCGCGCTTGTTGAGTATGCGATAAAGGTCGTCAGTATTATCAACCTTTTCGTTGTCAATTCCGACAATAATATCGCCGATTTCAACATCGCCATTTTCAGTTTGCGTCAGTCCCCGCAAGCCGGCGTTTGCGGCGGGGCCACCTGGCGCCACCTGCCAAATCAAGGCGCCCTCCGAAACCGGCAACTCAACCTGATTCTTTATGACTTCGACGTCCCGAGTCGTGATGCCGAGCTTCGGCCGCCGGATTTCGCCGGAGCGAACGAGTTCCGGGACAATGCGCTTGGCAATGTTCACCGGCACGGCAAAACCAACACCCGCCGATGCGCCCGAAGGCGAAAGAATCTGCGAGTTGATACCAATCATGCGTCCGTGCGAGTCGAATAATGGACCACCAGAGTTTCCCGGATTAATTGAAGCGTCCGTTTGAATTGCGCCTTCAATTGGCCGACCGTTGCGCGCGCGGATGGGACGTTGCAACCCACTGATTACACCGGTCGTAAGTGTTCGATCCATCCCAAAGGGATTGCCGATCGCCAAAACTTTCTGTCCAACCACGAGCTTGTCCGAGTCTCCCAGAGGAACAATGGTCAGGGGTTCCTTCGGCATCTCGATTAATTTGATCACCGCCAGGTCCGTGTCCGGATCGCCACCCACCACCTTCGCGGCGTAGTTCTTCTGGCCGCCAAAACTCACCGCCAGTTTCTGCGCCCCTTCAATGACGTGATAGTTGGTCAGGATATTGCCGTTCTGATCGATGACCGAACCCGATCCGGATCCTTCCTGCGGCTCGACGAAGCCGAAGAAGTCGCGCGCGTAGGAAGTGGAATGAACGTTAACAACACCCGGCGACAAGGTGCGGTAAATTTCAATGTTGTTCTGTTCGTCGCCGGCTGTGCCGGGGTCCGTGATACCGCTTGGCGACGTTTCCGAAAAAGCAGCGCGGGCAGGCTGCAACCGGTTCGAAAGCCGATCGACCACCGCCACAGTGCCGGCAGCAAAGAGTCCTGAAATCAAAGCAATGACCAGGATTTGACGGGCTGAAAGTCTATACATGGCTATTTCTCTCTTATTTAATAGGTTGTTTCCGCAAGTTATGACTTGTGTTGCTACGATGCCGAACTCAGTAAGCCAGGTTGTGCGATTTACCCTTGGCCTTGGTTGGTCACAAATCTAGGCCTTCCCTGAAACGTATGCAAGCCGCAGAAACACGAAACCCTGCCCGGATAGCACTCTTCACACGCTTCTCAGGAAGTGATGTTCCTTTTTTACTTTCAGCGATGGCGAAGTAGCAATGTTTTGAGCGAAGAGGAGACTGCCTAAGCAACTCAACTAGGCGAACAAAGCGAGGAAGGTTTTGGGCAGGCTAACGAAATAAGTAAGCACGGTGACTGGAGCATGCCAGCCGAGAGCGGAGAAACCAGTTGCGACGTGTACAAACATCAAAACCAGATAAATGCCCAGCACCAGTTTCATCCCGCGGCGGGCAATCCGAATTTCAGCGCAACGGTAAAGCGTGTAGGCGGCGAGGGCGCCGATGGTTAGTTTGACTGACAGAAACGAGGCTTCGCTATGATTGAGCAGGTGGGCCATAAAGCTGTTGCCTTCAGTGGCCACGTTCAGGCGCACCCAAAGAATGGTCAACTGCGCGTCGAGCCAATTGAGTGCGAATAACAAGATTGCTTTGGAAAGTGGTCCCACTCTTGCTCCTGAGAGAAACGTTGTTAAACTCACCACTCCTTTTACGTCAGAACCTCCGCAACCAAAATGGCTGGGAGGTCCTGTCGTATACGGGAGGAACGAGACTCGTACCGTGGTGCTAACAGGAAACTTCCAATAGGGTTTCTGTTCCCCAAAATTGTTGGACACCACGTCCGAACGGAATGAAATTATTTTCCTGAATTACTGAGAGATCATTATGTCCGATAACTTTTAGTTTGTCGCGGCCTTACGACAAGCCAAAGCTTATCGGACATCAAACTGAACCATTACAATCCGGCCGGCACATTCAATGGCGACATCTATAGCAGAAGCGATCCTTCACGGCGCTAATAAACTTAGGAAGGCCGGCGTACCGCAAGAACGCCGCGAAGCCGGTTCATTGCTGATGTACGTCTTGGGGCGCGATCACACCTACATCCTGACGCACGCTGAAGATCAACTCACTGAAGAGCAAGTTGCAGTGTATGGCCAGTCGCTCGACGCGCGCACCAGCCGTAAGCCATTGCAATACATTACTGGGCGCCAGGAATTTTTTGGGCTTGAGTTTGAAGTCACCCCCGACGTATTAATCCCGCGTCCCGAAACCGAATTGTTGATTGAGGCGGCGTTGGCAAGAGTCTCGCCAAACGTGGCGCCCTTCATTTGCGACGTCGGTACAGGCTCGGGTTGCGTAGCCATCACCTTACTTCACGAACTGCCGCAAGCCCGGGGAATGGCGCTCGACATTTCCTCAGCGGCGCTGGCAGTTGCGGAACTTAATGCACATCGTCACGGTGTTAATGAGCGTCTTTCATTCCTCGCTTCTGATTGTTTTTCAGCCCTGACTCCGGCGCTTAATCCAGCGTTCGATCTGATTGTTTCGAATCCACCCTATGTTTCGGAACGTGCGGTTGCAGGCTTGCAGAGAGAAGTACGCAACTTTGAGCCGCGCATCGCGCTTACGGCAGGCGAGGACGGTTTGTTAGTCATCCGGCGGCTGTTGCTTGAAAGTCCCGAATATCTCAAGAGTGGCGGCATCCTTATGTTTGAGATGGGGTTCGATCAGCATGATGCTGTGAACGAGTTGATCATAGCCGAACAGTGGGAACTGCTCGAGATTTATGACGATCTCCAGGGCATTCCCCGCACAGTTGCCCTAATGAAGCGTGATTAGGCCAGCCCGGTCCTCAATAAGTTGCCACAATCCCCGGCGCCACGGTGTTTAGTCGTCAGAACCGAGCGAAGAACAATCTGGTAAAACCAAATAACGTGAGGAGACTAGACATGCATAAGTGGCTGCGACGAACTGCGTTAATTTTTATGCTGACAACTGCGACTGCGCTGTCAGTGTTTGCGGAGCAGGACAAGTCAATGGCCTGCCGCGACGATTGGAACAATGACCGCCGATCAAGTCACTGCGAGATCAAAGAACAAACCTTGCCGGCGGCCGGCTCAATTTCGGTGGATGGCCGTCAGAATGGTGGCGTGTCGGTAAAGGGTTGGGACCGAAATGAGATATTGGTCCGGGCTAAGATTCAGACCACCGCGCCGTCACAGGCGGAAGCCGATGCACTTGCTGGGCAAATTTCAATCCAAACCGCGGGCGCAAAGATCTTTGCGACTGGTCCGGAGAACCGCCGAGACTATTCCTGGAGTGTCAGTTACGAAGTATTCGTCCCTCGTCGTTCGGACCTCTCATTGGTGTCGCACAACGGCGGCATCGCGATCGCTGATGTGCAGGGCCGGCTTGATTTTTCGGCCGTGAATGGTGGTGTTTCTCTCAAGCGCGTCGGCGGCGCCGTGCGTGGGGGCACGACCAACGGCGGGCTGTCGATAGAATTGGCGGGAGACCGTTGGGACGGCGAAGAGCTGGATGTGAAAACAACGAACGGCGGCATTAGTATGTCAATGCCGGAAAATTATTCAGCTCACCTGGAAACCGGCACGGTGAATGGACAACTGAGCATTGATTTTCCAGTCACTGTTCAGGGACGCATAAGCCGCGAGATTGCAGTTAACCTTGGATCGGGAGGACCCACAATCCGTGCGATGACCACCAA
>JBDUCC010000112.1:0-9550 GCA_040003675.1 bacterium | reverse complement strand
GATGGCGGCGCATAATTTCTTTTGCTACCGCGATGCCCGGATAAATGTGGCCGCCTGTGCCGCCGGCCGCGATCAGTACGCGCATGGGGTTCATCCAAGCCGCGACGTAGCCACGCGTCTTGCCGGCGCCACGCGCAGTTTGCGAGGCGCGCGCGCAGCCTCTCCGCGAGCGGACCTTAGCAGCGCCAAATCAACTGAACCGGTCGCGTGCTGCGATATGTTCAGGAGAATTCCCACTGCCGCAAGTGTCGGCACGAGGGATGAACCGCCGTAAGAAATGAATGGCAGCGGAATTCCCTTCGTCGGCACCAGTGACAGCACCACGCTGATGTTGAACAATGCCTGGGCTACAATTCCCGTTACCAAACCCAACGACAGCAGCATACCGAAACGATCGGGCGCCAAAAGCGAAGTGCGAATACCCCGCCACAAAAACAATGCGAAAATAAGCAACACGGCCAGCGTTCCGATTAGCCCCAGTTCTTCGCCGATGACTGCAAAAATAAAATCAGAATGTGCGAACGGCAGAAACATCATCTTCTGTTTGCCTTGCGCGAATCCCAGGCCATTTGGACCACCTGAACCGATCGCGATTAACGATTGCACAACCTGGAAGCCGCTGCCTTGCGGGTCTGCCCAGGGATCGAGAAACATGATCATGCGCCGCATTCGCCAGGGAACGAAGATCAACAAGCCCGTAACTCCGACCAGCGCCGGCACCGCGACCAATCCCAAATGCAGCAAGCGCGCGCCCGAGGTGTAAATCAGAACGCCAAAGATGACCGCCAACATTATGGCGGTCCCCAAGTCGGGCTCTGCAACCACCAGCACGGCCAGCAAGCCGGCAATAAAAGCGCAGGGCACAAAAGTGCGCCAGAACGATTGTTCGTCACCCGCATGCCTCTCCAGAAAGTACGCGAGGAAAAGGGCCAGCACGAGTTTTGATAGTTCCGATGGCTGAATTGAGAATCCTTTGAACTTGATCCAACGATGCGCGCCGTTGATGCGGCCAAAACCGAACACCGCCACCAGCATGATTACCGTCAACAAAAGCAATCCGTAGACGATGCGCCGATCGCGCAGCCGGTTGTAATCAAACTGCATGGCAGCGAGCATCACTACGAAGCCAATGGACGTCCAGATGCTCTGCTTAATCACGTAATAGTATTGGGTTCCGTTTTCACGTTGGGCCATAACCGCGGAAGCGCTGTAGACCATGACCACGCCAAACAGCGCCAACCCTACAGTCGCCGCAAACAGCCATTTGTCTGGATAGAGCTTCTTTGCCATAAACTACTCGGGTTTCGAGTTTGGAGTTTCGAGTTTCGAGTTGTTGGTTTGCGCGGCAACGTTTACGGAATCATGGTTGCGTTCTGAACTCGAAACTCGAAACTCCAAACTCGAAACTTCTTCTTTAAAGACCCTTCCGCGATGTTCGAAACTTTCGAACATGTCAAAACTCGCGCATGCCGGCGCGAGCAAAACTACGTCTCCGGGTTGCGCCGCCTGAAATGAAAGCTTTACTGCTTCCGCCATATCGCCCGCAAATTCTGTCGCTGCAAATTCTCCCAACTCGCCGGCGATCGTCTGCGCGTCCTCGCCGATTAGAACCAGCTTGCGCGCCCTGTCACGAACCAGCTCTGTGAGCGGCAGGTACGGCGCCTTTTTTCCGCGTCCCCCCAATATCAAAATAATTTTTCCGCGCTCTGCGGCAAAAGCCTCCAGTGCTTTGAGCGTCGCATCAACGCTCGTCGCTTTCGAGTCGTTATAAAACTTCACTCCATTTAGCTCTGAAACAAACTCGAGCCGGTGCTCGACTGGCTCAAAGTTCTTCAGTGTCTCGCGCATCGATTCAGGCGTCGCGCCGCAAGCCAGGCCGGCAGCCAGCGCGGCCAGTACATTCTCGACGTTGTGCAGACCGCGCAGTTTCATTTCGTCGCGTTGCAGCAAAACCTTTTCGCCGCTTTTTGTGCGCGAAATAATATCGCTGCCTCGCAGGAACAGGCCTTCATCGAGTTCCTGTTTGACGCTGAACCTGACTACATGCGCGCGCAGGCCGGTTGCCCAGCTCGAAACGATCTCATCGTCTGCATTCAGAATCGCCAGATCGCCCGCCTCTTGATTCATAAAGATGCGATGCTTCGCGGCGGCGTAGTCAGTCAATGATTCGTAACGATCCATGTGATTCGGCGTAACGTTAAGCACGGCAGCAACCGCTGGATGAAAAGCCTTGATCGTCTCCAACTGAAAGCTTGATAGCTCGGCGACTGTCCAGCCGTCTGCGCGCGAGCTCTCGACCAGCGAAATCAGTGGCGTGCCGATGTTTCCGCCAACTTGCGTTGGCACACCTGCGTTTTTCAAAAAGTCTCCAATGAGCGTCGTCGTCGTTGTCTTGCCGTTAGAGCCCGTTACCGCCGCGATGCGTCCCTGCAAAAATCGCGACGCCAACTCAACTTCTCCGATCACTTCCGCGCCCGCGCGTTCCACATAACGAATGGGAATCGCCTTCGCTGGCACGCCCGGACTGACAATTACCAATTCGATCTGGTCCAACAACCAACTGGGCGCCTCGCCCGGCAACAATCCCACGCCTTCAGTTTTCAAGGCGAGCGCTTCTGCGTTCCATTTTTCAAGCGGCTTGGCATCGTTGAGCGCCACTGTTGCGCCGCGCCTTGCCAAGAATTTCGCACAGGCGATTCCGCTGCGCGCCGCTCCCAGCACCAGAGCTTTCTTGCCTGCGACCTTCATACAGTGAGCAGTGAGCGGTGAGCAGTGAGCAGTAGGATCGGCGAAAGGTCTGCTCTATTCCAAAGGTCACTAATTACCAATCTCATTCGATCTTCGCCCCACTCATCCCGGCCTAAAAATTGCCCTGCCCCTGCTCACCGCTCACCGCTCACCGCTCACCGCTTACTGCTTACCGCTTACCGCTCACTTCATCGCAGCTTCAGTGTCGACAGACTTAACAACGCAAACAGGATGGCCAGAATCAAAAAGCGAAAGACGATCTTCGATTCCTTCCAATCCTGCATTTCAAAGTGGTGATGCAGCGGCGTCATCTTGAATAACCGGCGCCCGGTGCCGGTGGTCCGCTTGGTCATCTTAAAGACGCCAACTTGCAACACGACTGAAAACGCTTCGATCACAAACACGCCGCCCACCATCAACAGCATAAACTCCTGTTTCGTCAGCACGGCCACCGTGCCGATCGCGCCGCCAATGGCCAGGCTGCCGACGTCGCCCATGAAGACTTCGGCCGGCGGTGCGTTGTACCAAAGGAAGCCCAGACTTGCGCCCGCCATTGCGCCGCAAAAAACTGTTAACTCGGCCGCCTCAGGCCGGTGCGTTAACTCGAGATAACGCGCCCAGCGCGCATCGCTGGCGAGATAAGTGAAACCGGTCAAGGCCGTCATCGCGATGAAGGTTACGCTGATGGCTAAACCATCGAGGCCGTCTGTCAGATTCACGGCGTTTGAGGAGCCGAGCAACACGACAATGATCAGCACCAGATAAACATATGGTCCGATGAAACTCTTGCCGTTCGGATCCGCGGTTCCTTTCAGAAACGGGATACTGACGTTCCACGAATAATCGCTCGCAAAATATTTGGTAAGAATGAAGAGCACTACCCAAACGCCAACGGCCACCAGCAATTGCCCAAGCAGTTTTTGCTTGCCCGTCAAACCGAGGCTGCGCTGTTTCGCCATCTTGTAATAGTCGTCGGCAAAACCAATCGCGCCGAACAAGAGTGTCGCGACCACTACCGTCCAAACATAGACACTTGATAGCCGGGCCCACAGCAGCGTCGAGACTATTACTGAGCCGACAATCAGCACGCCTCCCATCGTGGGCGTGCCGCGCTTGGCCATGTGACCCTGCGGCCCTTCTTCGCGAATCTGTTGTCCGATATTCCATCTTCGTAAACCTTCGATCAGTTTGCCGCCAAACAACAATGAAAGCAGCAGCGCGGTGATCGAAGCGTAGGCCGTGCGAAAAGTGACGTACTGAAAAACATTGAGCGCCTTGACGAGATACCAGTCCTTGTCCTTGAAGTGACCATAAAAAAGTTCGTATAGGACGTAATAGATCATTGGTTCTCGCTACTGCCCGGTTTTCTGGTTCACCACGGCCGGAAATCGATCGCGAATAGCGCTAACTATTTTCTCAGTCGCAACCCCGCGCGAACCCTTGATCAAAATGAGATCGCCTTTCCTGATCTCCGCGACGATGGCGCGCGCTGCTTCAACTGAATCGACAAAGAAGCGTGTTTCTTTCAAACCAGCATCGCCTGCACCGGCAACAATCTCAGCCGCGAGGCCGCGTACTCCCCACAAAACGTCGATGCCCGCCCGAGCAATTTCGCCTCCTGCTTCTCGATGCAATGACGCCTCGTCGGGCCCGAGTTCCAGCATCTCACCAGCAATTACAATGCGTCGCAGCGATCGAGTTCCGCCTTCAGTAATCGTACGCACCATGTATACGAGCGAACGCGGGTTGGAGTTGTATGAGTCATCAACTACCTGGAAACCCGCAGCAAAATCCAATACTTCGCCGCGCATGCGTGGCGGCTTCGCACTGCTCAAGGCGCCGGCAATCTGTGCAGGCGCAACTCCAAAAGACGTTGCAACGGCGGCCGCTGCCAGCGCGTTCATCAAGTTGTGCCGGCCGCTCATCGGCAGCGTTGCGGGCGCATCTCCGAGCGGCGTTTGCAAACGAAAACTAATCATTCCCAGGTGACTGGCGTTGATCTCTTTGGCGCTAACGTCTGCATTGTTTTCAATACCAAACGTTATCGTCCGCCCCGAATGTTTATGGCGCATTCCCATGACCAGGCCGTCATCCGCATTCAAGACCGCGACTCCCTCAGGCTTTAGCCCTTCAATCAGTTCTGCCTTTGCTGCCGCGATGTTTTCAATCGTGCCCAGATACTCGAGATGGACCGGCGCGACCATTAACTCAACTGCTACGTCAGGGGGCGTAATCTCACACAAACGCTGAATCTCATGGGTCGGCGACGACATTCCCATCTCGAGCACTGCCACATCAAACTGTTCCGGCGCGCGACCTTCGCTCACCATCTGCAAAACTGAAAGCGGCAGTCCCAGACCGTTGTTGTAGTTCTTCTCACTCTTCAAAACGCGTCGCCCGCTTTTGCTCAACACATGCGCTGTTAATTCCTTGGCAGTTGTTTTCCCCGCGCTCCCGGTGATTGCTACAACCGGCTTCCCCCACCTCTCGTAAACGCGATGGGCCAGGATCTGTAGGGCCGCGATTGCGTCGTCAACCAGCAGCAAACGGTCTTGTAATCGTTGCAGGTTTGCGTCGTCGCGCACTTTATCGGCACGGCCCACGGCAGCCAGCGCCCCTTTCGCCAGGGCATCGTCGATGTACTGGTGCGCGTCGGCGAATGTGCCGTTAAAGCCGGCGCGGGCGTAGTCTTCCTGCGACAGAGCGAAGAAAAGCTCGCCCGCGCCAACGGATCGCGAATCAATCGAAAAGTCTTTGATTTCTTTGTCAAACAACTCGGCGCTTGCCCCTGCGGCGTTTGCGCCCATCAAAAGCGATGCTTCCCCAACATTCACGTGATGCCAACCTCTTGCGGGCGCAGCGTCAGCAACATTTCATGCGTGTCGTTGCCTCCATCCAGCGCTGCCGGATTCAACTCAGTACTCGAAAAGGATTCTCTCATTCCGGCTGATCATCGAGAAACGCCGCATTCGGAAGGCCGGAATCCTCTTCGTGTTCGCAATCAACCGGCGTCTTCTGCGCGTAACGGTTGCTGCGTAATCGTTTTCGACAGGCTGTTACTCTAATTTCACTCCCGGCAAAATCGTTCCTCGGGTTTCGTTGGGGGATCATGTTATTGGCTCCGCGCTGGTTTAGAAGTCAATTCTCCTTTTTCGTAACTGCTTAGTCAGGCCGAGCGAAATCAACATAGATTGTTTGCCCCGAATACAATTCAGTTCTCGCTTCGGGCGTTTGCTTCACAACCCGTCCTTCGCCGTGCGCTTCGAGCAGCAAACCAAGTTGCGCGCACGCCCGTGCAACATCGCGCACACTGCGACCACGCAGGTCTGGCATCAACATCGCCTTGCTGGTCGATACCGCATAAATCACTTCGCCGCCGTTAGCTCGATTGACAACTTTAGGTAAGGTGGCTGCAGCAGCCTGCTTCTGTTCGGCGAGTTGAGTCAAAACCCGATCGTCCGCGATTGGCGCTTCACGCACGCTGGCTACCAGCTCATTCGCGTTCTTAAACTCTGTATCCGGCATCACGCCCATCTCCGGCAGAATCTGTTCGGCGATCTGGCGAAACACCGGAGCAGCTACGTCGCCGCCGTGATAAGCGCCGGCTGGCTCATCAATCACCACAATGATTACTACTGCCGGATTGTTAACCGGTGCGAAACCGACAAACGATGCGATGTATTTGGTATTTGAATACCGCTTTGTTCTGGGGTCGACCTTTTGTGCCGTGCCTGTTTTGCCGGCCGCGGTATAGCCATCCAGTTGCGCTTTTTTTGCCGTGCCGTTGAGCGTTACGTCTTCCAACATTCCGCGCAACGCACGCGCAGTCTTTGGGCTGATCACCCGGCGCTGTTCCGGGTTAGGTCGATAGATGCTGGTTCCCGTCGCAGAACGGATCTCACGAATGAGGTGCGGCGCGATGCGCACGCCATCGTTTGCCAGGGCGCCAAACGCGGCCGCCATTTGCAACGGTGTTACGCCGACTTCCTGGCCGATGGCAACCGAACCAATCGATGAGGGCAGCCAGCGATTAACAGCATGAATAATGCCGGCAGTTTCGCCCGGCAATTCAATTCCGGTGCGGGAACCAAAACCAAAACGCGTGATGTAGTCGTACATCGTCGGGTTGCCGAGGCGCAGTCCGAGTTTGATCGCGGCCACATTGCTCGATTTCGCCAGCGCTTCGGTCAGCGTCAGGTTTCCGAAGGGATGATGATCATGAATCACTCGCTTGGCGACCGTGATCGAACCCATTTGGCAATCGATGTGGTCCTCAGGTTTGGCTATTCCCTTCTCGAGGGCGGCAGCGTAAGCGACAATTTTGAACGTCGATCCCGGCTCGTAAATATTTTGCAGCGCCCAATTAGCCCGAGCTGCCGGCGGCGCGGCGCCTACGTTGTTGGGATCAAATGTGGGAGCGTTTGCCAGCGCCAGAATCTCTCCCGTATGCGGATCCATGACGATTGCGGTCCCCGCCTTGGCATGCGACTCGGCAACTGCTGCCGTCAACGCTGCTTCAGCCTGGTACTGAATTGACTGGTCGATCGTCAGAACAATCGTCTGGCCAGGCCGTCCCGGAATTTCAGTGCTTTCGTAAGCAAGGCCGCGTGAGTCTTTTTCGATAAACAGCTTGCCCGGTTCGCCCAGGATCTTTTCGTTGAAAGCCTGTTCAATGCCTGCCAGTCCATTGCCATCAAGTCCGACGAAGCCGAGGACATTCGCCGCCAGCGGGCCGTTTGGATAAAAGCGCTTCGGCTCCTTGCGCGTGTGCACGCCGGCTAATTCCATCGCTTCCAACGCCACCGCCCGGTCTGGTTCTATCCGGCGGGCAATCCAGAGAAAGCCGCGTCCATTTTTTCTCGCTTCAATGATTTGGCCGGCGAGTTCTTTTTGATTCAGACGCAGCACCGACGAAAGTTTGTTTGCGGTGCAGTCGATCTCTCCCAGCTTTTGCGCTTCTGTTTCTTTCTTGCCCGGCTTGAATTCATCGGGTGCGACGAACACTGAGGTAGTGTCGATCGTGCGCGCCAGTTCGCGCTCGCGCCGATCGAGCAGTGGTCCGCGTTGTGGCGCCGTTTCAACCGCATCCTGTTGTTGCCTGTGTGCCCGCTCAACGAGCTGGTCATGACTCGAAACTTGTAAATAGACCAGTCGCGCGCTGATGCCCAGCATCCAGAAAACTACGAACGCCGCAACAAAAAGCGTGCGGCGAATCGAGACATCGGGTTGTGCTTCTGATTGAGCGGAAGAGCGCGCCAACATTCCCTGGGTGTTCCCTTCTTACAAACTGAGAGGGAGAGCAACTCGACTGCAATTCCCCGTCGAGCTGCGGTCGCTAACGATTACTTAGCGCTGAAACGAAGCGGAGGGATTTATCAAACCCGGCGCGATTGGCAACTGGCTGTTCTTACCGGGCTTCGGCGTTCCCACCTGGCTGGCCAACAAAGGTTTCAGTCCCAGCTCCCGCGCTTCAGATCCAAGTCGGGCCGGAGCGAAGGCCTGTTCCTTCTGCAACATCAGGTGCTGCCGTTCCGCGAGTAGCTTTTCACGTTCGCTACGAAGAGTCTCACTCTTGTAACCATATTGAATCGCAGTGAAATACTGCTGGGCCGCGAAGACGAAACCACCCGCCAACACCAGGCCGCAGCAAAGCAATAGCGCCAGCCGTGACAAGGCGCGTACGTCGCGATCCCGCCGGATTTTGGCGTTGCGCTGTTTTGAGGGAACTCTGTTCATAGCGGGGAACTCCGGGTCAGTTAATTTTTTTGTTTGCTGTTTTGAGATCTCAGAGCTCAAATCTGAGATCTCAAAATCTCAGAGCTTGCGACAAGCTCGCAGCTTAGCGCTGCGGGCCCGGGGATTCGCTTCAATCTCAAGCTCGTCCGGCGTAACCGGACGCTTCGTCAACAACTCAACCGCACGGCGTGCGCCGCAATTGCAAACACCAGTTCTGTGCTGACACTGGCACTGCCCCGAAAGCCGCCTCAGCTCGCGCTTCATAATCCGGTCTTCAAGGGAATGAAAACTGATTACCACGAAGCGGCCATCGGTTTCTAAAAGATCTACGACTTCTTCAACGAATGGAGCTAAACCTTCTAACTCGCGGTTGACTGCAATGCGTAAGGCCTGGAAAGTGCGCGTTGCCGGGTGAATGCGCTGGCGTTTTTGCTTACCGGAAGCGCGTGCCACCAGGTCGGCCAGTTCTTTGGTGGTAGCTATCGGCTGTCCTTGCTCGCGATGCTCAACAATCCATTTGGCGATGCGGCGCGAGTTCCGCTCTTCACCGTATTCAAAGATGATTCGGCCTATCTCTTCTTCCGAGAGTCGCAGCAGAAGCTCGGCGGCCGTGTCTTCATCTCCTGCCGCGTCCAGGCGCATGTCGAGTGGCGCGTCAAAACGAAAACTGAATCCGCGCGTTTCAGAATCAAACTGGAGAGAGGAAACACCAAGATCGGCGAGAACGCCGGCCGGCTTTTCTTCGCCAAGCTCATTCAGCACACGGCCAACGTCCCGAAAGTCGGCATGCACTGCGCGAAAGCGCTCGCCAAACCGAAGCAGCCGTTGCGTTGCCGCGGCCAGTGCTTCACCGTCCCTATCGAATCCGATGACGCGCGTCGTTTCTGAAGTTTCAAGGATCGCTTCGCTATGTCCACCCAGTCCCACCGTGCAGTCGAGAAACAGGCCTCCTCGTTCAGGCTTGAGGAATTCAATCGTTTCTCGAAGCAGCACGGGGCGATGGGGCGCGCCCATGCCCCCCAAAGGCGCAGCCATCACCACCGCCCCGTGATCTCGTGCAAAGAAC
>JBDUCC010000111.1:0-9574 GCA_040003675.1 bacterium | reverse complement strand
TCAAGACCGGCGGGCTTTATTTCCAATTGCAGTGGGTTGAGTTTGATCCCGTAAACCAAACTGTTAGTTTGCAGTGGTTCGCTTTCACTCAAGCTGGACCTTTCAACGTCGCTCCGCAAACTAACAGTTTGCTTTACGAGCTCCTGCACGCGCGCGTCGATCGATTCCTGGAACTTGCTGGTGGGGAACGAACCGTCGATCAGTCCCCACTCCGTAGCGCGCTTTCCTTTCAACCCTTCCGCGAGCGTGGAAAAAACGTCGGCGCGGTCGCGACGAATTTTTCGTTTATCAACCAAACGCGTTAGACCACCGGTGCCGGGCAACACTCCAAGCAGCGGCACTTCGGGAAGGGAAACCGCGGAGTTGCCATCATCAACCAGATAGATTTCGTCGCACGCGATTGCCAGTTCATAGCCGCCGCCTGAAGCCGTGCCATTAAGCGCGGCTACGTAACGCCGACCTGAGTGTTGCGAGTCGTCCTCGATGGCGCAGCGGGTTTCGTTTGTAAATTTGCAGAAGTTGACCTTGAACGCGTGCGAAGAGGTACCAAGCATGTAGATGTTTGCCCCGGCGCAGAAGATTCGCGGTTTGAGGCTGGTGACAACTACAACCTTCACCTCAGGGTGCTCGAAACGAATCCGCTGGACCGCGTCGGCCAGTTCAATGTCTACGCCCAGGTCATAAGAATTGAGTTTCAGCTTATAGCCTTCGGCAAGCGTCTCGTCTTCCTGAACGTCCATCGTCAGGGTTGCCACCGGTCCGTTAATTGTTAATTTCCAGTGATGATACTGGTCAGGTGATGTTTGAAAGTTGATCATGCACTCCTCAAAATCCGCTGCGCGATTCCCACATTTCGGGCCTGTTTCCGCGAGTTTAACTGCCGTTCGAACGTTCGTTCGAATATTACCTCAGGCGAAGTCGAACGATCAAGCAGGGGGGATGAGTCCGAGATCCGGAGTTGCCCGAACGATCGTGTTCCCCTCAAGCCAGCTTCTGGGAGCGCGGGCGTCTCACCCGCAATGAGCGCGAAGCGCGAAAGAGGTTTTCACAATCGCGTGTGGCATGCAAAGTCGTCTACTTGTGTAACGAGTTTTCGCACTTCACGCTCATTGCGGGCGGGACGCCCGCGGTCCCAGTGAAAGGTGCTGTCGCCCGCGCCACGCTGTAGGCCTATTGCAAACGGAGCGCAACTTTTCCTTGATTTTTCGCGGTCGGTAGGTTATCTGCTTTGCTCAGAAAGATACCCCACCCAGCTACAGGGCGTCTGGCTCAGCTTTACTTCCAGATTTTTCAAGGAGGGTTCAGGTCATTCAACAACCGCGAGAGACCGGCCATCAGTTTATTTACGAGGCGTTAGCGAATGCTGCACCTCTGAGTCTATGAAAATCTATCTATCAGAAGAGACTAACGGCCAGCTTCAACCTGAACGCGAATTCGACGCGGGAACGGTAAAGGTCGGTCGTGATGGCAGTGACTGTCAGATCGTATTTGATGGCAACGAATGGCCGATGGTCTCGCGCAAGCACGCAGAGTTTCGCGTCGAAGGTGCGCGGAACCTGCTCGTTGATTTGAACTCACGCTTTGGAACGTTTCTCGACGGGCGGCAAATATCAGCGCCGTCGGAGATACGCGCTGGCGCGCGCGTGCAGTTTGGTCCCGCTGGACCAGTGTTGGTGGTTGGCAGAATCGCGCCTGCTCAAGCCGCGCCGGCGAGCCCACGGGCTGAACCAGTTAGAGCCGCTGCTGTTCCAGCTGAAGAGAGGATCGCATCTACTGCCGCTTATCGTGAGCCCACTTTCCTTGAACTCGCAACCCATGGCGCCGTCCAAAGGTTTGAGATCGCGCGCGACATCTCAAGCATCGGGCGCGATACAAATATGGACATCAGAATTGCTGCCGATGCCGGCCTTGTTTCGCGCCGTCACGCGGCTATCAAACGGCGCGACAATCGATTCGAACTTATCGACCAAGACAGTTTCAATGGGACGCTCCTGAATGGCCGACGAATTGTCGCGGCCAGTTTGTTGAGTGATGGCGATCAAATTCAATTGGGCAGGGGTGGCCCAGTCCTATATTTCCGCGATCCAGCTAGCCCTGCACCAAAGAACCATGCTGGAGCAGCTCCAGATCGAGCTATGCCCGCCACCATTATGGCTCCCGTTCAATCACGGACCGGCCAATCAGCCCCGGGTGCCCAGTCGATGGACCAGCGAGTCGCGGGCGCCGCCGGGCAAAATCTTCATTCGTTCGCAGGAAACGCACCGCTAACGATCGGCCGCGCTACCGACAACAACGTCAGACTCGACGGTCTGCAGATCTCGAATTATCACGCACGCGTTAGCAAATCGAATGGGGCCGTTTTTATCGAGGACGCTGGTTCAACCAACGGCGTGTACGTCAATGGCACTCGAATTAAGAGCAAGGTGCAGATTAGCGCGAGTGACACTGTACAGATTGGGCCATTCCTGTTGTTGGTCGATCCGGAGAGAGGGGTTGCGGTCCTCGACACGCGTTCAAAGACGCGTATCGATGCGATTGATATTACAAAGATCGTACCCAACCGCGCCGGCGGGGGAACCATCAAGCTGTTGGACGATGTTGACCTAACCATTCAACCTAACGAATTCGTCGGCCTGTTGGGCCCATCGGGAGCGGGCAAGTCCACTTTGATGGATGCCCTCAATGGTATGCGCCCAGCGAGCAGCGGGCTGGTGCTGGTTAACAGTCAGGATCTTTACGAGCACCTGGATTCGCTCAAGCAATCGATTGGTTATGTTCCACAGGACGACATCATTCATCGCGAGCTGACGGTCTATCGCACACTTTACTACGTTGCCCGCCTGCGATTATCGAGTGACGTTTCCACTCAGGAAATAGATCAAATCATTAATGAAGTGATGGACGTCACCGGCCTGTCAGAGCGCCGGGACGTTCCAGTTGGTCAACTTTCCGGCGGCCAACGCAAGCGCGTCTCGATCGCGGTAGAACTGATTACTAAACCTTCGATCATCTATCTCGACGAACCCACTTCTGGTCTTGATCCGGCGACAGAAGAGAAGGTCATGAAACTGTTCCGCCAGATTGCCGAATCGGGACGCACCGTAATCCTGACGACGCACGCGATGGAGAACGTAAAGCTCTTCGATAAGATTGTGGTACTGATGCGGGGCAAACTCGTTTTTTATGGAGGCCCCCAGGCTGCTCTCCGGCATGTCGGCGCTGACAGTTTCAAAGATCTTTACGACAAATTGGAAGCGCCGATAGAGGCCGGCGTCAGCAAGCTCCCCGCATTGACTGCGAATGCCACCGCAGAACAGAAGCGAAGCCATAAACTGCAAAGGGAGCAGATTGCCGAAGGGGTCGCCGAGGAATGGAAGCGGCGCTTCACGGAAACAGAAGAGTACAGATTAAACATTCTGCAGCCTCTCGGCGCGCTCAAAGGGCAACAGCAAGCCGCCGCTCCAACCAGGCATCGTCATACCGTAACCGACCGTCTGCGCCAATGGAAAACTCTTGCGCAGCGCTACATTGAAGTGCTGCGTCATGACAAGTTCAATCTAGTTATTCTGTTTGGCCAGGCTCCGATCGTGGCCTTCCTAACTTACCTGGTGGTAGACAAGGAGAGCTCGCGCGACTTTCCCTACTTTGTGCTGGCGCTGGTCTCCGTTTGGTTTGGCACCTCGATAGCGGCCCGCGAAATTATCAAAGAACGGGCGGTCTATAATCGCGAAAGAATGGTCAACCTCGGACTGCTTCCTTATGTTGGTTCGAAACTGCTGGTTCTCAGTCTGATTGTGGGCCTGCAATGTATTCTTCTTTTCGGATCGCTGCGACTTCTTCAAGCTGCGGGCCTAATGGAGCTACCCGGTGATTACTACGGCGTTCCGCAATTGCTGGTGATGATTCTGACGGGGATGGTTGGTATTGCACTGGGTCTATTCGTCTCAGCGATCGTGAAAACGTCGGAGATGGCCACCAGCTTTGTGCCGCTTATGCTAATTCCGCAACTTCTCTTCTGCGGCCTGGTGGGAGTTCCCAAAGGAATTTCGAAATACGTTGGGGTAGTCATGCCCGCGACCTGGTCCTTCGATGAGATGAAGCGTTTCTCAGCTCTGCCAACCTTGCGCGGCAAAGATGAAAAGGCAGAGCCGGCGGCACAAAATGATGGCCGCGGTCTTTACAAAGACATCAAGTATCAAAACGACCAGTTAGTTGATCAGAAGCAGAAAGATGTTGAGGGTTATAAGTCGAAGTCAGAAGCTAAGTTTGACGACTTTGACAAAGAGATGAACACGTATCAGAAAGACCTGGAGAAATGGAACATGCGTGGACGGCGAGGTACTGAGCCCACCAAACCTAAAAAGCCTAAGCTCGATCCGGTACCGCCGCAAGTGAAGGTGGTGCAAATGCCGGATGACCTGAGCGGGTATGTAGACTTTCTGCATCCCTGGGGCGATCGTTGGCTAAACCCGCTTGTCCTGCTGTTGATGTTTCTCGGTCTAACGGGCGGAACGATTCTGGCCTTGCGCTCACAGGATATTGGATGAGTGTCACCCCAAAGACCTCCAAGCGCCGCCGGCTTTGGTTGATTCCGGGCGGTGTCGTGATTATCGGCTTGGTAGTTTTCTTTGTCTGGTGGCAGTACATCAAAACGACTCCTGCTTATACCCTTGCGCTAGTCGTTGATGCAGCGCGACAAAATGACCGAGCGGCATTCGATCGAGTCGTGGATCTGGATCGGGTAATTGATAATTTCATTACCCAGGGCGCGCAGGATTCCGCCATTGGCCTGACCACTGCCACGGTGACCTCCATGCGCACGCAACTCGAATCACTCGCACCCGAACCCGTTGCGGCTGTCAAAGAGGGCGTTAGAGAGGAAATTCGGAATCGAGTTAATGAGCTGGCGGGTTCAGCCAGCCCGTGGCCGTTTCTGGTGACTGCGCTGGCCATGCCTTTTGTGACTGAGATTCACCAAGCCGGCGAGAGCGCCCAGGTCAGAGTCAGTCGTGCTGCCGAAGTCGAGTTACTTATGGAGCGCAGCGAGGGGGGCAACTGGCAAGTCACTTCACTTCGAGATCAAGCGCTGGCGAGGCGGGTTGTTAGTGGCATCGTCAAACAATTGCCGCAATCGGAATCGGAATTTGAAAAGCAAATGGGTAGACAATTGCGAACGCTGCCTGAAAACCTGCCGCAGCTTCCGCTTCCTTAATGAGCAATGAACTTAACATCTCGCTCCGCTGGAGCGAACGCCAATTCCCCTGTTGCACTTGGAAGCTGAGTCCACCATGCACACATTGAGAAGGAGAACGTATATGACCTTGCTTAAGTACCTTGGCCTGTTGATTCTGATGCTTCTGCCTTTCGCGCTTGTCGTGCTCGCCCAGCAACCTAATGAGGGCACGGGCAGACCCATGCCGAAAGAGGTACGCGGATACAAGATCCATCGCGCTGAAGTGGAAATGAAAAAGCCCAGCGAGTCGGGCAAGAAAAAACCGGACGAGAAATCGGAGAAGGAAAAGTTTGACAAGGATGAGTACGACGAAACTGAGCCACTCTTGATCCGCTTAGGCGAGCCGGAACTCGTCGGAGTTAGCCCGCTTGGCGTGACCTTTGATGTGCCGGTAATACTCGCAGCGGTGAAACATCAGGGAGATGTCGACTTACTCGTTTTCGAGGACATGAAGGTCAATGATGCACCCGTCACGCTCGATGATTACGTTTACCCATTTAAACTCCCGAACAAGGAGCCATTAACTCTCGCGCCCTCCGTGCGAATATTTGTCAGCACACCGCAGGCGGTCTTGAGAACAATTGACGACGTATTTAACTCAAGAGAGGTTTGGCCAGTAACGGGCAGAATCTATGTGTGCGGTAACTTCAAAAAGTTTCTGTTTACGTTTAAGCGCGCAGTGCCGGTGGAATTGCAAACCTCGATAAGGAATCCGCTGCGGTAACACCCAGCCTGCTCCGCAGGCTGGGAACCGATCCCCACCAGGAGGAATAATGCGTCTCCTTCTTTTCTCAACCCTTACTACGATCGTGGTTTTGTTTTCCGTTGTCCTCGTGATAGGGCAAAAGCCTGAGCTGAGTGTGCAGACGGGCCATGCGGGGCAGGTCCTATCCATCGCCTTCACCAGCGACAGCAAGCTCATGGCTTCGGGTAGTGTCGATAAGACGATAGTTTTTTGGAATCCGGCCACCGGTAATCAGCTACGAACGCTTAAGGGACACACCGGAACAGTGAACTCGGTTGCATTCAGTCCTGACGACAAACAGCTGGCCAGCGGCAGTGCTGATAACACGATAAAAATCTGGGATGTCGCCAGCGGTCGCGAAAAGCAAACTCTGACAGGCCACACGCTTTTTGTTTCTTCTGTTGCCTTCAGTCCTGATGGAAAGACGCTAGCGAGTGGTAGTGGGGATCAGTCGGTGAAGCTTTGGGATGTGGCTACCGGGCGCGAATTGCACACGTTGGCGGCGGGCCCCACCGCCTTTGCCGGTCTTCCAGTAAGCGTGGCCTTCAGTCGTGACGGCAAAGTATTGGCGACCGGGGCTCAACTGGTAAAACTGTGGGACGTCACATCGGGAACCGAAATCCGAGCGATCAAGGTTACGGAATCAAATGCTCCGATGGAGAGGCCGATCGCTTTCAGCCACGACGGTAGCGTGCTGGCTACTGGAGGTGGCGGCGTCAAGCTTTGGGACGCGGCGACGGGCAAGGCTCTGCGCACACTCGCTGGAGACGCCCGAGCTCTGAGCTTCAGTCCGGATCAAAAGACACTCGCGGGCGCGGATGGGACTGCAATCAAGTTGTGGAATGTCGCAACCGGGCAGGAGTTGCAGACTCTTGAAGGATCGCAACTGGGTGTTGATTCGGTTGCTTTCAGCGCCGACGGCAAACTCCTGGCAGTCGGCAACTCCGACAATACAGTGGCGCTTTGGGACAGCGCCAAACGCCAGGAGGTTCGCGTTCTCAAGGGTCATGTCGCGGCCGTTGCGACGATTGCGCTGAGTGGTGATGACAAGGTATTGGCGAGTGCACTCGAAGCAGGGGTTGCCGGCATAAGGCGCAATGACACAATTAAAATCTGGGACCCGGTTACTGGGCAACTGGTCCGATCATTAACGGGCAGGAACAGTGGACAATCAATTGGTCTAAGCAACGATGGAACCAGACTAGTATCCGGAAGTTTCGGTAGCACCGTTAGCGTCTGGAATGTAGCGCAGTCAGAGGCTCAACGAACTATTACCGTTCCGCGCCAGTCCAGGTTTGTGCCTGACCGGGTGGCCCTTAGCTCCGATGGAAAACTGATTGCAGCAGGCGGCCGCGACGATGCGATCAAACTCTGGGACGCAGGTTCTGGTCGTGAGTTGTTTACACTGACAGGTCATCGAAAGAGCATTAGGGATTTGGCTTTCAGCCCTGACAACAAGTTGTTGGCAAGCGCCAGCCAGGATGCCGATATCAAGGTATGGTCTGTGGCAACGGGGCAGGAAATGCAAACCCTGACGGCGCATTCCGAGGGCGTCATTGCGCTTGCTATCAGTTCTGATGGAAAGAAATTGGCGAGCGGCAGCCAGGACCGGAGCATTCTTATTTGGGATATCGAGTCGGGAGAGGCCGATGCGATCTACACGGGCCATTTGGAATGGGTGAACGCGGTCGCCTTCAGCCCGGATGGTAAGAAGCTGGCGAGTGGAAGCGCGGACGGCGAGATTCGGATTTGGGAAGTACTCATGCGTGGGCCACAAGGAGAGCCGCAAATGATACAGCGTCCCCTGCAAACGTTGGCAGGGCACAAAGGTAGCATTAACTCGCTCACCTTCAACTCAGATGGAAAACTTCTGGTCAGCGGTAGTAGCGACACGAGTATGAAGCTGTGGGACGTGACGACCGGAAGAGAGTTGGCTAGTTTGTTTTCACTGGACCAGCAGGATTGGCTGGTGCTGACGCCAGACGGATTGTTTGATGGTTCACCGGCCGCCTGGAACCAGATCCTGTGGCGATTTTCGTCGAATCTCTTCGATGTTGCTCCCATCGAACTATTTTTTAATGATTACTATTACCCGAGTTTGCTGGCGGATCTCTACGCCGGCAAGCGACCGGTGGCGCCGCAGAATATCACGCAAAAGGATCGCCGGCAGCCGACTGTGAAGGTGGCAGTAGATGAGGCGCAAGTTGCAGCCGCCCAAATTCGATCACGGACGATCGGAGTCAAAGTAGAAGTAAGCCAGGCTCCCGCAGGCGCTCAGGACGTGCGACTGTTTCGCAACGGAGCTTTGGTCAAGGCCTGGCGCGGCGACGTTTTGAAAGGACAGAGCCGCGTGGTGTTGGAGGCACAGATTCCGATTGTTGCTGGTCCAAATCTTTTCACTGCGTATGGCTTCAATCGCGACAACGTAAAAAGCGCTGATGCCACCATCACGGTCACCGGCAACGAAAGCTTGCGGCAGCCCGGCACTCTCTACATTCTGGCAGTCGCTGTTAACAAGTATGCGAATTCGCAGTTTGATCTTCGTTACGCGGTAGCCGATGCCACTGACTTCGCCAACGAACTACAACGGCAAGAGACGCAGATCAAAAAATACCAAACCACGGAGATCATTTCGTTACAGGATGCCAAAGCCACCAAAGCAAATGTACTTGCGGCGTTGACCAGTCTCGCCACGCGCGTCAAACCTGAAGATGCTGTGGTCGTTTACTACGCTGGGCACGGCACCGCACAACAGAATCAGTTCTACCTGATTCCGCATGACCTCGGATACGCCGGAGCACGAAACCAAATCGATGCAGCAGCGCTGCAAACGATTGTCGCCCGCAGCATTTCCGATCGAGAGCTGGAGCGTGTTTTTGAAGGGATCGATGTAGGGCAGTTTCTATTGGTGATTGATGCGTGCAATTCGGGTCAGGCACTCGAAGCTGCCGAAAAGCGTCGCGGACCGATGAATAGCAGGGGACTGGCCCAACTGGCCTATGAAAAGGGAATGTACGTGTTGACGGCGGCCCAGAGTTACCAGGCGGCGATGGAAGCAGCCAGGCTGGGTCACGGCTATTTGACCTACGCGTTAGTTGAAGAGGGACTGAAAACTTCAGCCGCTGACATTCAGCCCGCGGATGGCCAGGTGTTCCTGAAAGAGTGGCTTGATTACGCCACGCAACGAGTGCCGCAAATGCAGGAAGAGAAACTGAAGGAAGGCCAGGGAAGACAATTGGAACAGGTGGTAGCCTTTGTCCCCGGTGACGAGAAGACTGATCCGGTAAAACGAAATCTGCAGCGGCCGCGAGTGTTCTATCGACGCGAACTGGGGGTGGAGCCTTTCATCGTGGCGCGAACGGGAACGCCGCCAGCGAATTAGATCCTTAAGTAGTTTGACGATGCGCCAGTAACAAGTTGCGAGTAGTTGCAACGCGCGGGCTTATGAGGTCAGTCCCACCACGCGGTAGCGGGTGGGTCTCATGATTGGCGATTATCAGTTGTCAATTCTCGACCGAAGGCGGAACTCCAGAACCCACCCGCTACCGCGTGGTGGTACTGACCTCATGGGCCCGTACATCGACTAAGTCCAAAGT
>JBDUCC010000110.1:0-9676 GCA_040003675.1 bacterium | reverse complement strand
AACCATCAATACTAATCACCTTCTTTTCTCCCTCCCCCTTTGCGGGAGGGTCGGGGTGGGGTTTTAGCTGCCCCTGCCCTCTCCCCTAACCCCTCTCCCAACGGGAGAGGGGAACAGAATTCGTAAATCTCAGGCAGCAACTAATTAAACGACTTTTCCAAAGCCTCTCAGCCGCCCAGATTGATATTAAAACCGCTGCTCCCGCCGGACTGCGTCGGGAAGAATGGTCTGAGCAGTCCCGCCAGGGCCGCAAGATTTCTGGTTTGAATTAGAAGCTCGCCTGGTCCACTAAACTCGGCGACGATTCCCTCGCCGCTCATCATGCTGCGAAAGAATCCTGCGGCCGCCTTACGTAAAGTGTATTGCGTTGTTCCTTCCCAGGCTACCAGATGCCCAGTATCCACGACGTATCGCTCCCCGGCTCGCAAGACTTTTCGATGGATTGCCCCGAATGATGACACCAAAAGCAAGCCGCGGCCCTGCACCAGCATCACGAACAATCCTTCACCACCAAAGAACGACTTCGCGCCGCCCCACTTCGTATCCACGGTCAAACTGGCATCGCCGGCAAGATATGAACTTGACTGGACGAAGAACGATTGGTTGTTGAGTTCGATTGCAGCAATGTCGCCGGGCGCGCCGGGTGCGAACGTCACTTCACCGGGCCCACCACGCGCCGTAAAAGTAGAAACAAACGCCGATTCACCGCCTGCTGCGCGTTTGATAGCGCCGAACAAACCGCCCTTCATTTGTGATTGCAACTCGATGTTTGCAGACATTGAGACCATGGCGCCGGCCTCGGCCTGGATGGACTGCTCGGCTTGCAGTTGAATCACAGCCAGCGAAAACGCCGGTTGATGTAATACTTCATATCTATAACCACCGCCCTGGCCTTTTGAATCTTCGTCGATATGGATTCCATGCGATTGGGCGCCCGCCTGAGATGGCGAGGATCCCGCCGGAGCCGCATCCGTCGGCGATAAGCGATAACCACAGCCACCGCAGAAGACGGCGCCGGGAAGCATCTGGGCGCCACACTTGGGACAGTTCATAAAATCACTCCTTGAGATTTTTCATTAATAATCGCCACGGCCTCCTCGGGTGTTCGGGCGAAATCGAGCGCGGATACATCTTCATCGGTCACCGCGAGATGCTTTTGCCATTCGCGCACAATTGGGGGCCAGCAATCGCCTAGCAACACCAACGGCCGCGGCCCAATGACGCGGGTTTGAATTTTGTTCCACACGAGTGACAGCTCAGTTACCGTTCCCATGCCACCGCGAATCGCGATGAAGCCAACCGAACGCGTAATAAGCAGTTGTAGTCTTTCGTAGAAATGTGCAGTTGCAACTTTGTCGGTGAGGAAACGATTAGGCTCGGCTTTGAATTGATTCATCGTGATGCCTAGCACGCGTCCGCCGCGTTCGTGGGCGCCGCGGCTCGCCCCTTCCATCACGCCGAGATAGCCACCGGTGCAAATGGTATAGCCGGCGTCAGCCAATAATTCGCCGACGCGTCGCGCTTGCGCATACTCGATATCCGATTCGGCACACTTGGCGCCGCCGAAGATCGTAACGATGCGCTCAACGCCATCGCTCATTCCGCGACCTCACCCATGATCAGCAGCGAGCCCGTGGCCCGGTACTCAAGAAAGTCTTCACGAGTTTTGAAACTGCCGCCTGCATAATTTTCAGGGACTGGAGTTGGATCATAAACGCGCTGGTCCGTCACATTAACGAAACCCGCGGCTTCGAACAGCGAACGATACTCGTCAATGCTGAGGAGATGCACCGGGACCTTTAAGTCGGCAACCCACTGATGCGAAGGCCGGTTTTCCTTATAGAGGTCAACCACGCAAGCAAACCGGCCACCGGGCTTGAGTACTCTCCAAATTTCCTTCAACGCGCGCAAGATATCGCCGTAGTAATAAAGCGACTCCATTGAGAACGCATGGGTAAACTCATTTTCGGCAAAGGGCAGTTTTTCTGCACTGGCCTCGCGGAATTCCACATTGGAAAGCACTGTGGACTCGCGGGACAGATCAACCATTTCATCCGAAATATCGATGCCGACGACCCGACCGTGCGGTGCATCCTGGGCCATCAACCGGGTTGCCCACCCGTTGCCACAGCCAACGTCGAGCACCCGGCCGTCGTCAGGGATTTCCAATAGGCGGATCGCCTGTTCGCCGACCGGTCGATGCCCTCTCTCCATGCTTGGACCACGGCCAGCGCGGACCCAATCGTTGAATTCCGCTCGCAGTCGCTCGTCAGCTCCTTGCTCGTCGTCTGTTGCAGGTGCGGGAGACATTTGTTTCTCCTTATGATGTTTAAGGCGTGCCCCGGCCGGGGCGGCGCGAGGTAAGCGATTCTATAGAGGTGTTGCTCCTACTGCTAAAAAGCAAACGAACCTTCACGGTCGCAGGCGATAGAGCATACGTGGGAACGGAATCGTTTCGCGCACGTGCTCGATGCCGCACATCCAAGCGGTGCAGCGTTCGATGCCCATGCCAAAGCCGGCGTGAGGCACACTGCCATAACGGCGCAAGTCGAGGTACCACTCAAAAGCTTCCTGCGGTAATTCATGCAAGGCAATCTGTTCCTTGAGAAACTCCAGCGAAGTCGCGCGCTCACCACCGCCAATAACTTCGCCGTAACCCTCCGGAGCCAGCACATCGACACCCAGCGCCAGTTCATTTCGTTCCGGATCGCGCGCCATGTAGAACGCCTTAACTTCTGCCGGATAATGATGGACCATGACGGGCTTATCAAAATGCGAAGAAATGTAGGTCTCGTCAGGAGCGCCGAAATCGCCGCCCCTCTCAAAACGAGTTTCCATCAGTCCTTTGTCATGTCCTTCATGGAGCATCTTCACCGCCTCATCGTAATGCAGCCGCGGAAATGGCGGCACAATCGCTTCGAGCTTCGCAACGTCGCGTTCCAGGACCTTCAATTCTTCAACGCGATCTTCCAACACGCGTGCTGCAATATATCCGAGCATCCTCTCCGCCAGCTTCATCACATCATCGAGCGTGGCGTAAGCCATCTCCGGCTCAACCATCCAAAACTCGGTCAGGTGGCGACGTGTTTTCGACTTTTCCGCGCGGAAGGTGGGTCCGAAACAATAGACTTTTCCAAACGCCGCCGCCGTTGCTTCGTTGTAAAGCTGGCCCGACTGCGTTAGGTAAGCTTTTTCGCCGTCGAAGTAGTCCACTTCAAAGAGTGTGGTGGTGCCTTCGCAAGCAGCGGGCGTAAAGATTGGAGCATCGGCAAGCGTAAAACCGTCGTTATCGAAAAAGTCGCGCACCGCCTTAACTACCGTATGCCTTACTTTCAGAATCGCATGTTGCCGGCGCGACCGCAGCCACAGGTGGCGATGGTCCATGAGAAACTCAGTGCCGTGTTCCTTTGGCGTAATGGGATAGTCGTGAACTTCGTCAAACACCTCGGCATCGATCAAATCGATCTCATAACCGCCCGGCGCACGCGAATCTGCGCGTACCACGCCGCGAATCGCGAGCGCCGATTCCTGACCAAGACCCTTCAACGCCTCCCATACTTCAGGCGCTACGGAACTCTTCAGCGCCACACACTGCACTACTCCGGTGCCGTCACGCAGTTGCGGAAATAGAATCTTGCCGCTTGAGCGCAAGTTGTAAAGCCAGCCCTTGATGATCACTTCCTGGCCAACATGAGCTGAAAGTTCATTGATGAAAGTTCGATCAGCGGGGACTCTTCCCAATGATGTTGATTCGGTAACCATTTATCTCTTCAGCCTGCCAGTTAGTTGTTGTTTAGTCTTTCTCTTATCGTACGTCGCAGCACAGGAAATCTATCGAGCCAGTCCGCTGCCTGAAGCACTATGCAGAACGTCGGGTGAATGAACCGTTCATAGGTTGCAGCACGGCCGCACACAGCCGTTTGATACGAGAATGTGCCGATTGCTTTCAGCCCACGCTGAATCGTCATCAAACGAAACTCCTGCGCGAATTCATCCGGATCCAGCGCGTCGAGTCCCAACAAGCGCCGTTCCTCCAAAAGAAACAAACGATAGGCGCGTAGCTCAGCAAGTGACGGTGGTTCAGCGCGGCGGTCCAGCAAAAAGGATACCAGGTCGTACGTGACCGGTCCCATGCGAGCATCCTGGTGGTCGACCACGCGCAGCCGGTTAGCCGGATCAATCATCAGGTTCGCAGCATGAAAATCACGATGGCAAAGCACGCGCGGACGGGCGGCGAGCTCAGCTGAAATGTCGTTTAGTTCCGCCTTAAGTTCCGCAGCCTGCGCGTGACGCCAGGTTTCATGCCGCAGGCTGCCAAAATAATGTTGGAGAAAAAAGTCGAACTCCCAGGAAAGTTTGGCTTCGTCAAAGGCCAGACGACTCGCTATGGATTGTTGTTCATAAGCGCTGGCGGTCGCCCTCTGTATTTGTGCGATTAGATTAACGGCTCGTTCCTTGTATTCCTCACACTCCTCCGCAGGCGACTCTTCATAAATCCGGAGCAGTGGCCGATCGCCCAGGTCTTCCTGCACGATAATGCCGTGTTCGCCATCGATCCAATAGATTTCCGGAACCGGTATGCCGTTATGGATAAACAGCCGGCTTACATCCAAATAAGGATGCACATCCGGATCGAACGGCTCGGGATAAACAGCGGCGACGGCCTTCCCTTTCTTCCAGGGAATGCGAAAGTAGCTGCGGGTTGAAGCATCAGGAGTAAGCGGCACAATTAAGTTGCCGGGAGAACCCTGACTTTCCAAAAAGCGCGTCAGTCGATCTTGTGGGGAAACCTCAGAAGCGTTCACAGGAACCTGTTTTGCTGAGCTCATTTGGGGAAACGCCGGAACGTGCGATCCATTAAACGTTGGCGGGACCGGCCTCAGTCCCGCCATTTTGCTTCACAATTTTGACCGCGATTGTATCACCCAGCCAAAGGCACCACAAAATTGTCGCCGCGAAAATCGCCTCGTAAAGCTTTTGCCGGTCGCTCTTTTCCTTTGACCAGCGACGCGCAAACCACAGCCGCATTTTCAACAATGGACCCCGCGGGAATACGAACGTTATCGGCAAGAATGGCCCGGCTGACGCGCGCCCCCTCCTCCACGACTACGTTGTCCCACACTATTGCTTCATTAACTTCTGCCGTCGTCGAGATTTGACAGTCAGAGCCTACGCTGATGTTGGCGCCCGTCTGCTCCAGTAGCTGCAAACTGATAACCAGGTAGCGGTGTATCGTTGACAACTCATACCAGTTTCCTCCTGCGACATGGAGAGCAACGCGCTCGCCTTTGGCGACAGCCTGCGGGTAGACGTCTGTAGTTGAATGCGAGAATACACCTCGTGGAATGTAATCGAAGATGGCGGGCTCGAGTATCTGAATGCCGGTAAACATGAGCGGTGCGTCCTGACCCGCGAAATCCGCTGGGCTGGGCATGCCGCCAAAACCGTCCAGCATTCCGTCCTTCGATTTCACGATCGAAAAACGTTCGCACGACGCGTTAGGCAAAACCACCAGCGTAGCCAGCGCACGCGTGCGCCGATGAGTTTGAAGTGCTGCGTCAAGATTGATATCCGTGATTATCTTTCCATTGACAACTATAAAAGTCTCGCCATCCAGCAAGGCGCGTGCGTTGTCGATGCCGCCACTAGTTCCCAGAATCTCTGGTTCCTCAACGTAGTGGAGCTTGACTCCAAATTTACTGCCATCGCCTAGCGCCCGGCGCACAGAATCGGGCCGATGATGAAGATTGACGACTATCTCATCGCAACCGTACCGCGCGAGATATTCAGCCACGTAACCAACAAGAGGTTTTCCCAGGATGGGAATGGCAGGCTTGGTGCGATCTTCCGTCAACGGCCACAGCCGAGTGCCGTAGCCGGCAGAAAGAATCATTGCGCGCATGGAAGGCATTCTATTCGCGCGGAGGGGGAACGCCAAGACGACGCTTGCTCAGACGTCATACCAATAGATATGGGCCGGGGAGACTTTCAATTTACCATTTGTCATTTTCCATCTTCCATTTGAACCCAACAATGCGCTTCACATGATGGACGTACGACTTTGGAAAATGAGAAATGGGAAATCTTCGGCTTTGTTTGGTGCGAGACCACTCGCTATGAAGCTTTCGACGCGTCGCGGATCATCAGATCGAACGTTCCCGGCGCGACTTTGCGAAACCGTGTGTTTCGATTGAGTGAGACTGCGATGCTGATGGTGGGATTCTGACCGGTGAAGCGGAAACCGCCCTCAAGCAGGCGATTGTAGATTTCATTTACGTGCAGGGAGCCCCCTTCCTCGCGCAGCAGCAACGTTACTGCCTGGGGAATGGTGCGGTCTGTGAAACGATCGCTGATGGCTTCAGTATTTGGGCGCAGCGATGGAATCGTTTGGCGAGTTACTTCATGCGCCAGCGGCATGCGCGGACGCGCCGGAGATTGGCGCATCGCGGCTTCCAATTCGGCGTCAGAAGGCAGGCCGCCAACGGAAAGGTTGCTAGACGCCAACACCGACGACAACAGTCGATAAATGGCCGCTTCCGTTTGACTGGCCAGTGTGTCCATCTCGGCCAATTCGGCACGCACACTGTCCGCCTCAGCTTCCAGCTCTCGCAGTCGCGCCGCGAGATGCATACGCGCAGCTCGCGATTGCCGCAGGCTTTGTTCCAGGCGTGAAAGCAGATTCTCGTTGGGCCGATCAATCATTGCCGAAATCTTAAAGGGATTTAACGGATTGCACAATACTCTTTGGACTGCGGCGGCTGGACGCCGCTTTCGACCTTGAGTGCCCTCACACCGGAAAGCGGCGTCAAGCCGCCACAATCCAAGGGCCGCGCCTACCGATCGCGGTCGAGGACATAGGTGGGAATTGCTTCCAAAGCCTGGGAATAGTCCGAAGTTGGCAGACTGCCGATAGCGAGGCATGCAGCTTCCGCGTATTCATCCGCGCGAGTTCTGGCCCGATCAAGGGCGCCCACCCGATCAAGCGCATCAAGCAACTGCGGTCGTGGCAGCTTCGAATAATTTCCTTCAGTCATAACGAGGTCGATAAGATCGCGCGTGGAAGGATCGTTGGCCAGTAAATAAATCAGCGGCAGAGTTACCTTCCCGCCCAACAGATCAACGCCGACCCCCTTCCCCAGCGCGTCATCGCTCGAGGTAAAGTCCAGCAGGTCATCGGTGAGCTGAAACGCCATGCCAAGATTGAAACCATAATCGGCCAACGCTTTTTGTTCGAGATCGCTTGCGCCGCCGAGTATGCCGCCAACTTCGCAACAAGCGCTGAATAGATAGGCAGTCTTCCTTTGAATAATATCGAGGTACTGCTGCTCGGAAACATCAGTGCGCTTAAGTGTAGTTAATTGAAGTAACTCGCCTTCCGTCATCTTGCGTGTGACGCGCGTGAGGATATCCAGGATCGGCAACGATCGCTCGGCGAGGCTGGTTTCAAAAGCCGACATGTAAAGCCAGTCGCCCATCAACACCGCGGTTTCATTTCCGTAAAGCGCGTTGACAGTTGGACGGTTCCTGCGCGTGTCGGCGCTATCGATGATGTCGTCGTGGACCAGCGTGGCTGTATGCAAAAACTCCATTACCGTGGCCATGCGAATTGAGTTGTAACGTGAACCATCCCCGCCAACAGCATAGTTTGAAAGTATCGTCAGTGCGGGCCTGACACGTTTGCCACCCGACTCGCGCAAGTAGTCGCCCAGGTATGCAATTACCTGAACATTAGACTGCGCCTGGCGCTCAAACTCCGCCTCAACCTGAGCGAGATCCGCTCCGATCAGACTGAAGATGCGCTTCGCAGAAAGCTTTGCTTCTTCAAGTACTGCGCTTTGTTCGGTCGCGTGCATTCGTGTTGACTGTTAACAGTAGGACAGACTTTCCAGTCTGTCCGGCTTTCTATTAGTTTGTCCGGTAATTCGAAAACTGCATGTCGATGCCAAAATCTTTTGCTTTCAGTTTGGCAATAATGTCCTGAAGCGTGTCGCGGTCTTTCCCCGAAACGCGCACCACGTCGCCCTGAATCGAGGCTTGCACCTTGGCCTTCGAATCTTTGATGAACTTTACAACTTCCTTGGCCTTCTCTTGCGGGATGCCCTGTTGAATCTGCACATGTTGCCTGACCGTCCCACCGGCTGCTGGATCAACGTTGCCATAACTTAAGGCTTTGAGCGGTACGCCACGCCGCACCAGCTTTTGCTGAAAAATGTCATTCATATTTCGCAGCTTGGTTTCGTCTTCTGCGCTTAGGATTAGCTCGTCTTTTTCGAGCGCAACGGTCGCGGTGCTGCCTTTGAAATCAAAGCGTTGTCGTACTTCCTTGATGGTCTGCTGAATCGCGTTTGTTACCTCAGCGCGATCCACCTGCGAGACTATATCGAACGAGTTTTGCTGGGCCATTGCGGTCTTAGTTGATAAGGCGCTTCGATCAAATTGAAGTTTTGTTGAATCTGAGAATAACATCAAAAGGCGAGCATGTGAAAGTTGTCGCTAGAGCACAGAAAACGGCAATGCAAACAACCGGGCGAAATTCCCGGCGGTTATTTTTGCCGTTTCTTCGAGAGTTATGCCGCACAGCTCCGCCAGACACCGCGCTACCTCCACCACGTATGCCGGCTCATTCCTTTTCCCCCGATAGGGCACCGGAGTCAGGTAGGGACAATCGGTTTCGATAAGTAAACGATCCAGCGGCACCTGTCGTGCAATAGAGCGCAAGTCATCAGCTTTCTTGAACGTGAGTATTCCGGAAAAGGAAATCAGCATGCCTAGTTCGATTGCCTGATCGGCCAACCATTGACTACCGCTGAAGCAGTGCATAATGCCGGGCAAGCCGGAACCAAACCACTCAGCTCGCAACGTGTCGACAGTTTCGGCTTCTGCCTCGCGCGTGTGCACGATCACCGGAACATTCAGTTCTCGTGCCGCCCGCAGTTGGCGCCGGAACACGTCAACTTGTACATCCCGTGGCGAATTGTCGTAGTGAAAGTCGAGCCCGATTTCACCCCAGGCGATGACTGCCGAATTCTGGTTGATGAGTTTTTTGATCTTCTCTTCCGCTGCCTGGTCGTAGAGACGCGCGTCATGAGGATGCGTGCCGACAGCTGCGTAAACACCTTCACTCTTCGACGTCAGCTCCACCGCTCGCTCAAGCGCGCCGCTGTGTGGATCTCCGGTGCCGATGTTTAGAATGGTGTTCACATTTGCTGCACGCGCGCGACGCAGCACATCAGCGCGATCCGCATCAAACTCTGCCCCATCGATGTGTGCGTGAGAGTCAATGAACATTAAGTGTGTTGGATTGTGCTGGCTGGAACCTTCTCAAAATAAAACTGAAAGCACCAGCACGATAAATTGCAAAATGCTGGCCGGCAACCAAAGCGCGAGAGCTATCCACCTATCTCGCCTGGCTTTCTTATAATCAGGATCGGAAGTCTGCAGACCACCATATTTGATTTGCCACAATATCAACGACGCCGGCACGCCAAAGAAAAGTACGATCACCCCAAACCTCGCAAAGCCGAAAATGAAGCCAACGGCGAAAAACACCCACATTGACGCAGCCATGTGCCGGGTTGCCTTCGCTAGATTACAAGCGTCGTTAACTTTTTTCTGCAACGCCGCGCCCGCAGCCGCAGCGACCGGATCGATTTCAGCGGAACAAAAGCGGCACTTC
>JBDUCC010000109.1:0-9682 GCA_040003675.1 bacterium | reverse complement strand
CTGTTGTTGCTGAGTGCGGCAACGACTGTTTGGCCGCAAGCAAGACCACAACGGGTTAGGATCAATTACCGGCGCGGTTGAGTTAGACAATGGACAAGCGCTGCCGCCGGGCCTCGTGATTTTTCTGGAGTTGGTGCGTGCGGGTGGTCGACCTGCCCCACCGTTGCCGGTGCGAGTTCAACCAGATGGTTCTTTCAGTTTCAGTGAAGTTCAGGGCGGCGATGTGTATCTTTCCGCTGCCTTGCCGCCGGGATCAAATTTCTTTGTTAAGTCAGTAACGGCAAATGGAAAGGACTCACGCGGCACCCCGCTCAATGTAATTGAGGATACGATTGCCGGACCCGTTCGAGTTGTTCTTTCTATGGAGACGGCCCGGCTAAATGGCCGAGTTTTGTCCGACAAAAGCGAAGGGGCCAGTGATTTTGTAGTGTTGCTGGCCCCCGTTGGCGGCGACAAAGAAAAGTTTCGTACCGCTTATTTCACGACCAGAAGCGGACCTGACGGCAGCTATTCTTTGACTGTAGCCCCAGGTGAATACCTGGTTTTCGTGCGCCGTCGGGAGCAGCTTCCAGGAATTGTGTCTGAGGAATTCGTCAGAAAAGAGGCCGGAAAGGCCGTCCGTGTGACCGTCGCCGCCAGTGAAAAGAAGCGCCTTGACCTGCGTGCCCAGTCAAATTGAGCACCGATTGCGCACACTACTTGTCCCCTAAAGTTTCTATTGCTTCCCGCGTTCGGGCTGCCTAGAATGGACTGCGACTTTTCCCGACGCTCGCTTCCCGATTTGCCCTTCCTCTACAGCGGCAATTGACACGTGCAGAATTGAGAATCCGTGCGTTAGTGTCTTTAGAAACAATGCCGCGAATCAACGAATTCTGCGGCCACTAGACCACCCGCAGAATTGCAGGCAGAAAAAATGGCGGAGCTAGCACGATCACTGGTTTCACTACTGCGGCGATTCGTCGGCGATCGGCGCCGCGCAACGCGCAAAAAGGCCCGGCTTAATTTTTCGCTCTTGCTTGTCGGTCCAGCAGTCAAGCTTAATGGATCGCGGCAAAGCGCCGGCCTGAAAGGGCACACTCTTGATGTCAGCATGAAGGGAATTGCACTGGTGGTACCGACAATCCTGCTCGGCGAGCATCACCTTATCGGCGAGAACCGGAAAATAAAGGTGCAGCTCGAATTGCCAAAGGGAGCAGTTGAAATGCAAGTCTTGCCGATACGTTATGAGAGCCTCGAAGAACACAAGACAGAAACGGGCTACCTAATCGGAGCGAAGATCGTCGAGATGGCGGAAACCGATCGCCAGCGCTTTGCGGAGTATGTTTTAGAACCGAATGGATCTGTTCGTTAGGTATTGATCGACGTTCTCTCCGTATTCATCCCACAAATTGGATCCAGCCAAAAGCTTCCGGAACATGAAACAGAGGTTCGGGCGTGCCTGTAGGTTGCCAAGCGAGATAGCGTTCGTTACCGACACCGATACAGCGAAAGAGATTGCCTCGCCAGACATCGTTGGGCTCAGGTCGCGGGAGCAATCGACTCCAGGGCAACTGCATAGCCATCGCGACCACGCCATCAGAGACGCGCGCTGCAGCAATCATTCCCGACTGATAATCCCAATCAGTTTGGCGTTCGCCGCTCTCGAAGTCGATTACGAGATCTATCCATTCTCCGGTCGGCGCAACCTCAAACTCCAAATAACGACTGGGTGTTTCTGACTCCGGCGCGATAAACAGTTCGCAGACATCTGTTTCCCATAGTCCGATCTTTTTCCGGCTCAAATCCGGATGAGAATTGACCAGCAGAGGCTCAAGCTGGTTGCAGATAAACCGCACCGTTAACGATTCGTCAGTCCAAATGATGCGGGCTTCAGCATGGCGTGACGCAGGCGCCTCCACCCCGGACCATAAACGCTGGATGGAAGCAGGCGGAGCTGCTTCCCAAAACGGATGATCAAATTCGGCGACACTGATATTGGTGGCCGCGAACGGCGCGACGATTGTTGCGTCCTTCTGCATTACAACAAGCTCCGCACCCAGCCGCCATCCACTTGCAGCGTTACTCCCGTTATGTAGGACGCGCGCTCGGAAGCCAGGAAAGCCACCGCTGCGGCGATCTCTTCAGGAGTGGCCAGCCGGCGCATCGGTACTTGCGCCGCCCACAAACCAATCATCTCTTCTCTGGGTTTGCCCGTCGCCTTGGCTCTAGCCGTAGCTAATTCCTCCTGGCGGCCGGTTAGGGTGTAGCCGGGAGCGACGTTGTTGACAGTGATGTTGTTGGCAGCAACTTCGGTCGAGACTGTTTTGGCCCAGCCCGTCAACCCAGCGCGCACAGTGTTCGACAGTAGCAATCCATCGATGGGCTGCTTAACGGAAACTGAAGTGATGTTTATGATGCGGCCCCATTTCTGCGATTGCATGCCAGGCAAGACCAAGTTCGCCAAACGAATTGCTGACAGCGCGTTCAACTCGAACGCTTTGCGAAACATATCGAGGTCGGTGTCAGCGAAGGTTGCGGATGGGGGACCACCGGCGTTGTTGACAAGAATGTCGATCCTGCCGGCGCGCTCATGAACGAGATTAACGAATCGCTCAATGGATTCGTTATCCGTGACGTCGGCGCCGATTCCCGCGACCGTGGCCCCGGTTTCATCGTGAATTTGCTGCGCTGCTTCACTCGCGCCATTTTCGTCACGCGAACAAAGGAAAACGCGTGCGCCTTCTTTCGCAAGCTCTAGCGCCGTTGCGAAACCAATTCCTTTGCTGGCGGCAGCAATCAATGCCACGCGATCTTTTATTCCGAGGTCCATAAGTTCTCTCTTGAAGTTCGTTACGTTTTAAAGCCTTCCAAACAAGCATTTAACAGTTGGTCGGGATCTGAGTGCTGAAAAACGCGCGCTCCCGTATCCTTCGAAAACTTTTGCAAAAGATAATCAACGTTATCTGCGACGCCTCCGGTGCCCGTCAAACAACCAATGACTTTTCCTTCATCATGAGCGATCGTGAGTTCGTTAAGCGATCCCATCGCGCCTGCGATAAACAAAACAATGTCACACGATCTTACCAGGACGACATTTCGACCCTTTAAACCAAACCCGGTGTAGATAATCAGGTCGCACGCGTCGAGAGGTAATTTGTATTTTTCAACGTGCTCTTGAGTGTTTTCAGCAGGAGATACCCCAACATGAAACACGCCTGCGTCATGCGCGGCTTTGCCCACCACGTAAACGATTCCAGTCGTTGCGCCTGTTAAAAGCAGCAATTGGCATGATGCAATAGCGTTTGCCAAAGTCTGCGCCTTTTCTACCAGCGCGTCCTTCGTCTCCGGCGAGGCTTCGCCCGCCGAGCCCATCACTCCTACTTTTATCTTCATTCAATATTTCCTACTGAGCGATCAGTTAGGTTTAGAGTTTCGATTCGTCCCAACTTTTTGTCGAAGGTAAGGTTGGTACCAGTTCGGCCTCTACGCCCGGCTTGGGTCCTTCCAAACTCTCAATTGTTACCGCCTCGCGTTTGTCCTGGTCCCACCAGCGTTGTGTAGCAAACCACGCCAGGCCAGGCAGTAGAAAGAAGGCGCCAATGCCAATCGACACCACTCTGGGAGACAGGCCCACTGGATCGAGCAAAACGCCCGTCGCGTAGTTTGACACCGCCATGGTCAGCGTGAGTAAAGCTAACTCGGCGGCAAAGACTCGGCCCCGAAAGTTGTCTTCAACGCCGCGTTGCAGCAACACCGTCGAGAAGACCCACAGAATGCTTCCACCCGTGTGCGCAATTCCTAAAACAAACAACGCAATGACAAAACTTGTGGCCGCGCCGAATGCCATGTAAAACACGCCGCCAATCAGGAAGGCAATGCCAATCGAGTTTTGCATGCGCTTCTTGCCTTCGCCGGAAATCCGGCGAGCCACGATTGGGCCAACCGCTGTGCCGATGCCACGCGCAGCAAACAAAACGCCGATGCCCATAGCAGCGCTATGGCCAACCGGGAAAATCTTTTCGCCGAAAACAGCTAGCAGAGTCAATATACCGCCCCCCATACCCCAGGCGGGTTTGACCAATAACAGCGCCAAAACGCGCGGCCGTCGCTTCACATAGCGCGCCCCTTCAATCGTCTCGGTGATCCCCAGCGCGCGGCTGACTGTAAGTTTGCGCTTTTCGCGCGCTGGCCTTTTTGGAATGCGAACAGTCGCAATTAGTGCTGCTGACAGAAGAAACGTCAGTGCGTCGAGGATGAACGCGGCATCGGTTCCGAACAATCCGGTCACCACGCCGCCGATCGCAGCACCCAAAGTAAGCATAGCTGACCAGGTGATGGAAGAAATTGCGTTTGCCGCCACTAATTCTCGATCGGCAACAATGGATGGAATTACAGCAGTCTTTGCCGGCTCGAAAAACGTAGAGAAAGCGAGTTGCACCACGGTCAGAAAATAGATCAGCCATAGCTGGTCAGCGCGCCGTACCAGAAGAAACCCGAGGACGACGAATGCACGCAGCAGATCGGACACGATCATTATCGTGCGGCGGTTAAATCGATCCGCTACCACGCCCGACAGCGATCCAAAGACGAAGCTGGGCACAAACCGCGCCACCATCAACAATCCAATGTGACGACCAGAACCGGTTAAATTGAGAATGATTGTGTAAAGCGCGATCGTGTCAAACCAATCACCCATCTGGCTGACAACCTGCCCGAGCCAAAGCTGGCGGAAGTTGCGATTGCCGCGAAGCAGCTCGATATAACCGGCGGACGAGGGCGTCGCTATACGTTTGCTGCCGGATTTCCCCACGCGTCTCCCGCCCAAGAATAAAGAGGCGAAGCCCTGAACGGTCATGAAGAACCGTTTTTACTTCAAGTCATTCGCTCAGATTGGTCTAACTGACGAAGGTTGCCCTGTCGTTTGCACGTTGTCAACCAAACGATTGCGCACTCTGACCGACGCATCAGTCTGACCTGTCAAATTGATTCCAGCTTACGAAGCCGAGATTTGATCACGCCGTTGAGATAGGAAAATCCCCTGATAAGTTGACTACTGGTCGCGAGTTTTCCCCGCAGTGACTGCGGCACAACAATTGAGAAAGGGAATTGCGCGGCTGAGAAGCTCAGGGCTTCACGGGCTCTCCGCACGGAGCCCGGAGCCGCCAAAATTCTAAGACAGCGCGGATCAATTGAGACCGCGCTACTTTGACCACCTCTCACCCAGCCGGGCGAGGCCCGATGCTTCGCCCGCTTGCCCCAGTCACGGCCAAAGCAAGTCGATTTGCTCCCGGCTTGCTTTGGCCACCGAACTGGATGTGTGAGGTTGTTCCCGATGGTGAATTACAGACTCGATTGTTTTGTTTTTGAAAAGAATCCCGGAAATTAACAGGAGCGCAGATGAATCTGCTCGGACGGACTGATCGCAACTTCTTTGCAAAGCGTTACCGGCTTTTTGTTCTTGCCGGTGGCGCTTTCATTGCGGCGTGGGCAATTCATCAAATGCTGTCGCTTGTGCTCTTGAGCGTCATTTTATTTGCCGGCGCCCAAGTGATTTACCTAGTTTGGTTTCGCCTGAGTGCAAAAACTCGGGAAACTGAAGAGCTTAGCCGCATGCACTTCGCAACTGCCGAAGCGTTGGCTACGGCAATTGACGCGAAAGATCAGACAACCCATTGCCATGTGCGCCGCGTGCAAGTTTACGCTGCAGGTCTGGGAGAAGTTTTGCGACTCAGCCCCGCGGAGATCGGCGCACTTAAAGCCGGCGCACTGCTCCATGATGTCGGCAAACTCGCTGTTCCCGCTCATATCATCAACAAACCCGGACGCCTGACGCCCGCTGAATTTGAAAAGATGAAGATTCACACGACGGTGGGCGCACAGATTCTTAGTCGCATTGATTTTCCCTATCCCGTTACTCCAATCGTTCGTCACCATCACGAACAGTGGGACGGGCATGGTTACCCGGATGGTTTGAAAGGCGAACAGATTCCCATCACCGCGCGCATTATTTCTGTTGTCGATTGCTTTGATTCAGTAAGAGAAGACCGCCCGTTCAGGCGTGGCATGACGCGCGATGAGGCGATTGCCTTTCTGCTGCGTGGCGCTGGGACGCATTTCGATCCGAACGTCGTCGAGTTGTTCATTAAACATTTGCCGCGTTTTGAAGGGCAAATCGCCGCGTTGGGGCTACCGCAGCAATTGCCGGCTGGCCAGGTGCACGAACCCATCGCTCTAAACGAAGTGGACATGGCCCAGACCCGCGAGCGCGGCTGTTACATGGCGTACGATCAGATCAAGAGTGCGCATCAGGAAGTTTATGCACTTTATGAAATTGCGCGTACTTTCGGATCGTCACTCGATGTGAAGAACACTGTCGAAATACTGGTCGACAAGGTGGGCCACGTCGTGCCTTTCGACACCTGTGTCGTATACCTCTACGATGAGTTGAAAGGTCATGCGACTGCGGCGCACGTCGCGGGCAGAAACGCCAATTGTCTTACCGCCAGGTGCGTCAAACCGGGCGAAGGTGTTACTGGGTTTGCTCTAGCTAATCGTAGTCCTATCAATCAACTTCACCCGAGTCTTGATTTCGCCGGCTTGGAGATTGAGCGCGAATACCGCTCGATGGTCTCATTACCGCTGTTCAAAGACGAAATACTGCTCGGTGCACTCTCGGTCTATTCCGCGGAACTCCCGGAGTACACTGACGATCACATGAGACTGTTGGAAACGGTAACGCGACTGGCTTCAGATGCTTTGTCAAACGCAATGCACCATGCAGAAGCTGAATCAAATGCGCTCACCGATCCGCTCACCGGCTTGCCAAACGCGCGTTATATCGCGTTGCGCTTCGACGAAGAAGCTTCACGCGCGCGCCGCACGTCCCGGCCCTTTCAGGTGGTCATGCTTGACCTCGATGACTTCAAGCTTGTGAACGACACGTTCGGCCACAAGGTTGGCGACAAGATGTTGCGCGAGATGGGACGAATTATTCAGGGGCAGTTGCGCGAGTACGACTTTCTTGCGCGCTATGCTGGAGACGAGTTTGTAGCCATCGTTCAGGAGTTAGTTGGCAATCAGGTAGAGGATTTGCGCGCTCGCATCGAAAGTGCGGTCTCCGAGTTCTCGTTGCGAATTCGCGGGAATGGTGAAGCCCGCGTCGGCATTAGCATTGGCACCGCGACCTTTGGCATTGAAGGCGAAACGTTGGACCAGTTGTTGGTGGCCGCCGACCAGGCCATGTACCGTGCCAAGTCAGGCCATAAACTGGAAAAGGCCACTCGCCAACCAGCAATATCAGAAAGCATCGTGGAATTCGAGAGCGACAATCTTGCATCAGTTTCCGTGAATTGAACTTTCACACGGCGACGGATTTAGGGCGGGCCTGGTCCCGCCCTTTTTTGTGTCTTCAAATCGCCGTTCAGAACAGGGTCACTGCACAACTAGACAATCTTGACATTAGTGTGCTGCTTCGCTTTCAATCGTTGAAGGAGTTTGGCTCAACTGATCCGGGTAACTATGTACTGCACCCGGCTCATGATCATAAGGTCACGCTGCTTAGCCATTCTCTTCCTGGATTGAAACATGCCTGCTGCCATTGACCCCGAAAAAAATCCAACCGTCCTCGTTGTTGACGATGATCCGGAGTCGCGCGAACGCTTACGAAGTGTTTTCGCTCAAGCCGGTTATCGTTCGTTGAGCGCGGACGCTTCGGCGTCAGCGCTGCGGTTGCTGCGCGAGGACACTTGCGATCTGACTGTGCTCAATTTCGATCTGGAGAACGGTGGCGGCGCCGCTCTTTGCAAACTCTTCCGCGCCCAGCCGGCCACCAGCAAAATGTCTATCATCGCGTTGACAAACGATGACAACACTGAGCAACGCATCGAGGCTCTGGAGGCAGGCGCAGACGAGTCGCTGTCGCGGTCGGGATCCCCAGAGGAACTCGTTTCTCGCGCGAACGCCCACTTGCGCGCTGCGCAGCGGGAGTGGGCGCTTATCGGCAGCAATCGGGAGTTAAGTTTTCTTGCCGACCTTGGCCGCGGGTTACTGAAGGCGCTCGACCCGGAACAACTAGTGCGACGTGTTGCGGGCGCGACCTATGAAGGCACGGGTGGAGCAATCTGCGCGGCGTTTGTCAAAGTTGGCGAGACTCGCGAGGCAGGCTGCGTTTTTGATCGAGACGGCAGCGCCGAAGATGCTTCGCTGCTGGAGGTCGGGCGCTTGCGAAGCTGGCTCGACCCTGCAGTACTATCGACCTTGATAACAGACAAGCATTCATTTTTTATTCGCGACGAAAAGCACGAAGTTGAATACGCAGCGCCATTGAAATTTGGCGGGCGCGCGAAAGGTGCGCTTATCGTCGCTTTTGATAAGCGCGAAGACTGCGACGAAACAGAACGCCGCCTAATCGACGCTGCGGCGCAGCAAGCCGCACTTGCCGCGCATATCTCAACGCTCTATCAATCGGCTCGCGATGCTTCGACCAGTTTGGCGGCGGAAGTTGAACGACGCACTGCAGAGGTAGAAGCTCAGAGCCGCTTCATCGAGGCGATCATCGATAGTCTGCCGTTATCGCTCTACGCCATCAATCGCGATTACCGAGTGGTTGCGTGGAACCGCAATCGTGAGTTGGGCGAGCTGGGAATCCCCCGCGGTTCTGCTTTGGGGAAAAACATTTTCAGCGTTTTGACGCGTCAGCGGCGCGATTTGCTTCAGGCCGAGTTTGCTCGAGTTTTTGAGACGGGACAAATTGAACGTATTGAACACGAGACCACGTCGGCGAGTGGCGAAATCAAGCATTGGTTAATTAGCAAGATTCCGATGTGGATCGATCCGGACAGACCGGTTTCACATGTCATTACGGTTGGCGAAGAGATCACCGCTCGCGTTGAAGCCAACCGGGCTGTGGTGCGTGCTGAAAAAATCGCCGCTATCGGCCGGCTGGCGGCGGGCGTGGTCCATGAGATAAATAATCCGCTCGCAACGATTGCCGCTTGCGCCGAGGCGCTGGAATCGCGCGTTAACGACGGCGAGTTCAAAGACTCGGCCGCGGTTGACGATCTGCGCGAATATTTAGGTTTGATTCGCAGCGAAGCCTTCCGTTGCAAGACAATTACCAACGGCTTACTGGACTTTAGCCGCACGCGTCCTGCCGCACACGGGCCGGTTGATCTCGGCGAGTTAATAGCTTCAGCGATCAGATTGTTGTCTCACCAGCAACGCGCCAACAACATCACTTTTCAGATCGAAACGGCCTCCGACCTGCCACCGGTATCCGGGGACGAAGGACAATTGCAGCAGGCAATAATTGCTTTGGGAACTAATGCCATTGATGCGATGCTCGTTGGTGGCCAGTTGAGAATTGTTACCCGGACGAACGACGCGAATGTCCTGATCGAAGTTAGTGATAACGGCGCCGGCATTCCCGCCGAGAACATTGCCAAAATTTTTGAACCGTTTTTTACCACTAAGGAAGTGGGTAAAGGCACCGGTCTTGGGCTGGCAGTTTGTTATGGTATCTTAACCGAGCACGGCGGCAGTCTTGACGTGCAATCCACGGTTGGTGTTGGCACTACTTTTACGATTTCACTCCCGGCAATAATCCTCGACGGAGAGCAGCATTGAGCGAACAAAAAGGAGCACGCATTCTGATTGCCGAAGACGAAGCGAATCTTCGTCTGGTTTTGCAAAAAGAGTTGGAGCG
>JBDUCC010000108.1:0-9710 GCA_040003675.1 bacterium | reverse complement strand
AAATTTCATTACGGGAAAAGAGCACTCCAGTATTCTAGGGCCTTGAAACTATCACGGGGATGAAGAAAAGATCAATACCTAAATGCATAAACAGCCGAAATGACATCGAGAGCGAGTGTGGCGAAAAGGCACTTAAGAGGTGAAACTATTGGAGGCGGAAATCCTTTATCAGGCTAGTGTGGATGAAGCCGACACGCGCAAAAAAATCCGGTGGCACGCTCGCACACCGGATTCAGAAAAGATGTGTTTATGTTGGTTGGAGTCGGTAGGAGTGCTGTGTTGGCATGCCGCAGTCAACCGCTCATTGTCGTGCCAAGCGTCTTAAATTGTGTTGCAAGGCACGCTGTCCGGGAAGCACTGCTTCGTCGACTGATTGTTCGGGATTACGCACGGGTCATTCTGACAACAGTGGAATCCGGTCGGACAGTCAGGCGCCCCAGTACAGCAAAGGCCAGAGCCCTGCGCTGAGGCTGTAGGCGCAACGAGCGAAATGATGCTAGGAATTGCGATCGCCGCGAGTCCGAGGCGGGCCACCATCTGGCGACGCGTCATGCCCGCAAGAACTGCCGGTCGGGCCGGAGCGTCTTTAAGCAACTTGAATTTTTCCAACTGGTCCAAAGCGAGCCAAACGACTTCGTCTTTAACGCTGGTGTTTGATTCGGCGCTCAGAACTTCGCTGATATCGCTGACGCTCTTGCGACCATCGCAATTCTTCCAAACGCGTGCGGCCGTTTCGTTGAGACAATGCGCCTCATCCGTTTTGAGATCGTAAACAAGGGTTTCGCCGTCTACTTCTTTGACAATTAGAGATGCCGTCCTGGCAACGGGTGTAACTTTCATGGGGCCTCCCGAATTTTTAGGGAAAAAGAAAAGCCTACTCGGGACACGAGGTTGGCTGGAGTCTTACCCTGGTTCTGATGTAGTTTTGCGAGCAAGATACCTATCTACTGCAAAGCTTGCAATGAAAATATTGAACTGGTTGTTCCGAAGAAACCGTCAATTGGTTTAAACAACGATAAACCTTCGTCCGTTGGCCGCTAAAACACTGACTGATGTCTTCTGGGAGCCACGTTCAGCGAAAAAATCCTCGTGAAAAGAAAAGGGCTAATCAAAGCGAATCTCCAAGGTAGGCAGATAGCTATCCGCCCCGTAGAGGATGCTGAACCGTCGGTAGAGGCGGTTGTGAAACCACCTCTCAAGTGGGCAGGCGGCAAACGCTGGCTGGTCCCTTATCTGGAGCCCCTTTGGGCCGAACATTCGTCCCGGCGCTACCTCGAGCCTTTTTGCGGCGGGCTGGGGGCGCCGCTTGGATTACAGCCGGATTGCGCAGTTCTAAACGATCTGAATCCTCATCTAATAAACTTTTATGTTCAGGTGCAACACGATCTTACGATTAACATCGAGATGCGCAACGAAGAGCAACTTTTTTATCGCCACCGCCAGCGCTTCAACGATTTGGTAACCAGTGGAAAATCACAAGGCACTGAAGCGGCGCAGCTTTTTTATTATTTGAATCGCACCTGCTTTAATGGCCTTTGTCGCTTTAATCGCAGCGGCGCCTTCAACACTCCTTTTGGACGCCATAAATCAATCAACTATGCGACGAATTTTTCTCAGTTGCGCGCAGCCATTCGGGATTGGACCTTCACCAGCACTGATGTCGCCTCGTTGCAAGTTGAACCGGAAGATTTCGTTTATGCGGATCCACCCTACGACGTGGAGTTCACGACTTATAGCGCGGGCGGTTTCAGTTGGAGTGATCAAGTGCGTACGGCAGAATGGCTGGCGGCGCACGCAGGGCCGGTGGTACTTTCAAACCAGGCGACGAATAGAATTGTTAAGCTGTATCGTAAGCTGGGTTTTGCGCTGCGCTTTCTCGATGGTCCAAGGCGGATCAGTTGCAACGGCGATCGATCCACTGCAAGAGAAGTGCTAGCCACTCGGAATGTTTGAGGACTTGGTCTGAACGGGGGATATGCCGCCTTCCCAACCTAGAGATTACTTAGCTTGCCAATTGCAAGAGATCCGGCAACTTGTTTAACCGAGGTATTCTGTCGAATGATTGTAATTCAACAACCAGAAGGGTATCCAACTATGCAAAATCTCAGGTTAGGAAGGGGGCATGCCCCCGCTCTTCGATACGATGGCTCGCAAGTGGTCCAATCAGAATCTTCCTGGAGCTTTGCATTACGTAACCGGAAATGTTCGCGACCGCATTCCTGTCTTTAAACGAGATGATTGCTGTGAGGAATTCCTGAAAGTGTTTCGGGACTTGTTGCATGATTGGCCAGCGAAATTAATTGCTTATGTACTAATGCCTGATCACATTCATTTGATAGTAAATCCCAGAGATGGATGCATTCGCGAGTTCACCGGTAAGTTAAAAGGGTTATCAGCTTACGAAATCGTTGAGGTTTCAGGGGGAAAGCGTTTCGAAGTTGAAGACTCGGATGATGGCTCAACACACCAGGTCTGGCAGGAGAGTTTCAAGGCACAGCCCTTATGGAGTGCTTGGATGATCTGGCAGAAGATCAACTACATTCATTCCAATCCAGTGAAAGCAAGATTAGTTAAGGCGGCTAAGGATTACCGGTGGTCAAGCTTCAACGCATTCTATTCCGGGCAGCATGAGCCGCTAAAAGTAGACAAAGACTGGTGGTGGCCTGATGATTCAGAAAAGTTGTCAAAGGCCATGAAAGAGTTGGGCTGGAGAACTTATCACAAGAGAAACTGAGACTGTAAACTTGAAGGACTCTTGAGCAGAGCGGGGGCATGCCCCCTTCCCAACCTGAGAGGTACCTAATCCTGAGAGATTTCTAATCTTGACATTAAACTCGTCGTTGGAACCAAACCTTTCGCGTGACCGCGCCAGTTTTCCCGGCCTTATCAATGCTCATTCGCATGCGTTTCAACGCGTGATTCGTGGCCGCACCGAATATCGCACTACGAATGACAAAGATAGTTTTTGGACGTGGCGCGAGATGATGTATAGCGCGGCTGCGCGCCTTACGCCGGAAGACATTTACGACGCGTCGCGCATGGCGTTTCTCGAGATGGCGCTCAGCGGCATCACGGCCGTCGGCGAATTTCATTACCTTCACCACGCGCCCGACGGCAGGTCCTACGACGATCCCAATTTGCTTGCAAAGGAAGTTGTGCGCGCGGCTAATGATGTCGGATTGCGCATTGCGCTGCTGCGAGTGGCTTATGCCCGTTCAGGATTTGAAGCAGATCCGAATCCGCGGCAGGCGAGATTTATTGAGAAAGATCCGGAGCTTTATCTGAAGAATACTGCGCAACTGCAAAAAGATCTCGGAAATAGAAATGGAATGGCGTGGGTTGGCATCGCGCCACACAGTGTGCGCGCGGTGCCGCTCGCTCACCTGAAAGAGATCGTTGCTTTCGCCAACCAGAAAAAGCTCCCCGTGCATATGCACGTCGCGGAACAAGCCGCGGAGGTCTCGGCCTGCATCAGCGAGCATGGCCGCTCGCCGGTGGCGTTATTAGCGACCGAAGGGTTGCTCAGTGAGCGCTTCACGGCGGTCCATGCGATTCATGTAACGACGAAAGCGGTTCGCCTGCTGGCGGATGCAGGCGCGAGTGTTTGCGCGTGCCCCACTACAGAACGAAATTTAGGCGACGGTATTGTTCCGGTTGACCAATACTTCAAAGCAGGTGTGCCGTTGAGCCTGGGGACTGACAGCCAGATTCAGATCGACTTATTGGAGGACGCGCGTGAACTTGAGTATCACCTGAGGCTACAAAAAATGGAACGCACAGTGCTAGCCGACGGCACTGATACAAGCAGGTCCGCATTGGCCTCGCGCCTCTTTGCATGCGCCACAGTTAATGGAGCCCGAAGTCTTGGCATGACTAACGAAGCACTTGAAACAGGAGAACCGGCGGACTTTTTTACTGTCGATCTGAACGACCCTTCGCTGGCCGGTGCCGCCGAAGACGATTTGATCTCGCACATTGTTTTTTCGCTTGCGAAAACGGCGGTGAGAGATGTTGTGGTTGCCGGTAAACGAATCGTCGCAGAAGGCCGGCACGCCCAACAGGATGAGATTGTTGAGCGATTCAAAGTCCTGCAAAAAAGACTGTGGGGTTGAGTCAGAAGAGCGGGGGCAAGCCCGCCTTCCCAACCTGAGAGATTTTCCAAGAACTTTGCTCGAGCTAACCTTGAAGCCCTTCAAATCTGAAATTGATCAAGCAATTCTGATCAGCTCACGGTTGGGAAGGCGGGCTTGCCCCCGCTCTTGGTTTAGGCTAAGTCACTTAAAATGGACATGACAGTTAAGCAGACACTCGCTATATTAGTTGCCATAGATTCCGTCTCTGCGCGGACCAATGTTCCCATCATTGATTACCTGGCGGCGCGTTGCGAAGCGTTAGGCCTCACTGTGCAACGCTTTCCTTACCGCGACGACCAAGGCATTGAAAAAATCAACTTGCTGGCCGTCGCCCGCGCAGACTCGGCTGACGCGGATGTGGAACTGGTATTAGTCGGACATACCGACACTGTTCCTTACGATCCCAATTGGACAGAAGCACTCAGGCTCAGCGAGCGCGATGGCAAGCTTTTCGGACGCGGCGCCTGCGATACGAAAGCTTTCATCGCCGCAGCGCTAACTGCTGTTGAAGGTTTAGATTTGAAAAGTTTGCGCCGGCCGTTAGCGCTGCTGTTTACCGCCGACGAAGAGATTGGATTAGTCGGCGCAACGCGCTTTGCCCAACAACGGGCGATACGCGCGCGTTTTGCTATCGTCGGCGAGCCTACTTCATTACAGCCGATGCGCGCCGGCAAGGGCTACTGTCTTGCCGAAATAACTGTGAAAGGGCGCGAGGCGCATAGTGCGTATCCGTCGCTTGGCACTTCCGCTGTCCTGGGCGCCGCCCGTTTGATCGCACAGAGCGAAAAGATTGGGGAACAACTGGCGCGCGAAACACACGCTGATTTCGATCCGGCTTATACGACTCTCAATATTGGAGTCGTTCAGGGAGGTACGGCGAAGAATGTGGTGGCGGGCTCATGTCGCTTCACGCTGGAGTGGCGGCCCATTCCCGGCCAACCGCCGGGCCGACTGCTTGAACTGATGAATGCCTCGATTGCGGAAGAAATCGCACGCGATCCCAATCTCAATTTTGAAGTTGATGCGTCGCGTGCCGACCAGGGTTTCGAAACGCCTGCTAATTCGAGTTTAGTGACGTTGCTGGAGGGGCTGACGGCGAAGAAAGCGGGCACCGTCGCATTTGGCACCGAGGCGGCGCAACTTTCCGAACTGGGGGCAGAAGCGGTTGTGCTTGGCCCCGGAAACATTCGCGAAGCGCATCGCACCGGCGAGTTTGTGCCGGTTAATGAACTGGAACGCTGTGTTGAGATACTGAGAAAGGCCACCGCAGCGGTTTGTTGTTAATGGCCTTACGCTCAAGCATGACGTTCTCCGGCGCTTGGCGACATTAAAGGTTCGGCTTTACAGGCAACTGGGCGACGTTTTGTTCCATCGGAACTGTTCCGACATCCCTTGATTATCGGCCTCCATTAATATGAAGCCTACAATTAGTCATTCTTTTTACGCCTGGCTGGCTTGCGCTTTTTTGCTTGTTCTTTCGGTAGGCGCTATCGCACAGTCATCGACTTCTCCGCTCACCAGCAAAGAACTCGTGGCGCTGGTTTACCAACTGCCTAAACATCCGGAGTTACGCGACGAAGTTGTCGGCGAGATTCGCAAACGCGGCATCGGCTTTCCCCTCACCGATGGCATGCGTTCCCTGGTAGCCAGCAAAAGTGGCAATGATGCGTTACTGCGACGGACCATTGAAGAGGCCGAACGCCGGCGAGTGAACCCAACGGCTTCAACATTGCCCCCGGAGAGTGAGGCCACGGGATTGTTGGAACGCACCCGCGCCGCAACGCTGGCCGCTGCTGATGCGATGCCGGACTTCCTCGTCAAGCAACTCATCAAACGTTCGCGCGCCTACGGCACTACCAACAATTGGTTGCCGCAGGACAACCTGACCATTGCTGTCGGTTATCGAGCCACCCAGGGCGAACAATACAAAGTGTTAGCGGTAAACGGGATTCCGCGGGCCCAGCAAACCGAGCAGAGTCGCGACTACAGCAAGGACGTCGACCCGGGCGCTACCTCCAGTGGCGTTGAGTATATTTCGGCGGTTGCTGACGTATTCAAGCCAGAATCAGACGCAAAATTTAAGCTGGCCGATACTGATCGAATTCAAGGCCGCCACACGTTGGTCTACGAGTACGAAGTCTCACGAGCTCTTTCGAAGCTAACCTTACGCGCGGGCGATGCGGCACCGGCAGTGGTGGGTTCGCGCGGCCGAATTTGGATCGACCGTGAGCTCAATCGCGTTTTGCGTTTCGAACAAATTGCGACGGAAATACCTGGAGACTATCCCATCCGCGCGGCCAGCAGCGTGATCGATTACGATTGGGTAACCATCGGCGAAAACAAATATCTATTGCCAACTTACTCGGAGATCCTTCTGACCAACGCCGGGCGCGGCATGATCGTGGAAAGCCGCAACGAAATTCGTTTTCGCAGCTATCAGAAATTTGGCGCCGAGCTGAAGGTGATTGACGAAATCGACGAGAAAGACTTTCCACCCGATAAGCCTTAATACGCTTCAGATTCCCCTCTCCCGCTGGGAGAGGGGTCAGGGGAGAGGGACTGTGGCGCGCGCCTAAAACCCCCACCCCGGGCCTCCCCCAAAGGGAGAGGGAGAAACGACCAAGCGACTTGTTCCCGCCTGTAGACACTCCTCGACCAGACTGTATCCAAAGCAACACAGGAAAGGCTCATTGCTAACCCCACATCCTGTTTGTCGCACGCAGTTGGTCAGTAACCTCGACGCTGGTACGATCATTGCCCTGATTGGGTCCAATCCGAAGATGTTTGCGTTGAGGAGAGCGCCCCATGAAACCCAGAATTCTGATCGTCGATGATGATGAAGCCATCACTCAGCAACTTTTCTGGACTCTGAGCGACGAATACGATGTCGTCACTGCGAACGACTTGCCCTCCGCCGTGCGGCGCGCAACCGTTTATGAACCCGCGATTTCGATCCTCGACCTGCATCTTCCCCCCACGATCGGCTCACCTAAAGTAGGATTACGCATTCTGGAATACATCAAAGCTCATTTGCCGGAAACAAAAGTGCTGGTGATGACTTCGTCGGACACCAAGGCGGTTCGCGAAGAGTGTTTTGCGTTTGGCGCGGACGAGTTTCTCAATAAACCTTTCGATACCGAAATGCTGATACTCACTATGCGCCGCATGGCGCCGCATTCGCTCGATCTCGCCTGAGCGTTCCTTACTTCAAGATCCCAATAAAACAACTCGGCGCACTCTTGTCTGCCAGTGCTGACTTCTCTCGATTCGTCTGCGATAATGGAAATCTCGCAACGCTTGATCCGCGGAACTCGCTGATCGAACTTTCCGTTCGTCAGTCATCGTCTGTTAATTGTTAATGAGCGAAGTTTATGACAAAGTCCGCGGCGTAACTGAACTGCCGATCTTTCCGCTCGCGTTGGTGTTATTTCCCGGCGTGCCTTTGCCGCTGCATATCTTCGAGCCGCGCTACCGGCAAATGCTGAATGACGTGCGCGCAGGTAACAGCCTGTTTGGCGTTTCTTATTTCGATGCTTCAATTGCAGACCGAGACGTGCCCGCTGTGGGTAATGTCGGATGCGTCGCTGAAGTAACTGAAACTCAGGCGCTGCCGGACGGACGTTCAAACATTCTGACGGTGGGAATCATTCGCTATCGCATCGAGGAATACGTCGACCGCGATAATCCCTATCTGTTGGCGCGCGTCAGTTATTTTGAGGACGACGAAGAAGACCCAAACCTCTTGAACGAAAGCGCTCGAGACGTGGCGGAAACTTTCACCCGGATCGCACGAGCAGTGAGAGCCATCAATGACGAGCGTGCCAGCTTGCCGGACATTTCTGATACCGAACCGCAGCGGCTTTCGTTTCTCGTGGCTGCAGCGATGGAAGTCGATACTCGGGTCAAGCAGGATATGTTGGAAATGCGGTCAACTGCCGGGCGGCTGCGTCAGCTGCGCGAGGTGTTAGAACGCGCCGTTTCGAACTACGAAGAACGCGCGCGCATTCATGAACTGGCGAAAGGGAATGGCCACAGTGGCAAAAGAATTGATCTCGAGTGAAAGGATATGGGCACAAAAAACGACTTTCCATTGTAGCTGAGAGCAATCAATCAGTATGCACTCGATGCGGAACCGCGAGCGGTAGCGACCGGATGCCGCAGTCAACAATGAAACAAATGCGTTCGGGCGGCCTTCAAAATTGAATCCTAACATCTACTCGCTACCGCTCGCGGTTCTGCATTGAGCATTTTCTAATGGCGATCATCTAATAAACGTCTGAGACCCCGGTCAAATTCATCTTTTGCACTTCGAATTGAATTCGCGAACCATAAATGGGAAACCTGAGCAATGCGCCGCGAGAAAGCAAATAGGAATGCACTTGTCAGAACCGGATAAAAGCGGCGTAAATGTGACGGTCCTCTTCTTCGGCGCCGCAAGGGATCTCGTGGGCCAGTCGGAGATTAAACTTTTATTGCAGGCTGCAAACGCAGCTACAGCGTTGGAAGAACTATTGGAAAGGTTTCCCGAGCTGCGCCGCTTCGGACGTTCGCTGCTGTTTGCAGTGAATCAGGAATATGCGCAACCCCATCGGATAATAAAAGAAGGTGACGAGCTGGCAGTGTTTCCTCCGGTCAGCGGCGGCTGCGCAGCGCCAAAACACAACTCTGGAGACGCTGGACCGCAAACTACTGGGATTGACACTGGGACCGCGGGCGTCTCGCCCGCTTCAACTTTGGACAGGATGAACTCTCAAAACCAGCGAGACGTTTCACCTGGGACCGCGGGCGTCTCGCCCGCCGCAACGGTGGACGAAGACTTCTTCGAACTAACCCCCGATACCATCGATGTCGGCGCCGTCGCCCGCAGAGTTGTCTTACCCGAATGTGGTGCGACGGTAACGCTTGACGGCTATGCGCGCGAATGGACACGCGGGCGCCGGACTTTATACCTGGTCTACGAAGCGTACGCGCCAATGGCGCTCAGCGAAATGGCCCGGCTGGGTCGCGAAGCTCACGAGCGTTTCGCGATTGCGCACATCGGCATCGTTCACCGCACGGGCCGCCTGGAAATTGGCGAAACAAGTGTCGTCATCGGCGTCAGCGCGCCCCATCGGCGCGCCGCATTCGAAGCTTGCGAGTGGGCCATCCGCGAACTAAAACGGACGGTGCCAATTTGGAAGAAAGAAGTTTTTGAAGACGGTGAGATTTGGGTCGAAGGCGACAGTGATCTTTCGAGAGATTAGGCTGGTTAGAAAGAGCGGGGGCAAGCCCGCCTTCCTAACCATGAGCTGATTGCAATCGACTTATCAATTTATTGATAGAAGGGCTTTCAAGATCGGCCGTCGGTCCCACTCCGCAACCTCTAGGTTAGGAAAACGGGCCTGCCCCCGGTGCTTACCGCAAGCTTCTAGCTTGCCGGCGTTTCTTCAATTTCTTCCTCAGCGGCCTCAACCAGCGAGGCGCTCGTTACCCGATCGCCCTCTTCAGTCTTGATTAGTCTGACGCCCTGTGCGCTGCGGCCGGTCTTGCGGATGCTGTCGGCTTCGATGCGTATCAGCTTGCCCTGTTGCGTGATGA
>JBDUCC010000008.1:0-30723 GCA_040003675.1 bacterium | reverse complement strand
GTTTCCTCGTGGATCGACTTGATCGCTTTCGCCAGAAGCGGCGCGATACTAAGGACCTTTATTTTTTTCAACTCGCACGCGTGATCGCGTAGCGGAATCGTGTTCGTAATAATAATCTGCTCGATTTCCGATTCATCGAGCTGTTTTACGGCCTGCCCTGACAAAACCGCGTGCGTAAAGCAGGCATGAATTCTTTCCGCTCCTGCATTCTTCAACGCCGCAGCCACCTTAGTCAAGGAGCCACCCGTGTCGCACATGTCGTCGACTATCAAACAACTGCGTCCGCGCACGTCGCCGACCACGTTCATTACTTCGGCAACATTGGCCTTTTCGCGGCGTTTATCGCAGAGTGCGAGTTCGGCATCCAGTCGTTTGGCGTAAGCGCGGGCACGCTCAGCACCGCCCGTGTCCGGGGCCACGACAGTCAAATTCGGCAGCGGATTATCCTGATAGTACCCAATCATCACGGGCGCCGAATAAAGGTGGTCCACCGGAATATCAAAGAACCCTTGAATCTGCGCGGCGTGCAAATCAATCGTCAACAAACGGTCCGCGCCGGCTACAGTGATCAGGTTGGCCACCAGCCGCGCTGAAATCGGCACGCGCGGGCGGTCCTTTTTGTCGGACCTGCCGTAACCGTAGTATGGAATTACTGCCGTTATGCGCTCGGCCGAAGATCGGCGAAACGCGTCGAGCATTATCAGCAATTCCATCAAGTGCTCGTCGGTCGGTGGGCAAGTGGGTTGCACAATAAAAACGTCGCCGCCGCGCACGTTCTCATCGATTTGAAAATTAAACTCGCCATCGGAGAAGCGTTCCGTAAAGGCCCGCCCCATATCGCAACCCAAATGGCGTGCAATCTCCTCCGCCAGTTTCGGGTTTGCGTTGCCCGAAAAGACCTTGATGCCTCCGGTTGTGCTCATAAGTTAACTGATGAGTGATGAGTGATGAGTAAGTGAAGCCGTGTTTTGCTTTTCACTCATTACTCATCACTCATCACTATGACGAAAATGGCTGGGGCGGGAGGATTCGAACCTACGAATGCCGGCTTCAAAGGCCGGTGCCTTACCACTTGGCGACGCCCCAATATCGAATCAGAATTTAAAGAGCGTACGAACGAAATAACTCATCGCCAATCGCGCGCCGGTATTCGTTCCGAGACACTGTAGCACAAGGGAATATCCGCCAACCCGCTTCACATCGAATTTTCTCAAGAGCTCGCTGCCGAGATTTTTGATGCGCAAAGACACCAAATACGCTTGATCCACTTCCCGTCATTAAAGCAGCCTTAGCCCCGACCGCAATCAGCATTTCTTTTGCTCGTCTAATCTCAGGGTAAATATCAAAGATCACGGACTCGAAATCGTTCTTAAGATCACTGCGCAACCACGGAAGTGAATCACCGGAATTGGCCGCCTTTTGCGAACTGGAAAGAATAAATTCGGTCGTATCACTTGTCAAGGCAGCAGCCTGCAACGATGCGTAGGCGTTGCGCGTCGATACGCTGGCGGTTGGAGCGATGATTATCAGGTTGAGGGCGCCATTTTCCGGTATCGGTGAAAGTGTGGCCCCGGTGCCGGTTGCCAACATGCAGCCACCGAACAAAAAGAACGGCACATCCGCCCCCAGGGCGGCCGCAATTTCGATTAACTCATTGGCGCTGGCTTCGATTTGCCAGAGACGGGCAAGCGCCAGCAGCGCAACGGCCGCATTGGAGGATCCGCCGCCAAGTCCTGCTTGGGTGGGAATGCTTTTTTCGAGCTGTACGCGCGCACCTTTGCTGATCGAATATCGATCCTGTAAAGCATGCGCGGCGCGCACAATTAGATTCTGTTCATCCGTCGGGATTTCGGGGTCGTTGCAGGAAACTGTGACGTGACGATCTTCGCTCAATTCAAAATTAAGCCGATCGTGCAACGAGATCGTTTGTAACGTGGTCCTTACTTCGTGGAAGTTGTCAGGACGTTTGCCAAGGATGCGCAAACTCCAATTGATTTTTGCAAAGGAAGGAAGACTTAGAAACTGATTCACGTGTGCGGCTGTCCGGCAAACTTTAGTTTGTCGCAACATCGTACTTCAGTTGGTTGATAAACTGAAGTTTATCAGACAGGCGCTAACGCGTTATGAAAACCTGTGTCAGGTAAACGCTGCCGTCGGCGGCAACATCGGTTCCGATCGCTGCAGCTTGAAACCGATGTAGAAAACATTTGCGCAATGCGCGCCCAACATCATCCATAAAACCAATGAGCCGCCTGCAAACAATGTCAGAATTGCGAAGATGAATGAGAAGTTTAGTCAGGTTTTGTTGAGGATTCGGGCAGATCATCGGTCGATGCAAAACGCATCACTGCGACCTCCCAAGAGCGGCGAACGGGATAGGCGTAAAGCAGCACCGCTATCGCAACGACACCTGCCGCGTAGGTATAAAAGTCGTTCCCGGTGAAAAGCGTGCCCGCAAAGCCGATGAGAGCTATGACACACGCCAGGAGCGAAACATGAACGGTCGTCTTTTGCAGCGTTGCCAGAAGACCTATGGGGCCTTGCAAGCCGGCGATATCCTGAAGCCGCATGGCCGAAAACTTCGTTCTACGCAGCGCGATTGAACTCAAACCGAGGATCAAAATACTGATACGCACCGCCATATCCAACGAGGGATTGATTTGTGGCGTAAGAAATTTCTTGCTCAGATAACCAACAACACAAAGCAGAAGGACGCCGATGAGCAAAGCAAGCACAGTTCTTGCCGTCGCGGCATGGCGGCGCGTTAACTCATTTTTCACATCCGGGGCTGATGCTGAACTCACTATTGAAGATCTCCGGCAGTTATGATCCGCTAAGTTATCCAGTTCGGCAAGCGAGTCGAACAACTAACAGTGCAAGTATTAGCGCGGCGGACGAAAGCTGCGTCAAGGCATCGTGGTCCAAAAAAAAGCCCGCTGTAAAAACAACGGGCCGAGATTATAGGTTTTTTCAAATGTCCTACGGCTTTCCTGGAGGCGGCACTGCGGGCGGAGTCGCCGGTTGGCCCGGATTTTGAACTGGAGCCTGCGGCCGTGGATTATTCACCGGGGGACGCGTGCTTCGCTGAACTGGCGCGATCGGCGTTAGATTGGTTGGCAGTTGCCCGTTGTACTTGACGGCCTCATCAATTAAGTCGGTACGGCCTTCCTTCTTGTCTTTACTAATCAGTATTCCATTTCCATTAACACTGACGTCTGCCCTTCCCGAAACCTGTTGCATTAGGTTGCCCATAAATCCCGGCTTCTCGGAAGGCATAACATTCTTTCGCGCCGAATCCGGTTCAGGGATCCCTGCCCCGATAATCGACAACTGCTCTCTCGCTTTTTCGCTGTAGTCGCTATTGGGGAAGTTGCGCAAAAGATCCTGATAGTACTTGGCGGCCTCGTCCGGTTCCTCTTCCAGTTGGTAAGTTGTGGCTAAACGAAACAAAACTTCATCTCGCAAAGAAAAATTCGGATACTTGTCGATTATCTCCTTCAGCCGAGACTGCGCGCCTTTCAATCCTGTGCCCCGACCTTTGTTGTAGCGTGCCTCGTAGTAAAAACGCGCCACTCCCAGATTGTGCATAGCCAGGCTTTCCTGCGTTTCGCGGAGGTGGTCTTCCACTGCCGCGCGCAGGTTTGTTTGCGGGTACTGTTGCAGCAGCGCTTTCAGACGCTGTTCAGCTTTCCGGGCATGCGTCACGTCGCGATCGGACAGACCCATCTGTCTCATTTCGGATTCCGCAACTTTGAGCATGGCGTCATCAGCCAGCGGGTCGGTAGGAAAGAAGGTCAGCCAATCCAGATAAGCCTGAGCGGCCTGGACCAGAGAGGCTGTCGTTCCTTCCAGATAAAAAGAGTCAGCAATCGCGAGTTTCGCGAGTGGCAAAAAGGCCGAATCAGGATAGGTGTTGATAATGGTCGAGAACAGCAAGCGACCGATTTCGTGATTACCCTTTCTCACTTCTTTCGCGGCTTCCTCAAAAAGTACGCGGTCGCGGCCGGCTGCAACGGTGCCGGTTAGCTCTTCATACTTATTGTCGCCGCCACCGCCAAAAAGTCCGAGAAACCCGCCACCCTTCTTTTTCTTCTTGCCTGAAGTGCCTGTCGAGGTGGCCGCAGAAGTGCGCACACTCGCCGTCGATTGCAGGCCGGCTTCAACTCTCGTCTTAGCGTCTGCGACGGAAGCTTCAAGCCGCTCCAGAATCGTATGATCAAACTTTTCCGAACGTTCCTGCTTTGAGCGCACGTCGTTGACTTCGGACAGAACGGATCTGACCTCCTTGTCGAGTCCACTTAACCGTTCGCGCGGGTCGTCGGGATTTTTCTTTTCCTTTTCATCCGGCGCCGCCAGCGAAGAGATCGCGCTGCTGAGTGAGCGGTGCATTGCTTCGAGTTTCGAACGCATCACGTCCAACCGTTGCAATACAGACAGATCGCTCGTATTACCCTGGGCCCATGCGGCGCCAAACGAAGCAAAAATCAATGCAGCGCAAATCAACAGTTGAGAAGGAAACCGATAACGCATAAACAAAACCTCCGAAATCTACCCACTCTAACTCTCAGTTATGACTAAAGACTCGAGCACGCATTGCTTTGGCTTCAAACCGTGCGGCTTCTTTTCTAGACCCATTGGACTGTAGCTTCGCGTAGTTCGCGCACGGCCGCCTCGGGATCAGCCTTCCCGAAAATTGCCGAACCAGCCACAATAATCTCAGCGCCGGCATCGACCACGGCAGCGATGTTGCGCGAATCTATTCCACCGTCAATTTCAATCCGCGTCGATAGTTTTCGATCTGCGATCATCGCTTTTAGTCGTCGCACCTTTTCTATGGAGGTGGGAATGAAGCTCTGACCGCCAAAACCCGGGTTGACTGACATGACCAACACGTAATCCGCGAAAGGCAGCGCCTCTTCCAGGCTGCCAACCGGAGTCGCCGGATTAAGCACTACGCCGGCCAGCGCTCCCGCGGCTTTGATTGATGTCAGCGTTCGATGCACATGCGCATCTGCTTCCACATGCACTGAAACCATTTTTGCCCCGGCAGCGACAAACTGTTCCGCGTATCTGCCGGGTTCCGAAATCATCAAGTGGGCATCGATTGGCAATTTTGTCGTCTCTGCAATCGACTTAACCACTGGCAGTCCAATGGTGATGTTCGGAACAAAGTGTCCGTCCATTACATCAACATGCAGGATGGTAGCGCCGCCGCGTTCAACCGCTTCAATTTCTTCGGCGAGCCGGGAAAAGTCGGCAGACAAAATTGAAGGCGCAATATCAATGGTTCTGCTCATCTTGAGTCGATTCGGTCAGCCCTGACGCAACAGCCCTACGGGTTTTCCCTGGTCGGCTTTGCGGCTGGAGAAGGCTTCGCAACCGGCGCGCGCCGGCTCTCGTTCACACTGCGGTTCGCGTTAATCATCAATGCCGGGCGATTTGAGTTTAGGTTCGTTCCCGCATTGACGTTGCCGGTATTGGCGTTGCGATTAAGTGGGCGATTGCTGTTGCGATTTCCGTTGGCGTTCGAGTTTTCGTTTGCGTTCTTGTTTGTATTCTTATTGCGCTTTGGTTTGTTGTCGTTCGCCGCTGTTGATTCGCCCGCATTGGCTTTTTCGACCGGTTTCTCGACTACCGCTTCAGACGCTTCACCCTCTTTAGCCGTGCGGCTGATGTCCATCGCAACTGTCTGACCGGCCTTTACTACCTCTCCGGCACGCGGCACCTGAAACAGAACTGTGTCGGCTTTTAGTTGATTGCTGGGTCGAGTTGCTCGCACACGATAGTTGAGTCCCGCACCACCGAGGATGTGTTCTGCGTCAAACCGATCTTTTCCAACCACGTCAGGTACTTTAACTTCGGGACTGCGGAGAGACAGGTAAACGGTAGAGGCAAGGCCAAAGAGAAAAAATATCGCGATGGCGATCACGATGCCGAGCCGTCGAAGTGCCGAAAGTGCACCGGTGGCCGTATTCACTTATCCAAATCTCCAATAAAGGCCGGCTACTCCAGCGGTCTGACTTCAGGCTGCGAAGTCTAACATTCAGCGGCGGCGCCCGCAAAGTTACGGTCATTTGCCGTCGTCAGGTGTTTCTTTCAAACGCGGCGATGAAAAAACCGTCGGTGTCCTGATGTTGAGGCCACGTCCGCGCAGTGCCGGGGATTGTTAGCGCGTTGCCAAATGGCAAGTGTACCAGCGAAAAGTTGATGTTGTTTTCAAGGAACACTTGCACGACCAATTCATTCTCTTCAGGCTCTACCGAGCATGTCGAATAAACCAATCTACCGCCGGGCTTCACAACGCGCGCAGCGTTGTGCAGAAGTTGCTTTTGCCTGAGAGACAAATCGTCGCTGTCGTCCGCTGAGATGCGCCAGCGGATCTCAGGGTTGCGCCTCAACGTGCCGGTTCCCGAACATGGCGCATCGACCAGTACCCGGTCAAATGAACTCTCCCTGAGTGGCAGCGGCGCCAGGCCATTGAGCACCAGGCAGTGAATATTTCCTAAATTCTGCAGCTTTGCAGTGGCTTTAACGGTCCGTAACCGGTGAGCATATACGTCCGCGGCGACAACGGAACCCGAGCCGCTCATTCCATCCGCGATTTGCGTAGCCTTACTGCCGGGCGCGGCGCATAGATCGAGGACCCGATCGCCGGGCTTGGCCTCCAACGCCTGGGCCACCAGTTGCGACGCTTCATCCTGAAGATAAACATTGCCGCTGGCGACGAGACCAGTCAACGATCGCGCACCTTCGGTGATGCGCCATGCATGTTTGGCAATCTTTGAGGGAATCGGTTTTAGCCCCTCGGCACGGAGCTGTGCGATTACTTCCGCCTCCGAGGCGCGCTGATTGACGACGCGGAAAGCGGTTGGAGGTGTCTGGTTATTTGATCTTGCAAAAGCTTCCGCGTCTTCGTTACCAAACGCTTTGCTCCATCGTTCAATTAACCAGGTCGGGTGGGAAGAAGCTACTGCAAGTCGTTCGACCGGATCGGCTAGGCCCTCGGCCGGATCAACTTCGAGTTCGCGCGCAGCTCTGCGCAAGACTGCGTTAACTAGACCACTCGCTGACTGCAGGCGCGCGCGACGAACAAGATTCACTGACTCGTTTACGACGGCTGAAGCCGGAACGCGTGATAGGAAGCGTAACTGATAGAGACCGACTCGCAGTATCAAACGAATAGCAACATCGAGATCCTCACTTGACCGCTTAGTGAAATACTCTGCCAGACGATCCAGCCAAAGCTGCCAACGCAATACTCCCATCACCAGTTCGTGAGAGAGAGCGCGATCCCGAGGATCCAGTTCGTCTTCTTTTTGGGCCAGCAGGATTGAGGCGTAAGCGCCGTCATGGACGCGCTGCAGAATTTCAAACGCCGCCACCCTGGCGGGTGAGACAGGGTTAGTCTTGACCAAACCGATCGCCAATCTTTAGATGACTGCCGTTAAGAAAATCTCTGGCGACCATGCGTCGCTTCCCTTCTAATTGCGCCTCAAGCAAACGCAGCGCAGTCTTTTCGCCGCAACTTACAATCAAGTCGTCGCCGTGAGCTGCAATCACTTCTCCAGGCCCCGCCAATTGTTGAGCATTCTCACCAGGCAGAGCTTTCCAAACAATGAGCCGGTGCGATTTCCACTGTGTGTACGCGTTGGGCCATGGCTGAAAGCCTCTGACGCGGCGCTCAATCGCAGCGGCATCGGTGCTCCAATCGATCAGACCGTTCGCCTTAGTCAGCAATGGTGCAAATGTCGCTTTGCTCTCATCCTGCGAAATAGGTTTAATTGCATCAAACCGGTCGAGCGTTTCGCCAAGTAATGCGGCGCCCATTTCCGACAGCTGCTGCATTAATTCGGGGGCAGTATCAGTGGAACCGATTTGCGCTTCGCGCTGCAACAGAATCGGCCCAGAGTCGAGTTCCTCCATAATACACATCGTGGTCACACCCGTCTTCTCTTCTCCGTTCACAATCGCCCAATTCACCGGCGCGGCGCCGCGGTAATTAGGCAACAAAGAAAAATGAACATTGATGCAGCCGAGGCGCGGAGCACCTAGATACTCGACGGGCAGGATGCGTCCGTAAGCGACTACTATTGCAAGGTCGGCCTGGTACGAAGCGAACAATGCTTTTGACTCTTGAGTTCTGATTTTTTGCGGCTGCTCGAGCTTGAGGTTATGCGCCAACGCAAAATCTTTTACTGGCGGAGCATGCATTTTATCGCCGCGGCCTGCCGGCTTGTCGGGTTGAGTCCACACCGCAACAACGTCGTGCCCATCGCTGAGCAGACGCTGCAACGATGGCACCGCTGAATCCGGCGTGCCCATGAAAACAATGCGCATAGTCGTTAAAACAAGGTCAGAGATCAGAGGTCAGAGATCAGAGGTCAGAAGTCGGTCGCAGTGGCTCAAGGTTCTGACTTCTGATCTCTGATCTCTGACCTCTGACCTCTGTTCTAAATCGCAGCTCTTTTCTCGAGTGGGCTGGTGGTGGCGCCCATCTTTTCTGCAGAGACCTTCGCCTGCATGAACAGCAACAGATAATCGCGGCCGCCGGCCTTTGAATCCGTGCCCGACATGTTGAAGCCGCCAAATGGATGCACACCAACCAAAGCGCCGGTGCACTTGCGATTCAGATACAGGTTGCCAACATGAAACTCGCGACGCGCGCGCTCTAGTTTTCCTTCATCCGCACTGTAGACCGCGCCCGTTAAGCCGAACTGGGTGTCGTTTGCTATCTGCAAGGCATGGTCATAGTCCGCTGCTTTTATCACCGCCAGCACTGGTCCAAAAATTTCTTCCTGCTCAATTGTCGCCCCCGGTTTGACGTCTGCGATGACGGTAGGCTCAATGAAAAATCCCTGCTCGCCATCGGAACCGCCGCCCACCAAAACTCTGCCGCCTTCGCTCTTGCCTTTTTCAATGTAGTTGTTGATCGTCTCGAACGCTTTCTCGTTGATTACCGCGCTCATATTTATCGTGGCATCGTTGGACTCACCAACCTTGATCCTTTCGGTGCGCTCGACAATCTTTTCCAACATCTGATCGTAGACGCGAGCATCGATGATCGCGCGTGAACACGCCGAGCACTTCTGGCCTTGAAAACCAAATGCAGATTGCACTACTCCGGTCGCCGCATCGTCGAGATTTGCATCGTCGGCGACAATGATTGCGTCTTTGCCACCCATCTCTGCTACGACGCGCTTGATCCAAATCTGACCGTCATTGACCTTCGCTGCACGCTCATTGACTCGTAATCCGATTTCCCTCGAACCCGTAAAGGCGACGAAGCGCGTTTTCGGATGGTCCACAATCACATCGCCCACTTCAGCTCCCGAACCCGTCATAAAATTAACTACGCCGGCGGGCAGTCCTGCTTCTTCAAGTATTTCAAAAAACTTGTAGGCAATCGTGGGTGCGTCGGATGAAGGCTTCAGCACAACCGTGTTCCCTGTAACAAACGCGGCGCTCGTCATTCCCGCCATGATCGCGAGCGGAAAGTTCCACGGCGGAATCACTGACCCAACACCGAGCGGAATGTAATTCAGGTGATTCTCTTCGCCCTGAAGTTTCACCAGCGGTTGATCGCCCGCATAGCGCAGCAATTCGCGCGCGTAAAATTCGCAAAAATCGATCGCTTCCGCAGTGTCGCCATCGGCTTCTGCCCAGGTCTTGGCCACTTCATGAATCATCCACGCAGATAGCTCGTGTTTTCGCTCGCGAATGATATTGGCGACGCGAAATAACAAGTCTGCGCGTTCCTTCGCAACTGTGTTTTTCCAGACTTGAAACGTCTGGTGGGCCGACTCGACGGCCTGGTTAGCGAGGTCTTTGGTAGCCTTTTGGAAACGACCAATAAGCTGCGTGCGACTAGCAGGGTTGTAACTGTCCAACTTGCTGTCGGTCATGATGCGCTCGCCGCCGATGACGAGGGGATACTCGCGACCCAACTCGCCTTTCACTTTCTCGAGCGCGGCACGCATCGCTTGCACATTCTCTTCTTTACTGAAATCGGTAAACGGTTCGTTACGAAATTCTGTGGACATCTTCAACTCCAATTAGGTTTTTTGAAATAGTAGCATCAGTGAGCGGTGAGCAGTGAGCGGTGAGCAGTGAGCGGTGAGCAGTCAGCGGTAAGCAGATGGTCGCGAGTTACCGCTTCTGCTCACCGCTTACTGCTCACTGCTCACTACTAGATCCACTTCCCTGCTTTTTGCAGTTTCTTGATTTTGCGCTTAACAATCTCGCGCTTGATGGGGCTCATTTTGTCGAGAAAGACTATGCCATCGCAGTGGTCCGTTTCGTGAAGCATGCAGCGCGCGGTCAGTTCTGTGTCGTCAATTTCAACTTCGTTGCCGTTAATATCGTGGGCGCGCACAATCGCGCGCAAACTGCGTTCGACCGGTGTAAAGATTCCGGGAAACGACAGGCAGCCTTCTTCACCATTTTGGTTGCCTTCGACATTCAATACTTCCGGATTGATCATAACGATGCGCTGATCCGGATCTTTGCCGCCGGAACAGTCCATCACAAACAATCGTTTTGAGACTCCGACCTGCACCGCTGCCAGCCCCACGCCCGGCGCCGAATACATCGTCTCGAACATATCGCCGACCAGTATTTTCAATCTGTCGTCAAACTCTGTGACCGGATCCCCCGGCGCGTCCAGCACCGGATGCGGCCACTTCACAATTTCCATCAATGCCATATATCGCGTTGGTCCCCTTAAACTTTTCTTCGGGTTTCAATTCTAAGCTGGACGTTGATTCAATGTCAGTTAGCGTTAACTTGGTCTTGCTCACCACCACGGCTGACAGGCAGGAAAGCGTGTCCTACTAATAACCTCGCAACTGTTCGCGATAACCTTTGTAGTTACGTTTCATTTCGCCGATGCTGTCGCCGCCAAATTTTTCACACAGCGCTCCAGCGAGCGTCAATGCCATCATCGCTTCGCCAATCACGCCAGCGGCCGGAACCGCCGTGATGTCTGAACGCTCAAAGCCCGCCGGTTGTTCCTGCTTAGTATCAATATCAACAGAGCGGAGCGGACGGCGCAATGTTGAAAGCGGCTTCATGTGGCCACGAATCCTAATCTCTTCTCCATTCGTAACGCCGCCTTCCAAGCCACCGGCGCGATTCGTTTCGCGTATGAACTCTTTCGTCTCATCGTTGTAAGCGATTTCGTCGTGAACTTCCGAGCCCGGCAACGCACTTGCTTCCTGGCCGGCGCCGATGGCTACTGCCTTCACCGCGGGAATGGACATCACTGCCTGCGCGAGACGACCATCAAGTTTCAAATCCCACGCCGTGTGCGAACCGAGTCCGGGGACGACTCCCCGCGCGATGACTTCAAAGATACCGCCCAATGTGTCGCCGGATGCGCGTTTCTGATCGATTAGCTGGATCATTCGCTGCTGCGCTGCTGAATCAGAACACCGCAATGGAGCATCTTCGGTAATGGCGGCCACTGCATCCCACGACACCTCCAATGGTTTTTCAGGAATGCCGCCGAGTTGGACCACGTGGCTAAGAATATCAACGCCAAAGGACATTAACAGCTGCCGCGCGAGCGCGCCGCACGCGACGCGCGCCGCCGTCTCCCTGGCAGATGCACGTTCGAGCACGTTTCTGAGATCGCGCGCCGCATACTTTTGTCCGCCCGCCAGATCAGCATGGCCCGGCCGCGGGCGTTTTAGTTCGCGTGATTTTTCCGTGAGCACTTCGTGCGGCTCGGCCGACATCTCATCGGCCCAGTTGGCCCAATCCTTGTTTTCGATCAGAAGTGCAATCGGCGAACCAAGCGTTAAGCCCTGGCGAATCCCACTCAAAATCTGCACTTCGTCGTGCTCGATTTTCATTCTGCCGCCCCGGCCGTAGCCCCATTGCCGGCGCTTCAATTCATGATTGATGGCAGCTATGTCCACCGGCATGCCGGCAGGCAGACCTTCAACGATCGCGACGAGCGCGCGCCCGTGGGATTCGCCAGCGGTTGTAAATCGAAACATTGTTCGGGTGTCAGTAGTCAGTGGTCAGTAATCAGTTGTCTATACCGTTCGTAGCTTATCACCCACTACAACGGACCACGGACAACGGACCACTGGCCGTTACAAATACTCTTCGGAAAAAATGTTGCCGCGGCCGAGTATGCCCGCTGGATCAAATGCGCGTTTCAGTGCGGCCATCTCGCGTAGGTGTTCTTCGCCATAGAACAAGCTCAGGTAGTCGCGCTTCAGTTTCCCAATTCCGTGCTCTGCTGACAGCGTACCGCCGACGGCAGCAGCCCGCTTTAGAAACCGCAAATAGATTTCGCGCGCCTGCCCCGCCTCATCATCAGTGCGCGGCAGGATATTGACATGAACGTGATTGTCGCCGATATGACCAAAAATTGCGTAGCGCAGGCCGCTGGGTTGTAGCGCCTCCTGATAGAAACTCAACATGCCGGCAAATTCCGCATCGGGCACTGACATATCAGTAGAAACTTTGCGTTGGTTATGGCGCGCAAACCACTCATTCATCAACACCGGCAGCGCGTGACGAAACTCGCGCAACTTTGCCTGGTCCAGCTCACTGGTCGCGAACCACGACTTGTCAACCAGCGCATGATTCTGTTCGAGCAACCCGAGCCACTCGTTCATCAACGAATCATCGGTGGCGTTCGTAGTTTCCTGTTCAAAAAAAATAGCGCCCACCGCTTCCTCAGGAATCGCTTCATATTTCTGACGTAGGAAGTTAAGCGACTCGCTGTCGAAGTATTCTAGTGCCCGCGCATCAAGCGCCGCTGGAGAATCTCCGCCGGAGAACGACTGCGGCCTCGCTTTCCGGTCAGTCACTTCAAGGGCTTTTTCCATCAATGCGCCCAGTCTGGCCCCGGACCTTTGCGATTCTCGACTAGTAAGCGAACGACCCCGCACGTCTTGAACAAGTGCAAGCAAGTCGTCTTCTGCACTAAAGAAAACCACGCCACTTAACAACGCCTCGGGCTTGGGTAGTAGTGCGACTTCGATTTCCACGATCACGCCGAGCGTGCCTTCGCTGCCAATGAACAGATCAAGCAAATCCATCTCAGGTGCGACGTAATATCCTGCAGCGTGTTTTCGCGTATGCGGCATTTGATAAGTTGGCAACCGTGCTTCAATCGTTCGACCCGCTGGGAGTGGAAGCTTTATTTGTCCGGACTGCTCGGCGCTGAGCTCGCCTCGTCGCAGATCGATTACGTCACCAGTCGCCAGCGCAATCTTCAGGCGCTGCACATATTTTCGCGTTGGTCCATATTTGAAAGTGCGAGCGCCCGATGCATTAGTGGCTACGGTACCGCCGAGAAAACAACTGCGCTCCGTGGGATCGGGTGGATACAACAGGCGCTCAGAGTCGACGAACCTTTGCAAATCGGCAAGTCGCACTCCCGCTTCAGCCACGGCGCTGCCACCGCCGTCTTTGTTATGCGCAAGGCTCTTAATTTGATTGAGTTTATCGGTTGCGAGAATGATGCCTGCCGAAGGAACGCGGCCGCCGACAGTGCCAGTGCCGGCGCCCGAAATCGTAACCGGAGTCTTATCTTGCGTTGCAGCGCGCAGAATCTCAGCGACGTCGTCGGCAGTCTCTGGAAACACTACCCGATCAGCTTGACCCGACTGCATGTAGCTGGAGTCGGAGAGATAGGACTGAATTTCGTCAGGATTGGTTTTCGTTAACATTCTCGGAGTCACGCAAACTGCAACTCACGCTCGCGCAGAAATTTTATCCGGTCGCGCAGCTCGGCCGCGCGTTCAAACTCAAAACGTTTTGCCGCACCACGCATTTCCGCTTCCAACCTGATAATTGTCGCTTCAATGTTTTCAGGCGAATAGTCTTCAATCTCTTCCCATTCCGCAGGTGTCTTGAAGTAATCCGCCTCCGAAACCGAAATCAAGGTCGATTCGATCGGCTTCACAATCGTTTGTGGCGTAATGCCATTGTCACGATTGTAAGTCTCCTGGATTGCCCGGCGTCGGTTGGTCTCGTCCATCGCTCGCTTCATAGAGTCGGTGATGCGATCGGCGTAGAGGATCGCCTTTCCGCGGACATTGCGCGCGGTGCGGCCGATAGTCTGAATTAGCGATTGTTCCGAACGCAGAAAGCCCTCCTTGTCTGCGTCGAGAATTGCCACGAGGGAAACTTCCGGCAGATCCAGACCCTCTCGCAAAAGGTTAATGCCCACCAAAACATCAAACTCACCGCGCCTGAGATCGCGCAGAATCTTAATACGGTCCAACGTCTCAACATCGGAATGCAGGTAACGGACCCGCACGCCGACTTCAGTAAAATACTCGGTTAAGTCTTCCGCCATGCGCTTGGTCAGCGTGGTGACCAGCACGCGCTCGTTTCGCTCAGCACGTTGCCGGCACTGTTCGAGCAGGTGATCGATTTGACCCTTAACCGGCTGGACTTCGACTTCAGGATCAGTAAGACCAGTCGGCCTGATGAGTTGCTCAACTACCTCGCCGCCGGATTTTGTCAGCTCGTAATGGCCGGGCGTGGCTGACACGTAAATTGCCTGACCGATGCGCATTTCAAATTCCTGAAAGTTCAGGGGCCGGTTGTCCAACGCCGACGGCAGGCGAAACCCGTATTCCACCAGCGTGCGTTTGCGAGACTGATCGCCTTCAAACATCCCGCGAACCTGGGGAATGCTCTGATGCGACTCGTCAATCACCATCATCGTATCGCGCGGCAGGTAGTCCAAAAGTGTTGGCGGCGGTTCGCCCGCCTTTTTTCCCGTCAGATGGCGCGAATAATTCTCGATACCGCGACAGAAACCCATTTCCTTGATCAACTCCAGGTCAAACATCGTACGTTGATGCAAGCGCTGCGCTTCAAGCAGTTTGCCCTCCTGAATTAGTTTTGGTTCCCACCATTCGAGTTCGTCTTTGATTGACTTCAGCGCTCGACGAACGGTCGGTTTCGACATCACGTAATGGCTCTTCGGATAGATCGGGATGCGCGACGTGTGTTTCTGGATCACTTCGCCGAGCAGCGGATCGATGGTTGAAATCGAGTCCACTTCTTCGCCCCATAATTCGATACGCAGCGCCTGATCCTGATAACTGGGGAACACTTCAACCACGTCTCCGCGAACGCGAAACGTCCCGCGCTGAAAGTTCACGTCAGATCTTTCGTATTGCAGCTCGACCAGTTTTTGCAGCAGCGTCTCACGCGCGATACGCGCGCCTGGCTCGAGAAAGAGCAGCATGCCGTAGTAGGCGTCGGGATCGCCGAGGCCATAGATGCAGGAGACGCTGGCAACGACAATCACGTCGCGCCGTTCAAACAAAGCACGCGTTGCCGACATGCGGAGCCGATCAATCTCTTCATTGATGATCGCTTCTTTTTCAATGTAGACATCGGCAGCCGGAACGTAAGCTTCGGGCTGGTAATAGTCGTAGTAAGAAACGAAGTACTCGACCGCGTTCTCGGGGAACAGCGATTTGAATTCCTGATAAAGTTGCGCGGCCAGTGTCTTGTTGTGCGCCAACACCAACGTGGGGCGTTGAGTGCGTTCGATGACGCTAGCGATTGTGAACGTCTTGCCACTGCCGGTAATGCCGAGCAGTACCTGATCTTTCAGCCCGTCGTTAAGACCGCGGACGAGCGTCTCGATAGCCTGCGGCTGATCCCCCTTAGGCTGATAGGTCGTATGAAGTTTGAATGCCATTAGCTAGTGAATAGTAAATCGTAAATCGTAAATAGCCTAAAGGCCGTAAATGGTAAATCGTAAATGGTAAATGGTAAAAAGCTGCGAAGGGTGAATGGTAGACAGCAACTGGTTTGTACAGATTCACCGGGTGGATTTTGAGAGGGGAGATCCCGCTGAAACGAGAAAAGTCGTGAAGAACCTGGATGTTCTCCACGACCTCTCCCGATCTTAACTATTGACGGTTTACTATTTACGATTCACGGTCTTTAGGCGATTTACGATTCTCGGCTCTTAGGCTGCCGAGGACGCGTTCTCGCGGGCCTGGCTACTAATCTGGTAAATCGCTTCCATCACCGCCGAACGAACTTCTGACGGCAGTGAGCCGCGGACCGCAAGACGGCGAAACGCCGGCACGATCTCTGGTTGGCCACTCAGTGCCAGCAGCTTGACTACGGCAATCCTTACTTCAACGTTTGGATATTCCTCAATCGCCTGCATCAGTGGTTGCACCTCACCGGCCTTGGCCATCAGGAACAACAACGAAAATGCATCGTAGGTCTTTTCCCGACTTTCGCCGCTTAAGTTTCCGACCGCGCTGGCTGCCAGCCCTGAAGACGCGAGCGCATGGCCTATCTGGCGCCGCCTGTCGGGCGTGCCTTCACGTAGTGCACGAGTGAAAGTTGCAGCACGATCAGGTTGGAGTGCAAAAAGCGCCTGTGCCGCAGCGTTGCGAACATCTACCGATGGATCGTCGAAGGCGCGGGTAATGCACCGGAAAGCGTCGTCACCGCCGATCGCTACTAATTCTCCCAACGCCGCTTCACGCTCAACCGCTTCCGGGCTGCCCAGCCGTTCCAGCAGTTCCGAAGGAATTCCGGAATCATCGTCCGCGAAAACAATTCCTTTTTCTGCCATTAAGACATCAATAGCCTTTGCCGGCTGATGAACATTGGGTGTGACATCGTGAACCGGAGTCGCAACCTCATCAACTACGGAAAGCTCAGCGACGATGTCCGCATCGTCATGGCTAGAAACCTCAACCCACGACAACTCAGGCGCGGAATACTGAGGTTCGACCGGTTCTACCTGGTAGGTTGGTTCAGTCGCCTGCTGTTGCGTCAACTGCCCGCGCAGATTGAGTTCCTGTTCTTCCTGCAAAGGCGCTTCAATTTCGGAGCGCCGGCGGGCTTCCTCTTCCGCCTTGATTCGCGTCTCCGCGATTAATCTCCGCGCATCTTCCTCTGCTTGCAAACGCGCGTTCTGTTTAGCCTTAAGTCGCGCTTCCTCTTCTTTCACACGGGCTTCGGCTTCGGCGCGTAAGCGCGCTTCTTCCGCAGCCTGAAGGCGCGCTTCTTCGACCCTTTGTTCTGCTTCGGCTTCAGCTTGAAGTCGTGCTTCCTGCTCAGCTTGCAGGCGGGCCTCTTCTTCTTTGACTCTTTCCTGGGCCTGGGCGCGTAACTGAGCAACTTCCGCGAACTTCGCACGAGCTTCGTCAGCCAAGCGTTGCGCTTCCTCCGCAGCCTGCGCACGAGCTTCAGCCAGCCGATCTGCTTCTTCTTCTGCTTTCTGTCGAGCCTCCTGCTCTGCTTGCAGCAGTGCGCCTTCTTCTTTCACTCTCCCCTCGGCCTGTACCCGTAACTGAGCAACTTCTGCGAACTTCGCACGAGCTTCGTCAGCCAGATGTTGTGCTTCCTCCGCTGCCTTCGCGCGCGCTTCAGCAAGCCGCTTTGCTTCTTTTTCAGCTCTTATGCGTGCTTCCTGTTCACCTTGCAGCAGTGCTTCTTCTTCTTTCAGCCGGGCTTCAGCTTCCGCGCGGCGTCGCGACTCCTCTTCGGTCCGCATCCGTAACTCTTCGGCAAGCCTGTACGCCTGGGCTTCCGCTTTAACACATGCTTCCTGATCTGCCTGTAGGCGTGCTTCAGCTTCCTTAAGACGAGCTTGCGCTTCTTCGCGACGGCGGCGCATCTCTTCTTCCGCTTTTAAGTGGCTTTCTTCAACTACTCGATGTGCTTCGGCTTCAGCTCGCGCCCGTGCTTCCTGCTCAGCTTGCAGTCGTGCCTCTTCTTCTTTCAGGCGCGCTTCAACTTCGGCGCGGCGACGTGCTTCTTCCTCAGCGCTCGCACGAACTTTGTCTGCCAGAAGACGCGCTTCTTCTTCAGCTTTCGCCCGCGCTTCGCGTTCGGCTTCCAGGCGGGCCGCTTCTTCCTGCAAACGAGCTTCAGCTTCCGCCCGGCGAAGAGCTTCCTCTTCAGTTTTCAGGCGCAACTCTTCGGTCAGGCGGTGAGCTTCTTGCGCTGCTTTGGCCCTTGCTTCATGTTCGGCTTGAAGTCGAGCAGCTTCTTCCTGCAAACGAACTTCGGCTTGCGCGTGGCGACGAGCTTCCTCTTCCGCTTTTTGACGTGTCTCTTCTGCCAGGCGTTGAGCTTCCTGCTCAGCCCGGAATCTGGCCTCCTGCTCAGCTTGCAACCGGGCTTCTTCTTCCCTCAGGAGGGCTTCGATCTCGGCACGTTTATGCGCTTCTTTCTCGACCTGCGCACGAGCTTCCTCGGCAAGCCGGCGCGCTTCTTCTTCGGCCCTCGCACGTGCTTCATTTTCGGCCTGCAACCGGGCTTCTTCTTCTTTCAAACGAGACTCAGCCTCGGCGCGGCGCTTGATTTCCGCCTCGATGCGTTGACGCTGCTCTTCCTCGGCCTGGCTCAAAGCCATAATCTCAGCTTTGATTCGCTGTTCCTTCTCGGACCGTTGCTGGGCCTCTGACTGCGCGCGTTGCTTCACAGTTTCAAGACCAGCAAGGTGTCGTTCTGCTTCTTCGGCCTGCAACCGTGCCTGTTCGGCAGCGCGAAGCTGTTCTTCGCGGGCGAGACGTCGTGTTTCGGCCAACATCAACTCTTCGGCGCGACGCTTGGCGTCCATCTCGGCGCGTTGTCGAGCTAGCTCGGCCTGGCGGCGCGATTCGGCTTCCGCTTGGTTGCGTTCCTGAGTTTCTACCAGTAGGCGCGCTTCTTCCTCGGCTTTTCGGCGAGCATCGTCCAGTTCAGAACGGCGGAGCGACAATTCCGCCGCTACCTGCATTAACGTTTCCTGTTCGACGGCTAGTTGTGATTCTTCAGCGCGGCGGCGCTCCTCCGCTTCGCGACGCCGATGCTCTTCGTCGGCCTGGCGCTGAGCCTCTTGAGCGGCACGTACCCGAGCTTCTTCTTCAGCACGCTCTTGTGCTTCGCGCTCCGCAAGAATGCGAGCTTCAACCTCGGCCCGCAAACGAATCGCTTCCTCGGCGCGGGCCTGAGCTTCAGCTTCGGCCCGACGTCTAGCCTCTTCCTCCGCCCGGCGTTTCGCGTCCTGCTCGGCGCGAATGCGCGCTTCAACCTCGGCTCTCATGCGCGCTTCCTCTTCGGCGCGTGCTCGCGCTTCTGCCTCCGCCTTAAGCCTTACTTCCTCTTCCGCGCGCCGGCGAAGTTCTTCTTCGACGCGACGACGGACTTCTTCTTCAGCTTTGCGACGTGCTTCTTCTGCAGCACGTGCGCGCAATTCTTCTTCTGCGCGACGCTTTGCTTCTTCCTCGGCGCGGCGGCGGGCATCTTCTTCTGCGCGGCGCTTTGCTTCTTCTTCTGCGAGTTTGCGGGCACTCTCCGCTTCCGCTCGTTGGCGCGCAATTTCTTCCGCGGCTTTGCGTAGCGTTTCCGCCTCTAACCGAAACTTTGCCTCTTCCTGGGCACGCTGGCGCGCTTCTTCTTCAGCGCGGTTTCGCGCTTCTCTTTCCGCCAGCACGCGTGCTTCCTCTTCGGCCTTTTTGCGAGCAGATTCTTCCGCAACACGGCGCTTCATCTCTTCTTCGGTACGGATACGCGCTTCAATCTCCATACGCGCCTGGGCTTCGCGTTCGGCTTTTAGTTTTGCTTCTTCTTCCGCTTGCCTACGCGCAACTTCGGCTTCAATCCGTTTACGTTCCAACTCTTCAGCCGCGCGCCGCAAGGCTTCCTCTTCAACGCGCAACCTTTCTTCAGTAAGCGCAAAAGTGTCTGGTGCTGGCGGTGCAGAAACGGAGGGCGTGAAGTTAGTGGCCGGCGGTTGTTCAAAAGAATTTAGGTATTCAGAAAAAATCTCGCGCTTGGGCTGAGCAGGCACAAAAGAGGAGACCGGCTTTTCCGGCACAAACGAGGAAACCGGCTTTTCCGGTACGTCAGCAACTGGGTGCTCGGGACGGCTAACGCTTTTAGCTTGCGTAACCGAGATAGCGTTGATGGCCTGATGAATTACAGCTTCCGGAAGTTGGCGGCTGTTCTCGCGTGCAAGTAGCTCGTGCAGCGGTGAAATCGCGGTGGCATCTCCGGCCTGTGCAAGTGCTTCCACCGAAGCGCGACGTACTTCCGGCGCGCTGTCATAAAGCGCTGCAATCAGATTCGCGGTCGCACTCGAGGTGCGCGCCACTCCCAGCTTCCGCGCCGCTGCTGCGCGCTCCGCGGGTGAATCAGCAGTCCTCAACTGACGCGTGGCATCGTCAAAATATCCATGTCCCATGAAGGCACGTCGCGCAGCATCGCGAGTGTCGCGATTACCGCTGGTCAAAGCGGTGAGTAATTGGGCGGCAATAATTTGTCGCGTGGCTGAATCTGGCGCATCAATGACGTTGACATCATAGTCGCGGCCTGCCAACAGTTTCTTCACTTCACCTTCTGCACGTTCAAACTGCGTCGAACTAATTGATAAGAGCTGTTCTTGAATCAAGGACCTTGCCTCCGGGACTTTCGTTTGACTGGCGGGAGCCCGGCCTTCGGTTACTTGTGCAGTTTGAGAGGTCGAGGCTTGAGTCTGGCTGGCAGACTGATTTCTTTTCTTGAGGAACGCGATCAACTGAGGTTTGCGGGCAGTAAGTTCGTCGCGCAAGGAAGGCGTCAATGCGCCCTTGGGTGCGTCCACAACAAGGCGATCGCTAGCGCCGCCCTTCAGCGCAAGCTTAACCCCAAGCGCTTCACATGTCTGTATCAATGAATCAATGGTCATAACTCAAAAACCTCCCGCTCTTCGCTCATGGACTCACGATCGGCGACGACGACTGAACTGACTGAAGGCTTCGACAAAGTTGCGGCTCGGCCAGCAGCAGCCTCTGCAGAAGATGCGAAAGCCGGTCTTGAAGCCACGCGACCCCAATCAGATTTTTGCGGCGCCTCGTTGCTTTGCGAAGAGCTGACCGTAGCAGGCTCTGGCCGAGAAACAGTCAACTCATCCAACTCCATCTTGCTATCGTACTTCGGTTGCGCAAGCGGACGTTTCACGCGAGTTGTGCTGGTCTTCATGGTACGGCCGCGATAGAGAAATGCCGCCGCCAGCATTAGCAACGCCAGTAAAAGCAAACCGCCCAACAGTCCTTTACTATTTGCTGAAAACCACTCGCCTAAAGTCTTTGTTGAGTTAGCCGAAACGCCGGTTGATTTTGGACCAGTCGAATTCGATGGCGAAGTGCTCGCGGTCGCCGGCGTGTAGTTAGGCGTAGAATAATTCTGAGCAGAATTCTGAGCAGAAACAGGTGATGCAACATTCACCGCTGGGGGAGTAGGGACGCGTGTGCCGTTCGCAGTTTGCGCTTTGTGTTGGTTAATTTCAGTCGGGGTCCGTTGCGCGGGTTGACGCGGCGTTTCATTACTTTCATCGCGGGGTGCATTGGCAAAACGCTCGCGCGAAGTTTGAGGAGAATCCGACGGCGCGGGTCCCGCTACAGCGCGCTGCCGTTCCTGGTTCCTTTGATTTTGAGATGTGCGGTTGACGCCGGTCGAACTCGGATTACTTGCGAAGGTCGCGCGCTGGCTTCTATTCGGCGCGGTGAAGATCACATCGAGGCGGTTCGAGTGCTCATCGACACGAGCGCTGGCGCCAGGCTGCAACTTGAAAGAAACCACTACGCTGTCGCCGACTTTTTGCACTTGAACGTCGTCAAATCCGCCGCCATGAAAGGTCGGCTGGGAAAAGGCAAACGCTGCTTCGGGAATCCTCACATAGAAATGATCACCCCGCCGAAAGGCTTCGTAATCATTAAGAGCTTCGTCTGAAATAATTGTAACGCGCGCACCTTCAGCTGCCTGACCCAGTTGGAGCGAGGTGACATGCTTCCGGGCTTTGAGTTGTGCAGAACTCGAAATGAACGCCACCCACACAAGACATACAGATGCCAACAGGGCGGCGACGCAACGCCATCCGTTCGCAAAGAGTATCGACTTGATCAAGTTAGGTTTCATTGGGGCCATGAACGCGAATCGCTACGGTATTATGCGATCCGCAATCTCGACAGTCCAGACATCAGGATTCAAATTCATCCAGGTTTGCCTGTTCTTCGGAATCGAAGTCTACTTGCATGTTGGGTTCCAGATACGCACCGAGCAGTTCGCTCTCGGCTTCTTGAGCGACAGGCTCATACTGCACTAACTCAGCTTCCACTGTTTCTTCATGCTTTAGCTTGCCCTGGTCGAGGCTATATATTGCCTCCAGCAAAGCAGTCTTAACGTCTTCGCGCATGCCGTCCTTCACAGCCAGTTCGCGCAGTTGTTCAAATATTTCAGGCTCGCCGGTACAGGCCAGCAGATGCACTGATTTTAAACGAACATCGATGTTTGAATGATCTGCAATCGCATTCAAAATGGGCTCGTTGACTTTGGCTCTGGCCAACAGGCAGATGAGCGTGAAGGTTTCGTATGCCTGGCGATGATCGCTGGAGGCAAGGCGATCGAGATTCTGCGAAACTATTCCGGCTTCAATACACGCTTTGGCCACGTTCTTTATCGTTTCTTCGTCGCCAGATTCGATTAGACGGGCGTACGCGTCGGCGCGGTCGAAGCTCAGACGACTTAAGGAGCGCGCCGCCGCGGCCCGGACTTCACGCGTATCGTCAGACAAACCAAGGAGCACTCCAGCAAAAACCGACTCGTGGTTGATAGCTGCCAGACCGGAAATCGCCTGCGATCTGACGGTCGGCTCAGAGTCGTTGCGCGCGACTAAAGTAATAGCCCCGACTGAACTCTGCACAGGAAACTGCACCAGCATCTTCACTGCCTCTGCTCGTTCGTCGGCGTTGTCGCTTTCAAGTAACACCAATGCCTCGGCGAATGCCGGATCGTCGGAACCTTCGGGCAAGTCTTCAACCGGTGAGGCTGGCTCGAGATGCGTAATTTCCTCGACGATGTTGCCTTGGCCTGAACCCAATAAACCCGGTTCAGGGACGGCGTCAAAAAAGTCCAGACCTTCTACTGAACAGGCACTTAGGGTGCGGCTCAACAATGCGCTGGGCACGTCCGGATGGGTTCGTGCGATGTCGAGTAATGCTCCGATGGCGGACGGAATCTTCAACTCACCAATGCTAACAACTGCCTGGTTGCGCACGATTGATTCAGAATCGTAAAGGCTCTCAAGCAAGAACGGTAACGCGGCCGGCGATTTGATATCGCCAAGCGAGCGCGCCGCTGAAGTTCGCTCGAATGCATCTGGAGCAAGCAACAGTGATGCACACTGGCGTGCCACGAAACCATATTCTTCCAACGCTTCGCGGGCGCGACGACGCGCCGACTCGTCAAGGTCTGAAGAATTCACGCTCTTTATCAGGGACGTCTCAATAGCACGTCGATCATCGCTGGCGCGCGAAGCCAGCACGTCGATCCGGTGAGCTTGCCCCAAAATCAATTTGCCTACTTCCTGATCGATGCGATAGGCGCCATAGAGCGAAGTGGGACCAGCCGGTAGACGAACAACCGCAGAGTGAGATGAACCATTTGTACCGGATTCAATTCTGGCCAAACTTGTGTTCGCGGCAGCGCCATGTCCGTTGGAGGACGGCACACTCGCGTGATCAAGAGCTGCTTCTTCTTCGCTAGCGGGCAACTCCTCGCTCACAGCGACTACCGCCGCACGCGAACGCATTTTGCGCGAAATGAGCAAACCAAATAAGCCCAGGGAAAAAACGATCAGCACGCTGGTGCCCGAGAAGATGGAGGCCATCCAGCCTTCGTCTCCAGATTGGACGTTAATCTGCGATGGTCCAGGATCAGTTACTGGGTTCGGGCCGCCTTCATTTGGCACTATGGTCGCGGGATTCACGTTACCGGCGGGGGTCGCAACTTGGGCCGGTTTTGTTGCTAACTGCTCGGGTGTCGGACTAAAGTCCGTAACCGTAGATGAAAGCTGAAAAGGTTGATTCTCGCCAGACGTTTGTGCCCTTGAGCGAGGATTCTCAAAAAGCAGTTGCTCTTCAGGAGAGGTAAAAACGCGATCAACCTCTACCGCTCGCGGGTATAACTTGCCATCGACCGTCAACTGCAAGCGGTCGCCGTCATTTAGGAGACTGACATTGGCACCGGCTTTTGTCTGCAAAAGAATTTCCAACGACGTTCCCACACGCCGTGTTCTTACACCGCGCGGCACACTCGGCGAATCGACCGCAACTGTATTGGGCAGGACAATGTGATAGCCCTCGGTGTCTTGCCAAGTTTGCGCCCGAGCGAGCGAACCATCCGCGATGATGGAAATCGTAGTTGCGCCGTCTGAGGGTTCGACGGCGATTGTAGAAAGCTTGACGGGAACTCGCAGCCTTTGTGCCTGAGAGGCCAGCAAAGGAAGAATAAACACGACGGCCAGGATTATGGGCAGGCCGGCGAAGCGTTTCACCTTTAGCAGGCGCGCTGCGCGGTCAAGAGTGTCATAGGTCGCTCGACTGTTTTTTGAATTGTGTTTCTGCATTGCTTTGAGGGCTGGTTTGGCTCGGAGTTTAAGCCTTTGCCATTTCAGGAAGGAACGAACAGGACCAACTACCTTGACGTTTATTAGCAGTTGGAGACTGCTGTTGGCGAGACGACGAAGCGAAAGTTATTGTTCGTCGCTGAATTTGTAGCCGATTCCCCAAACGGTCAAAACCATTTGCGGGTTCTCAGGATTATCTTCGATCTTGGCTCGCAATCGGTTGATGTGTGAATCGATCGTGCGATCGTAGCCTTCGTAGGAGTAATCCCAAATCTTCTCTAGCAAGTATTTGCGGGGAAACACCCGACCCGGGTTCGCTGCGAACAGCCGCAGGAGGTCAAACTCTTTGGGAGTCAGATCCACCTGGCGTTCTCCAATGGTAACCTCGCGCCTTGCCGGATCGATGCGTAAGTTACCCCGAGTGATTGGCGCCTCATCCTTGGCGCCATCTATGCCCGCCGGAGTCTTGCTACGGCGCAACACTGATTTGATCCTGGCTTCCAATTCGCGCAAACTAAACGGCTTGGTAATGTAATCGTCTGCACCCATTTCGAGACCGAGGACTTTGTCAACCACATCGTCTTTTGCTGTCAGCATCAGAATCGGCACGTGGCTCGCCTTTTCTCGAAGCTCCCGGCAAACCGCCAAACCATCCATCTTCGGCAGCATGATGTCCAAAACAACAGCGTCCGGAGTTTCGTCCAGCGCCGTCTTAACACCCATTAAGCCGTCTTCGACAGTTTTCACGTTGTACCCTGCGCGAGAGAAATACTCGCTGATAGCGCTTGAGATATTCTCGTCGTCTTCGACGACAAGGAGTGAGATCTTGCGCTCGCTTGGTTCGGTCGGATGCCTAATTTCTCTAGGATTTTTCTGTCTGTCAGTAGCTGTAGTTGTCATTAGTATGACTCATGGGAACTGACAAGCAGGAGATTCAGAGGGTAGGCGTCATCGGGTATGACACCTCTCGGGCGAAAGAATACTAGCAGGATAAGGCGGCCAAATTCAAGCCCTAAGTTCCGCGGGCTCAAGGAAAAAGGGCAAAAGTCCTGAAATAAACACCGCTTTTGCCGTCTCTCGCACGCCCAATCAGGCGTACGTCCCCTAAATTTGCGACCGTCCCGGCCGACAATCTGAAGACCGCGACGCAAAATGCGGCCGCCCAGAATTAGGACGAGGAGAGTAACAGTTGGCTACGACTCATCAAGCGAGACCAAGGATTGTTCGCGCGGAGAGTGAGATATTAGTCCCCACCCAAAGCGCATAGATCTTTTTCGTGCGAAGAATGTCAGGATGTACGTGACCGCAGTTTTTCGTGCTGGAAGATTTGTTGTTGTACATGCCGGAAATAAAAACGGTGCTTGTCTTGACAACGCATTTGCGTGCGAGCAAAATCCGGCTTCCATCGCAAACTTGATTTCTCGGGTTCAGTCAACAAAATATTTATGACCGCCGCTGCTCTCTCCCACAGTTCGCTTCCTGAATTTGAATTGCTAAAACGCGGAAAGGTTCGCGACGTTTATACCATCGATGACGATCATCTGTTGATCGTTGCGACCGATCGCATCTCGGCGTTCGATTGCATCTTGCCGACGCCCATAGCGCGCAAAGGTGAGGTCTTAACGTCATTGTCGCGCTTCTGGTTCGAAAGATTGCGCGCTATCGTTCCAAATCATTTCGTCACCACGGATTTCAATGGTCTTCCGGCGGCGGTCCAGGGCGCAGACGGTTTTGAAAAGAGATCAATGTTGGTTACGAAGGCTGACGTTTTCCCAGTCGAATGCGTCGTTCGCGGTTATCTAGTCGGTTCAGGATGGAAAGACTATCTGCGCACTGGTGAAGTGTGTGGGCATAAACTTCCCGCGAATCTCCTCGAATCCGCAGAACTCGCAGAACCCATCTTTACGCCGTCGACCAAGGCTGAAGAGGGTCACGATGAAAACATAACCGAAGACCAGGTACGCGATCTGTTGGGTGCAGAAACGACTGCTTACTTGCGTGAGACTTCTATACGCCTCTACAACGAGGCCCGCGAGTATGCGCGCCAGCGGGGGATTATCATCGCAGACACCAAGTTTGAATTTGGTCGGGACAAGAATGTTCAAATAATACTGGTTGACGAAGCGCTAACGCCTGATTCCTCACGGTTTTGGCCGGCGGAAACCTACAGTCCTGGAAAATCCCAGCCGTCTTTCGATAAGCAGTTTGTGCGCGACTATTTGGAAACCGTGGGTTGGGATAAGAAGCCGCCAGCTCCGGAATTACCCAGCGAAGTTGCGGCGGCGACGACCGAGCGTTACCTCGAGGCTTATCGACTTTTAACCGGTGAGGAACTTTAAAGCCAATTCTGGTTCGGGAATCCTGGAAACCATGCGCACGCGACTCGAAAATCTCATAGACGAAATGCTGGACGGTCGTATTCTGCTTCCCGAGGCGCTAGGCGAATTTGAAAAGCTCTACATAAAAAAAGCGTTCCTAAGAAATGAAGGTCACCTGTCAAAGACCGCCCTGGCTTTAGGTATCCACCGGAATACCTTGTCAAAGCGTGTCGCTGCTTACCAGCGCGCCGAAAAGCCTCTGGCGCAAGCCGCTCGCAGCGGCGCTCGTTAGTTCCCTTCCTTAGAGCGGTTCGTGAGTTAACAACCAGCAATCTGGCCCGCTTCCAGGTGAGCTTTCTTCCTCAACCCTACCCAAACAAGGTTGACAATAACCCCGCTGAGAATTATTCTTAGCAGTCATCCACATGGACTGCTAAGAAATATTCTGCGGGCAGCCCTAAATTCAACTATACGTAATTTTAGCTACGGAAACCGAAAGGAGAATTTGAGAATGGCGACTAACATAACCCCTCTCCATGACCGCGTTATCGTGCGGCGAATTGACGAGGGCGAACAGGTTCGGGGAGGAATCATCATTCCCGATACCGCAAAAGAAAAACCACAGGAAGGTGAAGTCGTTGCCGTCGGGCAAGGCAAGTACAAGGAAGACGGTACACGGCAATCGCTTGATGTGAAAAAAGGCGATCGCGTTTTGTTTGGCAAGTACAGCGGCTCTGAAATCAAGATCGACGGTGAAGAGCTGATGATCATGCGCGAAGATGAGATTCTCGGAATCATCGAGCGCGCCGGCGCGGCGAGCAGCAGCAAGAAGAGCGGCAAGTAGTCAATGATGACTGCGCCCTTTTTTGTTTCCAACGAAATTAATAACTTTTAGCAGGAGAGAAGAGAGAAATGGCAAAGCAAGTAATTCATGGCGAGGAGTCGCGCGCCGCTATTTTGCGCGGCATTAACCAACTCGCCGACGCAGTGAAAATCACGCTGGGTCCAAAGGGCCGCAACGTGGTTATCGACAAGAAATTCGGTTCGCCCACTATCACCAAGGACGGCGTCACGGTAGCGAAAGAGATTGAGCTCAAAGACGCGCTGGAAAACATGGGCGCTCAGATGGTCCGCGAAGTAGCCTCCAAGACTTCTGACGTTGCCGGCGACGGAACAACAACGGCTACTGTCCTGGCGCAAGCTATTTTCCGCGAGGGTGTGAAGACGGTCGCGGCGGGCGCGAACCCGATGGCGCTCAAGCGCGGCATCGATAAGGCCGTCGAACGAGCGATTGAAGAGATTAAGCGTTTGGCAAAGCCTGTAAAGGGCGATGCTATCGCGCAGGTGGGAACCGTCTCGGCAAATGGTGACTCGACTATCGGCAACATTATTGCGGAAGCAATGAACAAGGTAGGCAAGGACGGAGTAATCACCGTTGAAGAGTCGAAAACAATGGACACTTCGCTAGAGGTGGTCGAGGGCATGCAGTTTGACCGTGGTTACCTAAGCCCCTACTTCGTGACTGACCCGGAACGAATGGAAGCAGTGCTTGAGAATCCGCTGATTCTTATTCACGAAAAGAAGATCAGCTCAATGAAGGACTTGCTGCCATTGCTTGAGCAGGTTGCCAAGATGGGCAAGCCAATGCTGATTATCGCCGAAGACGTTGAAGGCGAGGCGCTGGCCACTCTCGTGGTGAACAAGTTGCGCGGTACACTGAACATTGCAGCCGTTAAGGCTCCGGGTTTTGGTGATCGTCGCAAAGCAATGCTTGAAGACATTGCCATCCTAACCGGCGGCAAAGTCATCAGCGAAGACCTCGGCATCAAGCTCGAGAATGTGAAGCTCGAGGATCTGGGCCGGGCCAAGAAGATCACGATCGACAAAGACAACACGACGGTCGTGGAAGGCAACGGCAAGCAATCCGACATCGAAGGCCGCGTCAAGACCTTGCGTGCCCAGATTGAGGAAACGTCTTCTGATTATGATCGCGAGAAATTGCAAGAGCGTCTTGCGAAACTCGTGGGCGGTGTTGCGGTGATTAAGGTCGGCGCAGCTACTGAAACCGAGATGAAAGAAAAGAAGGCACGTGTGGAAGATGCTATGCATGCAACGCGCGCTGCGGTTGAGGAAGGAATTGTTCCGGGCGGCGGCGTCGCATTAGTTCGCGCCGCGAAAGCACTCGATAAGTTCCTGACCAACAAACCTGGCGAAGGCGATTCCGACGAGCAAATCGGCGTGAACATCGTTCGGCGTGCTCTTGAAGAGCCCCTGCGCCAAATTGTTCAGAACGCGGGCAAGGAAGGTGCGGTTGTAGTTGAAAGAGTTCGCTCAGACAAGGGCGAGAACTTTGGCTTCAACGCGCAGACTGAAGAGTACGGTGACCTCGTGAAAGCGGGCGTCATCGATCCGGCGAAAGTCACGCGTACCGCATTGCAGAATGCGGCATCGATTGCCGGCCTGATGCTAACCACGGAAGCAATGGTCTCTGAGCTGCCTGACGAGGACAAAGGAAGCCCGGCGATGCCGGGTGGCATGGGCGGAATGAGCGGCATGGGAATGTAAGCAGCTCCCTGCTTCAAAAATGAAAAGCGGCTTCGCTGTCAAGAGCGAGGCCGCTTTTTTTTGATATAACGCCGCCGCAACTCGCGCTCAGACCAAGCGTTTGCATTACTGCTTTTCGGGAAAGCACGCTTCGATTACTCCTGCGACATTGGTACCGTGCTTCATTGTTAGGCGTGGATAGGTCAGCGGTTCGGCAATGAGACGCTTGATCGCAAGCCTGCTTTCAATTTCGCGAATGCTCTTCTCTTCACCTTCAATTTCCATAAAGAGACCAAACGGCAATTCGTCCACGACGATCTCGGTTTCTCCCAGTCGCCAGGTTTCCCGACGTTTCTCATAAACCAAAGCCGGATAATACGCGAGTGCCTCCAGAATGTACTCGATCGCCTCCGGGTTATCGACGCTGGTCTCCAGTTCGAGTTGCTCTTTTATGTCGGTTCGCGTTCCGACGCGCTCTTTGTAAGTGAGAATTGCGCGATCGTCGATGCGCCGCAGTCGCAACACAGCCTGTCCCAATTCGATTGCCTCGCCGGTGTAGAGCGTGTTTACCTCAAACTCTTCGCCCTCGCGTTTCGCTCCGATTTCAGCTAGGCGCGCGCGCACTTCATCGCGCTGCTTTGCGGTCAGCCGATATTTTTTTTCAATTTCAATAGACATAGGTTATTGGAAAGCGATCCATGTCAACATCAGAGGCCTTCGGAGGTCAACGAAGAGCGAAGTTACGATCTGTAAAAGATGCTTGTGCGACCGACTCGAATGATTGGCCAGGGAAATAGATCGATCAGGAAGAAAAGAAGCCCTCTGCGGCTCCCCATTTTGATTCATCCCCAAGCCCATTCCTTCAAGCATACTCGTACCCGAGGATCGTTTGGGTATTTGTTCTGCTATCTTCCGAAAGAATCTGCATAAAAGAACCAATGCTAGAATTGCTCTCCATAATGGCAGCTTGACCGTAATGGCAGCTTGACCGTTTCGTCCCAGCTTGAAGTCGTTTTCCAGCAAAACTCTCCAAAGTCTGGAATGCCAGTCTGAGTCTTAGAGGTATTGCTTCTCCGTCGGCGCGAAATGTCACGAATACCTCACAATCGCACGAATAAGTGTTGCCCAAATCAATGGCGCGACGATTGCTTAACTCGAGAACGAGCCAATCTACGTGTCAGGTTAACTTAAACAACTAAGTTAGCGTTTTACCTTGTTTAGATCATACCTTGTCCCGTGGCGCTTCTGAACGAAGCTCCCATGGCGCCAAATCGAGAGTTCCCCAAAAGATTTCCTGGTGCGGCCGTGCAATCTTTAAGGGTTTGTCCCTTTAGTAAATAGTCGTGTCTTATATTAAGTAGTCGACCGTCGGCCGAATAAGCGTTTTGAGCTCACCCAGTCTCAAACAATAAGGTTTCTGAGAACCTTTCACCAGTTCACCCAAGAGATTCACTTACGCCGCTTTCAACTGAACCT
>JBDUCC010000107.1:0-9754 GCA_040003675.1 bacterium | reverse complement strand
CTCCCGCTTTGGAGCAGCAGCGATTCTAATGATTCGATGTTTGTTGTCAAGCGAGGCGGTTTTGGTCTTTTGGTGAGGCTTGCTGTCAGCAGTTCAGAGTCCAGCCTTTAGGCTGCCGCCCCCACAGCAAACTAAAGTTTGGACTCTGAACTTCTTGAGCTTTGCGTTTGATCGCTTGGCTTAGTCGTAATATCTATCCGACCAGGTGCGCTTGCGGAGTTGATCTTCAGTCCAGTAGCTGCGCAGCAATTGAATTTCGGGAGCGACCTGATCGTCCTCGTCTTCTCCAAACACGATTGTGATCACATCGTAACGGTATGGCTCGCCGACAAGACCAAACAAGCGCCGGTAGGCGCGCGCGGCGCGTGCAATTTGTCGCTGCTTGCGACGGTCCACGTTCACCTGCGGCGGCGCAAACCAATCAGAAGCACGGCTCTTCACCTCAATAAAACAAAGCGTCTCTCCCTGATAAGCAACGAGATCGATCTCGACGTTGATCGGGACTCCCAGTCGATTGCGGCCAACCGGCAAAGCAAAGTTAGTAGCGACAATACGATAGCCAAGCTGTTGCAGATAAGCAGCGGCTAATTCTTCGCCGCGACGGCCGAGTGCGAGGTGTTTGACAGCGTTAAGCTTCGGTGGCGAGGTTTTTATGGTTGAGGGATTCATTGTTTGTTAGATCAACGGTAAGCGTAACCCACCCGCTACCGCGTGGTGGTACTGACCTCATTCCGCGAGTTGGACCACCAGCGCCAGTGCTTTAGGTATCAAGAAGATTATTTTTCAAGTGAAGCGCGAAGTCTATCCAGAGCTTTGCCCCAGTAGGTTTTCATCTTTGCCGAAGATTTTGCATCGGGAAGCTTGCTGTGCTGCACGACTACCTGACTCTTGTCGGCCCCTCTCGGGTAGAAATTGATTTCAAGGCCGGTTTTTTTGTCATTCCAGGTCACACGCATTGATTTGTCAGGTGTTGCGGTGCGCACGACCAGACCATCTTCAGCAAGCCATGCCGAACGAGACTTTGCATTCGCGAATGACTTGTAAAGCTTTGCCAGGGGTGTGTTGACAGTTCGGCTAACGCTGATTTGGAACCCGGCCGGCTTCTGATGCATTTCGCGCAACCCACGTGCCTGTTCGTAGGTGACAGTCACCATCTGCAGCCACCATGGGCCAACATCGTGTTTCGTGCTTAGATGTTTGACGATCTCCTGGTGGCTCATTTTACGCGCGCCGGTTTTATCGAGAAGAGAAAACCACTCTTTCCAGTTCTTGCCAGTTTTTGCTGCAACGGCCGCATCACTCATGCGTGGGGTGCTACTGTCTTTGGTTTTCATGATTCAATCCGCGGCTTTGCCGCCTTCCGTGCGGAAAGGCTAAGCCTTTCCGTCAATCGTGATGAATTCTGGAGGCTACGCCTCAGCTGGTTCAGGCATAGCCTGGACTTGGGTGTGGCATCCGGAAAGGCAGAGCCTTTCCGCACGGAAGGCGGCGAAGCCGCAATCGCAACATTTGTCTCCAAATTCAGATTTCATAAATTGCGAGGGTTACCTGCCCCGCTGGGTTTCCCCTCATCGCGTTCATAAGCAACTTTCAACCAGCGCTTCAGTTCATCGTCGATGTCTTTCAGTGACGTGATCTCGAAACGATGGGTGATGCGGTCCTTTTTCGCAAAGCCGCCGGTATCAATCAGCCGGCCCTTCGCTGTTGTGTCTCCCAGCGCCAGGCCGAAATCGAGTCGCGTTCGCGTTGTCGGTTTAATTTGTGCAAAAACGTGGTTACGATAAAGTGGCACGATCGTTTGACAGGGACAGGCCCTCACGTCTTTGCCCACGCTCAACCCAAGTTTCAAAAGCGCGTCATAGATCGGGCGCAGATGCGCTTTGCCGCCGGCGAACATATTCTCCACGTAGCCCTCGGCGGCTTCTAAATATGTGGCCGGGTCGCCGACTTCCGTGCCTTTGCCTTCGGCGCGCTCTGCCAGCCACCACGCGCTGTTGGTGCCGAGTCCATATTCCGTCTTTAGCCATTCGCGCCGCGTCTTCTCATCTTCGGGTCCGGACTTTTTTATTAATCGCAACCACTCCTCAAGCGAGCGCCCGGTCCTGTCCTCAAGTTCGCCAACCCATTTTTGTGTCATCGCTACTCCAGGATGAACGCCGTAAATGGATTTCTTTTTTGTCCCAGTTGCTGCACGTGCCATGATCGTTTTCCTTTCCTTAAATCGATGAGTCAGGCCGCGACTTAACTTAGATCGGCGCTAGCCAGGAATCGCGGTGGTTTGCGCGCGTTTGTTGCCTGCTCAAACGCATAGGCAATCTTTATCAACTTTGGTTCACTCCAGGCGCCGGCAAAAAATGAAATACCAACCGGTAGGCCAAACACGTAACCTGCCGGCACGGTAATGTGTGGATAACCGGCAACCGCCGAAGCTGACGAATATCCACCGGTGAAGTGATCGCCGTTGGCCCAATCAGTGGGCCACGCTGGTCCGCCCGTGGGCGCGATTAACGCGTCGAGACGATGCTTCTTCATGACAAAATCGATCCCCTGTGTCCGCGCCAGTAAATGATTTTTCGCGAGGGCAGCCAGATACGGCTTGCTGGTTAGTGGACCCTTCGCTTCCGCCTTGATAAACAGATCCTGACCAAAGAAAGGCATTTCGCGGTCGCGATTCTTTTCGTTGAACTCGATCACTTCTTTCAAAGAGTGGACGCGCACACTCGTTCCAAGGCGTCCCAGGTAAGCATTGAGATCAGCCTTGAACTCATATAACAAAACTTCGAGTTCTGAGTTGTCAAACTTTCCGGCAGTCGGAATGTCAGCCGGATCGATAAGCAGGGCGCCGAGTTTTTTCAGTTCACCAATTACGTCGCTCATCAACTTGTCGACGCCATCGTTGAAGCCGAAAGACTTTCTCGCCACCCCGAGCCGCGCTCCGCGCAAACCATCCTTGTCCAGGAACTGCGTGTAGTCGCTGAAAGATTTTCCAGCGCTCGTTTTAGTCACGGCATCCCTCTCGTCCACGCCAGTCAAAGCCCCCAGAAGAATGGCAGCATCGCGAACGGTTCGCGCCATCGGCCCGGCGGTATCCTGGCTGTGGGAAATGGGAATGATGCCGGAGCGACCAAGCAGACCAACTGTTGGCTTAATGCCGACCAGAGAATTCGAGGATGAAGGACAAACAACTGAGCCATCAGTCTCGGTTCCAATTGCGGCGGCACACAGATTGGCTGCGGCCGCCGCGCCAGATCCGGAACTCGAGCCACAGGGATTTCGATCGAGGGCATAGGCGTTTTTTGTCTGTCCGCCCCGACCGCTCCAACCGCTGGTTGAATGAATCGAGCGAAAGTTTGCCCATTCGCTGAGGTTCGTTTTACCAAGAATGATGGCCCCAGCTTCGCGCAGCCTTTTAGCCACAAAGGCATCGCGGGTGGCGTGCGAACCCTCAAGCGCCAACGAACCTGCAGTCGTCATCATGCGGTCGGCCGTATCGATGTTGTCCTTTATTAATATGGGAATTCCGTGCAACGGTCCGCGCAATCTGCCTTGCTTGCGTTCCTGATCGAGAGTTTCTGCAATTGCTAGCGCCTCGGGGTTGAGCTCGATAACCGAATTGATCTTTGGACCACCGCGATCGATGTCATTAATGCGTTCAATATATTTCCGCGCCAGCGATTGTGCAGTCCATTTTCCGGATTTCATCCCTTCCTGAAGATCGGAAATGGTTAGCTCCTCAAGGTCGAAGTCTTTAGGTGCATATTCAGGTTTGACTGGAATGTTTTTTGCGAGCAGGGAGGCGGGCTTGCTGACGACCAAAGCGCTTGCCAGCGCGGCAGATTTTAGGAACTTCCTGCGCTTCATTTTTGTCCTCCCTGTTTGCGGATCAGGCTGGAACTCTTTCCCAGTGTTCAATCTCTCCAGCCACGATTGTAAACATCGGGTGTGCGCTCGGTCTGCGGACTACATCCATTGCCGCGAGCTTATCCGGTGAGCGAACTTCGAGTTTGCTTCGCAAGTGATGCCATTCGTACAGGAGCTGACCGCGGGTGCAAGTTAGTTTCTGCCGCGACTGGAGCGTTTGAATTTTTGTACGATCAAATTCGTAACCGCGTGAAGTCGCCTCTTCGCAAACGCCATTTAGATACGCCGCGATTAGGGCCAACGAATCCTGGCGCTGCCTAAATCTGGCTAATTGCGGATGCGCACGATAGCCCTTTGTTTCATTGAGTAGAACTTTTTGCGCGAGCAGCCCTTCGCGCCACAACGCTACAAGTCCGGCTGCGTCAAGATATTTGGGGTGCAGAGTCCAGAGGCGCATGTTACTTCGCAGCTTTCGGAACGTGACTCATCAAGGCCAATAAGTTGTTTTCCGAGTCGCGGAATGCTGCAAGCCAGAGATCATAGCTGCCCATGTCGGCAACAAATGCAGGTTGTTCTTCAAATTGAACGCCGCGAGCTGAAAGCGTTTGTGATGCTTGCTGAATATCATCAACCCTGAAGTAGATAATGGAACTGGGATGATCAAATTCCGGTTTCGCGGGCAGCGAAAGCATCAGCCGGATTCCATTGCAGTCAAAAAAAGCCAGGTTCGGCGGTACGGTGAACAAATGCTTCATACCAAGCTTGTCGCGATAGAACCCTACCGCCCGTTCGATATCAGAAGCATTCAGCGCAATCTGTTCGATCGCAGACAAGCCAAACGTAGTTTCATCAGCCATTACCATACTCCGGAATCTGACGTGTTTTGCGGCAACGGTATAGCCGACGAGCGCCGCACTAGTCAAACAAATTCCGGGAGTGGGTTCTTGTAAAGCAAACTGTTAGTTTGCGGGCGATGAACACCATTCAATCATCGCAAACTAACAGTTTGCTTTACAAAGTCAGGCGCTCCCAAATTCCGCCTGCGTTTTCATGTGGAGCACGGCGCGGTTAAGATGCTCTTTCCCATTACCATGAACTGGTCAGAAAGCGTTGTACAAACGTGAAAAGTAACGGACTTTCATTGGTGGCAATCGTAGGCCGGCCCAACGTTGGCAAATCGACGTTGTTCAATCGCCTGACCGGCGAGCGGAAATCGATCGTGGGTGACGAGCCTGGCATAACCCGCGATCGAATCTACGGCGAAGTTGAGTGGAGCGGGCAGCGCTTTTCATTAGTAGACACGGGCGGCATGGTTCCGGATGTCGACGAAATCATTCCGGCTAACATTTTGAAGCAGGCCCAGGTCGCGATTTCAGAGGCGGACGTGTTGTTGTTGACGGTGGATGCGCGCGCAGGAATCACGCCGTTGGACGAAGAGCTCGCAAAACTACTGCGCGCCAGCGGAAAGACTGTCTTCGTAATCGCAAACAAAGTTGACGCAGCCCGAATGGAAGCCGAACGAAATGAGTTTTATCGCTTTGGTTTTCAGGAAGTCTATCCTGTGTCGGCGGAGCAAGGGTTGGGCGTTGGTGATCTTCTCGATGCGCTGGTCCCGCACCTTAAAGAAGTTGAGACGACAGACGAAGAAAAGCCACGCGAGCTGCGATTGGCGATCGTGGGACGCCCAAACGTGGGCAAGTCGTCGTTACTTAACAGTCTTTTGGGTGAAGAGCGCGCGATCGTTTCGCAAGTGGCAGGCACCACACGCGACGCTACCGATACATTATTGGAGACCCCGGGTCAGCTTTTCCGAGTAATTGACACCGCCGGCATCCGACGCAAGGGAAAGACCGAACAGATGATGGAGAAACTTTCGGTCGTGATGGCGCGAAGAAATCTGGAGCGCGCCGATGTGGCGATCGTGGTGCTTGACGCGGAAGAAGGACCGACGGCGCTCGACGCCAACATCGCCGGCTACGCGTTTGATGCCGGCTGCTCAATTATCATCGCTTGTAACAAATGGGATGCGGTGAAGGACAAGGAAACCGGGACAGCGAGCGAGTTTGAACGCGCTGTTCGACAAAAGATGAAGTTTCTCGAGTTTGCGCCGGTAGTTATGATCTCTGCTTTAAGCGGACAGCGCGTCGGGAATCTCCTGCCGCTCGCGATCAAAGCTAATGAGGCACGCAACCGGCGTGTTTCGACTTCTCAGTTAAATGCTTTTTTCGAAGACGCAGTCTCGCAACCGCGTGGCGGTAGCGCGCCAGCACCGGTTAAAGGTGGAGTCTCAAGGCTACATGTGCAATATATGACGCAAGTCGGCGTGCGGCCGCCCAAGTTTGTGCTGTTCACTTCAGGGGGCAAGTCGGGACTGCATTTTTCTTACCTTCGCTATCTGCAAAATCGTTTGCGCGAAGAGTTTGACTTCTTTGCAACGCCGCTACGGATTATCGAAAAGCATAAGAAGCGGAAACCGCGATAAGAAACTTGAGCTTGGAACTTGGAACTTAGAACTTTGAGCTTTGTTCTTTGAGCTTGAAGGCCATGTTATGACTGAAGCAATTCGACGGTCAAAGTACAAAGTACAAAGTACAAAGTTCAAAGCACCAAAGCTCAGATTTCAAATTTCAGATTCCAGAGAATGTCTACAAAACCCGCAATCACATTTGAGGTATTGGCCAGCGAGGGTGAAGCGCGCGCGGGCGTGTTGACTACTCGCCGTGGTCCTGTCGAGACGCCGGTTTTCATGCCAGTGGGAACCGCGGGAACGGTGAAGGGCATTCGTTTCGAAGCGCTGGAGAGAGAACTCGGCGCGCACATCATTCTCAGCAATACCTATCACCTTTGGCTGCGTCCCGGCGTAGAAGTGATCCGTGCCTGCGGTGGACTGCATCGCTTCAGCGGCTGGCAGCGTACCTTGCTCACCGACTCCGGTGGCTTTCAGGTGTGGTCGCTGGACGCGCTGCGAAAGATCTCTGAAGAGGGAACTGAATTCCGTTCGCACGTCGACGGCAGTCCAAAGTTTTTGTCTCCTGAAATCTCGATGGAGGTGCAAGCAGCTTTGGGTTCAGACATCGTCATGGCGTTTGATGAATGTGCGGCGGGTGATGCGCCACCTGATGTCTCGCGACAAAGCATGGAGCTAACGGCGCGCTGGGCCAACCGCTCGCGCGTTCGTTTCGACGGATTGCAATCCGAAGATTTGGATTCCGGGAGAACCGAGGCGACCGATCAGCTAAGCGGGGCGCAAGCACTGTTTGGCATTGTTCAGGGCGGCGCGCATCAGGATCTAAGGCTCGAGAGTTTGGCTCGCACTGCAGAGATTGGTTTTGATGGTTACGCCATCGGCGGGCTCAGCGTGGGCGAAGCGAAGTCGGTCATGTGGGACATTGTCAGCACGATCGCGCCGGAAATGCCGGGGGACAAGCCGCGTTACCTGATGGGTGTCGGTACGCCGGAAGATTTGGTGGAAGCTGTAGCCCACGGAGTGGATATGTTTGATTGTGTGTTACCCACTCGAAATGGCAGAACGGGACAGGCATTTACGTCGCGCGGCAAGATGAATCTGAAGAATGCACAGTGGGCCCGGGACACCCGGCCGCTTGAGGAGTCGTGTTCCTGCTCAGTTTGCCGGCGCCACTCATGCGCTTATCTTCGTCATCTATATATGTCAGGCGAGATACTGGCGAGTGTCCTGTTAACCCACCACAATTTGGCCTTCTTCCTTGACACTATGCGACGCGTAAGGCAATCTATCCGGTCTGGCAACTTCAAGAAATTTCAACGAGAGTTTACTGAGAGGTTGGACATTTATTCGGGGCAGACTGTTTGAGCAACGCCCGGATGTTTAGTCCAGCAATAATCCGCAGTAACCAACAAATACAACGAGAATTATGATAATTGCACTTGCCATGTTTCAAGGTGGTCTGGGCGCGTTGGGCGGCCTGCTGCCAATGCTTCTAATCATCGGTGTTTTCTATGTGCTGCTTATTCGCCCGCAACAAAAGCGGCAGAAAGAACTGCAGCAAACGATATCGCAGTTGAAGACCGGTGATCGCGTGGTTACCACCGGAGGTGTAATCGGCACCATCACCACAGTACGCGACACTAGTTTTCTGATTAGAAGCGCTGATAAGAGCATTCTCGAAATCGCGCGCTCGGCAGTTGCCGGGATTGAAGAAGAAGAAAAGAAATAGTTAACAGCTAGATTTATTTGCAATGAAAAAGAAGAATCTGCTTCAGCGCACAATCATTATTGCGGTTGTTACGTTGCTGGGTTTGTACATAGTTATTGGCCCACGCCGCCGTCCCACGCTTCACGACTTCACCTGGTCCGGAATCAAAGCCACTTTAGCTGAAAATATTCACCTGGGTCTGGATCTTAAAGGTGGGTCGCATCTGGTTATGCGAGTGAAGACTGATGAGGTCCTCAAAAGTCTCACGCTCGCGGATGCCGTCGCCATCGAGAAGGCCGCCAAGGACAAGGGATTACCGGTTAAAGAAGTAAGACCGGAGACGGCCGGCGGCAGCTATCGCATCACGCTGGAGGCCACGGACGCGTCGAAGCTCGCAGAAATAGAGACTGAGGCAAAGCAGAAGTTAGGCGGTGATCTGTCGATTTGGACATCTTCAATCAGTGGAAACACGATTGTTTGGACGCTCCCTCCATCGGCTCAGTCCACTCTAGCCGAACAGGCTACCGAGCAGGCGCAGCGAATCATTGAAAGTCGTCTGGATGCTGTGGGCGTGGCGGAACCGCTGGTCCAGCGACATGGCTCGCAAGCATCTCATCAGATTTTGGTACAAATGCCGGGCATACATGACCCGGAACGTGTGAAGCAACTGTTAAAGGCCGAATCGAAACTCGAGTTGGTCCATGTTGTCAGCCCTCCCAGTCCGCAGTCTGCACAAACATACAACACCGAAGAAGAGGCGAAGGCCACGCTCGGCGGAACGGTCCCAACGAATCGTCGCGTGTTGCCATATGCTGAGCGCAATGAGCCAACGGCAGGAGGTCAGCCCGACACTGCTGAGGCGCAGAAACAAAAGAAATGGGTCGTAGTCGAGTCGCCTGCGGTAGTTGATGGCAGCGAACTTCGCAGTGCCAATGCCGTTCAAGCACAGGGCGGTGGTGACTCGTATCAGATCGCTTTTGCCCTTAAGCCCACGGGCGCGCAGAAGTTCGGATCCTGGACCGGCGCGAACATCAATGAATATATGGGTGTCATCTTAAACGATGAGGTAAAGTCGATCGCGTATATCAAGTCGCAGATCAACGATCAGGGTGAAATCTCCGGCCGATTTACGAAACAGTCCGCTGACGATCTGGCGCTGACTTTGCGATCGGGTGCGTTACCAGCACCAATTGAGTATCAGGAGGAACGCACGGTTGGGCCAAGTCTGGGAGCGGACTCGATCCGTTCGGGTGTGCGCGCGTCCGTGTTTGGTTTGATTTTCGTGGTGCTGTTCATGCTGTTTTATTATCGCGGGGCAGGCATAAATGCGGTCGTGGCCCTAATCCTGAACATGATTCTTATGTTGGCCGGACTAATCATTTTCTCGGCGACGCTGACATTGCCGGGAATTGCCGGCATCATTCTTACCATCGGTATGGCCGTTGATTCGAATGTGCTGATTTTTGAGCGCATTCGTGAGGAACTGCGCACCGGAAAAACTATTCCCTCAGCGGTGGAGCAGGGATTTGCGCGCGCATTCGTAACCATTATCGATACGCACGTGACGACCATCATCTCCTCTATGTTTCTATTCGTATTTGGTACCGGTCCATTGCGCGGTTTCGCCGTCACCCTGGTGCTGGGTCTGCTGATAAACCTGTTTTCGGCGGTTTATGTTTCGCGCACTATCTTCATGTGGGAGTTGAGTCGGAAGCGCA
>JBDUCC010000106.1:0-9821 GCA_040003675.1 bacterium | reverse complement strand
TTCGTCACGCGGCTACGCTGCAGATAATGTTGACAGTGCCGCCGACGAATGCAGATGCGCCGGGTGGGCCATACGCGATGGGAATTCAGCGTCGAAACATTGCCGGCAATGTCTGTTGGGGACACACGGGATTTTGGGGGACCTCAGTCTTCCACTGCCCGGACATCGACGTGACGATCGCGCGGCATTACAACCAGGCGCAGCCGCAACCCAGCTTCATCTTCAAGACGCTTTACGAGCAGATAGCTAGTGCGCTGCGCATTCGTAAATCGTGAATCGAAAATTGTAATTAGTAAGCGGTGAGCGGTGAGCAGTGAGCGGTGAGCGGCGCGGGCAATAAAAGGAATAAGAATCGGCAGTTAAGCGAAGCGTTGTTCCTACCATTTACGATTCACTAGTCAATGCGCGCCGGCGGTGGCGCCGGTGTCGATCAGTTGCTCGGGCCGGAAATCTGAGACTTGTCTAATGCCCAGCAGGGTTCCGCTGCTGGCAACCTCATAGTCGGGCATGCCGTGGAAGGCCCATTCGTAACGGCGAAAAAGAAAACAAGACAACCTACCCAACCGCGATAGAATTCGTTTACCGTCCGCAGTTGTTTTGCGCTCGCGACTGGCCACAAAGCTCTCGCCATTGGGCGCCAGATAAATTCCACGTTCGCGAAGTTGTCTCATGCCTTGTCCCTTCGCATGCGCTGTGCCATAAGGGCCGTGAATCGTGAATCGTAAATCGTGAATAGTTAAGGCAAATAAAAGCAGCAAATGGAGGCGCTGGACAGTAATGAGTGGGCAGTGAGCAGTAAACGAAGAGGTTTATCCGGTGCGCGAAAGCGTTGATAGTTTAGTGAGCGGTGAGCTGTAAGCAGTGAGCAGCGGAGTAGCCGCTGGGCGCGGGACAAATGCGAAGCCGCAAAACAGCTATCCGCAGATTACACAGATTGCCCGGATTCAAAGAAGCCTCAAACACCTTTGTTGCTGGCTCCTTTTATTGAATCGGGGTAATCGGTGTAATCTGTGGACGAAATGAATCCGAACGCCCTAAAACAGCTCTCCGCAAATTAGGCTGAGTACTCGGAACTCAGTACTCAACACTAAAGGACGCCATGAAAACAAGAGCAGCCGTTCTTTATGAGATGGGGTTGGCGCAGCCTTACGCGCAAAGTTTGCCCTTCGTAGTGGATGAGATAACGCTTGCGCCGCCGGGGCCTGGAGAAGTCCTGGTTGAGATTCGCGCCGCCGGTTTGTGTCACTCTGATCTCTCGGTAGTGGACGGCTCGCGTCCGCGTGTTATGCCAATGGTGTTGGGCCACGAAGCCAGCGGGATCGTGCGCGAAGTTGGACCAACGGCAGCCGAAGCGTCGGAGTTTGCTCCCGGCGACCATGTCGTCTTTAGTTGGGTTCCCGTATGCGGTCGTTGTCATTATTGCGTGTCTGGCCGTGGCGCTCTTTGCGAACCGGGTGGAGCGGCAAACGTAGCCGGCACCCTGCTCAACGGCGCGCGCCGTTTTACTGACACCCGTTCAAAGCCGCCGCAAGTCTGCAGTCACCATTTAGGCGTCTCGGCCTTTTCTCAGTTCACAGTTGCCGCGCGGGAGTCGCTCGTCAAGATTGATTCTGAACTGCCGTTCGACATCGCGGCGCTCTTCGGCTGCGCGGTGATGACGGGTGTGGGCGCCGTGCTCAACACAGCGCGGGTGCAAGCGGGATCATCCGCGGCGGTGTTTGGGATGGGCGGCGTAGGGTTGAGTGCAGTGATGGGCGCAAGTGCCGCCGGCGCTTTCCCCATCATCGCCGTTGACCGCGTGGCGGACAAACTGGAACTCGCGCGCGAACTTGGGGCGACCCACACGATTAACGCCGCGGAGGATGATGCGGTCGCAGCGATTAGAGGGATTGGATCCGGCGGTGCAGATTACGCTTTTGAGAGCGTCGGTAATGCGGCCGTACTAATCCAAGCCTACGAATCCACCCGACGCGGCGGCACGACCATCACCATCGGTCTGCCCGCACCGAATCAGATGTTCACAGTTCCAGCGCTTGATATTGTTGCTGAGGAGCGCACGATCAAGGGCTCGTACATGGGCTCGTGCGTACCGCGCCGCGACATACCGCGATTCATTGGTATGTACCAGGCTAGCCTCCTGCCGGTTGATAAATTGCACACACATACTTTGAAGCTGGAAGAAATCAACTCCGGCTTCGATCGGCTGGCCCAGGCTCAAGCGGTGCGACAGATTATCAGTTTCTCTGCCTAACTCTTTCAGTAGCCAGCCATGATCAAGCTACCCGAATCGGATGGCGATTTGCTGCGCGAGTGCGAGGTCGAGACCTTTCGCGCCAGCGGGCCCGGCGGTCAGCACGTCAACAAAACCGAAAGCGCGGTGCGTCTCCGGCATTTGCGTACTGGCGTCGTCGTCAGCTCACAACAGGAACGAAGCCAGCATCGCAATAAAGCTATCTGCCTGGAAAAACTGCGCAAGAAGATCGCGCAATTGAACTACCGGCGTCCTAAGCGGGTGCCCACGCGCGTCCCACGCAGCGCGAAGAACCGCACGCTGGAAACCAAAGCGCACCGGTCGCACATCAAGCGACTGCGCTCAAAGGCGGGCGCAGATGAGTAGTCAGTCTTTTAGAGCATTGAATTGCGGAAAACAGCGGGGGCAAGCCCACCTCCCCAACCCTGAGACTACACGACGCATATGTTGAGCGCACGCTGAACGCCCTTCGATCAATTACAAAGGCTCAACCAGAATCAGCTCATGGTCGGGAAGGCGGGCTTGCCCCGCTCTTCCAACGAGCGTTAATCGGTCGTAGCCAGTGCTATGATGAGGTAAAAGGGAGATAGTAATGATAACTGTCGCTAATCGTATTTACGTCAATCAGGAATACCGGGACGCCTTCGAGCAGAGATTTCGCGAACGCGCCGGCCTCGTAGACCAGATGCGTGGATTCGTTTCCAACCACGTGCTGCGTCCGGTTAACGAAGGTGATCCGTATGTAGTTTTCACTTTCTGGAACAGCCGGCAGGACTTTCTTAACTGGGTGCGCTCTGATGAGTTTGTGAAGGGACACGCGCAATCAGGCACGCTACCGAAGGAAGCATTTTCGGAATCAAACAAGTTGGAGCTGCACGAAGTGGTCCAGGATTCGACGCGTCCTGACCTGATTCCAGAGCCTCCCGGTGGTCCCTTCAACATGCATTAGAAACCTATCCGCAGATTACGCCGATTACACGGATTACAAAGACAAGAACGACATTACAACAGGTTAGGATCAGTTCGCGGTCGACCGACCTTCTTAAGCTGACCTTGTCCGTTTTTTCTTAATCCGTGTAATCGGTGTAATCTGTGGATGAAACAAATCCGAAATCCGCATTCCGAAATCCGAAATTCAAACAATGAGCTCTGAACCAAACAAAGTTATCTATTCCATGGTCGGCGTCAGCAAGTTCTATGACAAGAAGGCCGTGCTGAAAGACATTTATCTTTCCTATTTCTACGGCGCGAAGATTGGAGTGATCGGTCTCAACGGCTCGGGCAAGTCGTCGCTGCTGCGCATACTCGCCGGCGTCGACAAAGACATCAACGGCGAAACAGTCATCTCGCCCGGCTACACCGTCGGCTATCTGGAACAGGAACCGTTGATCGACGATTCGCGCACGGTTCGCGAAGTGGTTGAAGAGGCCGTCAAAGAAACCGTTGGTTTGCTGAAAGAATTCGACGAGATCAACGCCCAGTTTGGCGAAGAAATGTCCGATGAGGACATGGACAAACTGCTGGCGCGTCAGGGCGAGGTCCAGGAGAAACTCGATCATCAGGATGCGTGGGACCTCGATGCGCGCCTGGAGATGGCGATGGATGCGCTGCGCTGTCCACCTGCCGACACGCCGGTGAAAGTGTTGTCAGGCGGTGAACGCCGTCGCGTTGCGTTGTGTCGTTTGCTGTTGCAGAAGCCGGACATACTTCTATTGGACGAACCCACCAACCACCTTGATGCCGAATCAGTCGCGTGGCTTGAGCATCATTTGCAGAACTACGCGGGAACTATCATCGCTGTCACTCACGATCGTTATTTTCTCGACAACGTGGCCGGCTGGATTCTGGAACTCGACCGCGGCTCAGGCATTCCGTGGAAAGGGAATTACACCTCCTGGTTGGAACAGAAACAGGAGCGGCTGCGGCGCGAAGAAAAGTCCGAGAGCGAACGACAGAAGACGTTGCAGCGCGAGTTGGAATGGATTCGCATGTCACCCAAAGCGCGTCACGCGAAAGGTAAGGCGCGAATTAACTCATATGAGGCAATGTTGCGAGAAGAGACTGAGAAGCGACGTGACGATCTGGAGATTCATATTCCGCCCGGCCCGCGCCTGGGCAACGTCGTCATTGAAGCTGACGGCGTAAATAAAGCTTACGGCGATAATCTGCTCGTTGAAGACATGAGTTTCAAACTGCCGCCCGGCGGGATCGTTGGCGTGATTGGGCCCAACGGCGCCGGGAAGACAACTCTGTTTCGTATGATCGCGAAACAGGAAGAACCCGATAGCGGAACCATCAGAGTCGGCGAGACGGTCCAACTGGCTTACGTGGATCAAAGCCGCACGCTCGATCCCGAAAAGTCTATTTGGGAAGAAATCTCCGGTGGCACGGACTTGTTAATGCTCGGCAAGCGTGAAGTGAATTCGCGCGCTTATGTGGGCCGCTTTAACTTTTCCGGTTCGGACCAGCAGAAGAAAGTCGGCATGCTGTCAGGCGGCGAACGCAACCGCGTACATCTCGCCAAGATGTTGAAAGAAGGCGCTAATGTTCTCCTGCTCGACGAACCAACAAACGATCTGGACGTAAACACACTGCGCGCGCTGGAAGAGGCGCTGGAAAACTTTGCCGGCTGTGCGGTAGTGATTTCCCACGACCGCTGGTTTCTCGATCGTATAGCCACGCACATGCTGGCTTTCGAAGGCGACAGCAAGGTGGTTTGGTTTGAAGGGAACTATTCGGAATATGAGGCGGACCGCAAAGAGCGTCTGGGCGCGGCGGCTGAGACACCCCATCGCATCAAGTACCGGCAACTGACGAGGTCATAATCCGCAGATTACACAGATTACGCAGACCATTAAGCATTGACCCTGGACCGGATTTTTTTCCGAATTCCACTTTTCCTTTATCCTTTTCTGTGTAATCTGCGAAGTCTGTGGATCCATCTTCATGAGGAAAATTAAGAGATGACTAAAAAGTGTATGCATATCTCTGGCTTGACCGCGACGATCCTCGTCGCTTTGTTCTTTTTCGGCTCATCATCATCAGCACAAACTCTCCCCAATGAGACGCCGGACAAGTTCACCCCAACGAACGAAGGGTTCGACTACGTGCGTCGTGAAGTCATGATTCCAATGCGTGACGGAGTAAAGCTGCACACGGTTATTCTGGTTCCCAAAGGAGCAAGTCGCGCACCAATTCTTCTGACGCGAACACCGTACAACGCCACCGAACTGACGACGCACATCAAGAGTTCGCATCTTGGCCCGAGCCTCTATGGCTATGACAACGCCACCGACGTGGTCGTCGAGGGCGGCTACATTCGCGTGGTTCAGGATATTCGCGGTAAGTACGGCTCGGAAGGCGAATATGTGATGAACCGTCCGGTGCGTGGCCCGCTGAACTCAACAACAGTCGATCATGCCACTGACACTTACGACACGATTGATTGGTTGGTTAAAAATATTCCCGAAACGAACGGCAAGGTCGGCATCCTCGGCATTTCCTACGACGGCTTTCTGCCTTTGATGGCGCTGATTAACCCGCATCCGGCTTTGAAGGTGTCGGTGCCCATGAATCCGATGGTGGATGGCTGGATGGGCGACGATTGGTTCCATAACGGCGCCTTCCGCCAGCTGGGCATGAGCTACATTTACGATCAGGAAGCCACGCGCGCCAACGACATTACCTGGTGGACCAGCCACTTTGATGATTACGACATGTTCATGGAGGCCGGCTCAGCAGGCGATCTGGGACGCCGGCGAGGGCTCGAGCAAGTCGGCTTCTGGCGGAAGCTGCTCGAACACCCGAGCTATGACGCGTTCTGGCGCGAACAGGCAGTCGACAAGATACTGGCAAAGGAGCCGTTGAAGGTGCCAGTGATGTTGGTGCATAGCCTCTGGGATCAGGAAGATATTTATGGCGACATCGCGGTCTTTAAAGCGATCGAACCAAAGGACACAAACAACGACAAAGTATTTCTGGTAATGGGACCATGGCATCACGGCCAGGAGATTAGGGAAGGCAGCGCGCTCGGCGCCATCAAATTTGGGAGTGATACCGCGCTGTATTTTCGTCGGGAAATCCTGCGCCCATTTCTGGATCATTACCTGAAGGATGACGCGCCCAGGATGAATGTCGCGCCAGTGACAGCGTTCGAGACTGGCAGGAACAATTGGCAGCGGCTCTCGTCCTGGCCAGCCGGTTGCGAGCGTGGCTGTACGGTCACGCCAACGCCTCTTTATCTCAACGGGGGGTTGAAGGCGAGCTTCGGCGCTTCCAAATCTGACAAACCTGGTTATGAGGAATACATCTCTGATCCGTCCAAGCCCGTGCCCTTCCGTGCCCGGCCGATCGATGGCACAACCTGGCGCCAATGGCTGGTGGACGATCAGCGCGAGCAATCCGGGCGTCCCGATGTCCTGGTCTTCACCTCGGATGTCTTGAAGGCACCGGTGAAGATAAGTGGCGAACCGATCGCCAATTTGATCGCGTCGACCAGTGGAACTGACTCCGATTGGGTGGTCAAAGTGATCGATCTCTATCCAGATGAAGTGGCGGGCCAGCCGAATATGGGCGGCTATCAGTTGATGGTTTCAGCTGATATCTTCCGCGGCCGTTATCGCGAGAGTCTAGAAACGGCCAAACCAATCGCCGCCGGCAAACCGCTGCTCTATCGCTGGCCTTTGCCGACAGCCAACCACGTATTTTTGGCGGGGCACCGGATCATGGTTCAAATCCAATCGAGCTGGTTCCCGCTTTACGATCGTAATCCGCAAACATTCGTCGAGAATATCTTTTGGGCCAAGCCGCAGGATTATCGCAAAGCCACGCAGAGAATTTATAACGCGACGGGACAGGCAAGCTTTGTTGAGCTGCCGCTGGTGACCATGCGTTAGCAAAGACTTTCCACAGATTACGCAGATTCAGAAAAAATCAGCAGCAATGAGAGTCCTGCGTTAGGACAAACTCCGAAGCGCGCACTTGCTATGCCAACTTCATCCGCTTATTGCTCTGGGCAGTATCCGCTTTTTAGAGCGCTCCCTTTGTGTGAACCTAAATCGATCGGCTACTATCAAATGGTTCGCAGGTGCACCAATGAATAATCATTTCAAGCGAATTACTGACGCGGAGGCGCTCGACGAGTTGATCGAGAGCGCCAGGGAACGCCCGCTGGTCATTTTCAAGCACAGTTTGACCTGTCCAGTCAGCTCCGCTGCCCACGATCAAATGGAGCAATACGAAGGAGACGTGGCGTTGATTGAAGTGCAGCGCGCACGCGGGCTTTCGAGCGCGATTGAGAGCCGCTTTGGTGTGGCGCACGAGTCGCCGCAAGTAATCGTCTTGCGAAAAGGGCAGGTATTTTGGAGCGCGTCCCACTTTAAGATCACAGCGGAAGCGGTCGCCCAAGCCGTGCGTGAGGCGGCTGAAGCAGTATGATTGATACCGCTGAACGGCGTGGGCCGGCAATTGAACCGCGCGAAATTAAGCAGGAAGGCGATGCGGGCCTGCGCATTACCTGGGCTGACGATACCGTTTGCACCTACACTGCCGCTGAGTTGCGCCGCCGCTGTCCCTGCGCGCAGTGTGTGAATGAGTGGACTGGCCAACGCGTGCTGCAGCCGGAATCTGTTTCCAATGAGTTGACCATCACGGATCTCAGTATTGTTGGCCGGTATGCGCTCAACTTCCGTTGGAGTGATGGACACGAAACGGGGATCTACAGTTTTCGGTATCTGCGGGAGCTTGGGGAACGGTGAGAGTTTGCGAAAGTGGCATAGACTTTAGTCTGAGTCTTCGGTAAAGAACACAAACTAAAGTCTATGCCACTAACTTCTGGTAACAAGCCATGAATGAACAAGATTTCTTTAACGAAAAGCAGGAGCTGAAAAAGGCGACCTTCAGTTGCCCACACTGTCGCGAGCGTACGGAGTATGAGGTGCGCTGGCTCAAACGAACCAGGAAACCGCAGCCACCACGCGGCGCCAACGAACAGGATCGCGCGCGATTTCAAAAGTCCCGCGACTACATGGTGCGCATCGACGACATGCTGGCGTGCAAAAGCTGTCGCCGGCGTTTCGACATTCCCAGTTCGCAATCGGTAGTGTTTATTTAAGCGAACAGCGCTGTTGAATGGCCTTCAAGTTGGCCGTTGCCTTCAATTCGCCTCACCGAAACCTGTCGCAAAAATCTTTCTAATGACGGACGAGAAAATTCGTCAATTGATCTGTTTGTATTAGTAGTTGTGGAAACCTCAACAGAAACGCGGAAAGCTCAGTTTGAATCGCAATTCAAACGTGGCCTTCAGCTTGCCCTACGGGTGACAACTCAATTGGGTAAGGATTTATCTATGGCCGAAACACAAGAATTTGCCGGAGCGCACAAAACAAATACTTCATTTCTTTCTCCACTCGAGCGGCGACTGGCGCCAATCGTAGTGCCGCGTATTCCGCGCTGGGTCGAGACGCAGCACCTGACTATGCTGACGTTGCTTTGGTCGCTGTTGATCCTGCTGTTCAGTTTTCTGGCGGCCGGGAATCTTCGCTGGCTGTGGCTGGTGTCCCTGATGATCTTGCTCCAATACGTGACCGACTTCATTGATGGCAAGGTTGGCAAATATCGCAACACCGGACTGGTTCGCTGGGGTTACTACATGGACCACCTGCTGGACTATTTTTTCTTGTGCTCCGTGATTCTTGGCTATGCTTTTATTCTGCCCGAGCGTTCACGGTTTCAACTACTGTTGCTGCTGGCGTTGTTTGCGGCTTACGATTTCAGCACTTTTCTGGCGTTCTCCGCGACCGATAAACTCAAGATCAGTTATCTCAAGTTTGGGCCGACAGAATTTCGACTGGCATTGATTGTGATCAATGCGCTGCTGATTAACTTTGGTACAAAACATATGATTGGCGGACTAAAGTGGGTCAATGCGGGCGCTGCGGTCGGCTTGTGCTTCATGATTTACACCACGCAGAAAAAGATATGGCAGCTTGATATGGAAAGCCGGCCGAAAACGCCGGTTAAGACCGAGTTGAAATTGGATAAGCCGTACACAGCGGCCGAAGAGTGCAGTTTTTGATAATCAAGCCACCCGGCTTCAAGGGAACGGGCACCAGCCTCAAAGAAGCCTCGAAAGGGTCAACGGCTCGACATTAGTCGCCCCACCTGCGAAGGTGTGGCTTAGGTTTTGCTAGTACCATAGCTCCCGACAACATACCGAGCGTTCCTGGTGGCCAAATGCGAATAGTGGGAACTCTGGTTGAAAAAGTTCGTTTTAGTTGAAAACAGCGCATAAACAAAGCAATAAATTGAAGGTTATCTGAAATGTCCGAGAAAAAAGCAATTCGAATAGTAAAGAAACAGGATCGCACAGGCCGCCAAAAGCCGGCCCCGCGAAAGAACGTGCCGCGTGACACAGCGCGTGAAATCGTCCAAACAGTAACCAATTGGGTTAATGAAGTTCAGCAGAAACGTCGTCTCGAAACTGCCGAGGCGATCAAAATGTTGCTTCCCAACAACCCGAGTCCCAGCGAAGCCTAGTCGGCTCAACATCCCTCAAGCAAGCAATGTAGGA
>JBDUCC010000105.1:0-9881 GCA_040003675.1 bacterium | reverse complement strand
GTCTGATTCGTAATTAGAAGGTCGCCGGTTCAACTCCGGCAGCCGGCTCCAGCAATACACCAGGAAATATCCTACAACAACCCCTGGCAGATACTACCAGGCGGAATTCATGACCGTTAGGAGAGGCGGGCTAAAGTCGAGTCGATTTGTCCATGCGTGTGCTCCAAGGGTAGGAGAAAGAATTATGAGAGATCGATTAAGTAAAGCCGTCCTATTCGTAGCGTGCTTCTGTCTCTGCGCCTCCGCGTCTTATCGAACAATCCAAGCTCAGAAGCGGGTTGTTCGATCTTCTGTCACCGCCACCTCTTTTGGCGGCGATTGGCGGCGTGACAAATTAAACGGTCACGTCAGGAGGCTCCGGGTTGAGACTGCGAAGATTCTGGTTAAGGAAGGCAAGCCTGTTGAAGGACCGCGCGTGCTTAGGGAGATATCCTCCTATGGTCCAAACGGAGTGAAGGTTGATTCTGTAGCTTACCCTGCCCAAGCCGTCCGCTTAGTTGGCAAGCCGGAATATCAATATGACGGTAAGGGCAACATTGTAGAGATGATCTTGCGCGGCGAGGATTCCTCGATTCTAAGTAGAGAGGTATATCAATATGAGTTTGACGAATTTGAAAACTGGAAAAAGATGACCACTCTTACGACGGTCTATGAGAATGGCAATATCGGATACGAACCGGTCGAAATCACCTATCGAACGATTACTTACTACTACGGGCAGGTAGCCGCCAACGTACCGACTCTTCCGATCAAGCCCTCTGTTTCAAATATCACGTCAGCCTCGACTGGCGAAACTCGGGTTGACCAGGCTCCCGTCAAAGAGCCGACGACAGCAGCTATTATTACACCAAAAGCAGTAACCAATGAGCCTAAGAAGATAGCGCTCTCTGAGGGACCTCAGTTGCCGGTTAAGGCATCGGCCACGGAGCGTGGGTATACGCCTGCGTTAAGCAGTGCTGAACGCCAGGTAATCTTAGGGGCATTGCGGATATCGGTTGCGCGAGAGTTGAAGAAGCCGGTGATTTTTAGGATTGGCGAGTTCAAAGTTAAGAACGGTTTAGCTGAACTTAGCGCGACGCCGCTTCAACCCAACTTACAGCCTTTCGATTATCGGAACACGCCCTATGAAAAGTGTATGGCAAGTGGGACTTGCAAGAATCACTTAACCGCTGTATTGCAGAAGCAAGGCAGGACTTGGACTGTTGTGAGGTTTGTGATTGAATCGACCGGACCTGTGGCCCTCAGCGGCGCTCCCCCGACTAACGTTGAAGAAACCAGGCAGGCAGAACTTGCTTCAGTCCCTGCCGCGGCTTTGGGCGCGGCAAATAGCGATAAGAAGAAGGCCAAAAACTCTAGCGGGAATATTTCAGCGCCAACGATGCCCGAGCCGGTAGTATCAGCACCGGCAGCGGTCCCCACCAAAACCGAATCGACAGGCCCGACGGTTAAACACGTGTCAGAAGCAGCGCTTAGGAATGCGGCCATCCAGTTGCCGCAACCTGTGTATCCACCGGAAGCAATAGCTGGGCAACTGGCTGGAACTGTGGAGGTTCAGATTCTGGTGAATGAAAAGGGTGAAGTGCTGAATGCCAGGGCCGTCTCTGGTGAGCCGCTGCTGGCTCAAGCTGCGGAAGCAGCCGCTCGGCAAGCGCGCTTTGTGCGGAGCAAGCTTTCCCGCACGCCGGCTAGAATTTACGGTGTAGTCAACTACACTTTCACCGTGCCGGATCAAAAAGTCGTGCCCGCGCCGTCCGCAACTGTCTCTTCAACAACCAGAACCGCGGCAACAGTCTCAGCACAGCCACCGGTCCCAACCAAAACCGAAACGACCGGCCCGAGGGTTATAACCTTGTCCGAACAAGCCCTCAGGAGTGCGGCCATCGAGTTGCCGCAACCCGAATATCCGCAAGCAGCAATTTCTGCTCAAGCGGAAGGAATCGTGGAAGTGCAAATACTCATTAATGAAAAAGGCGAGGTGCTGAATGCCAGGGCAGTCTCCGACGATCCGCTGTTAGGTGCAGCTGCGGAAGCCGCCGCCCGTCGAGCACGGTTTATGGGAGCTAAGCTCTCCACCAAGCCAGCGAGAATTTACGGGGTAATCAATTACACTTTCAGACGGCCGGATCAAAAATCCGCAAACGCGCCCTCTGTAAATGATCACTCCGAGCCCAGTACAGCTACACCCGATACAACCGCCCCAGCGTTAGAAAAAAAAGAAGAGGGCTCGGATCCAAAGCAGTCAGCAGCAGCTTTGCCTTCGGCGAGTTCCTTATACACTATGGGATCGTCTTTACTCGCGGAGCACCGTTATGCAGAGGCCGTGGACGCACTGAAACAGGCAATCCAGCTTGATCCCAATGCTGCGAACGCCGAAACGTATTACCAGCTGGGTAACGCTTATACCTCACTGGGGAAGCATTCGGAGGCGCTGGAATCACTTAAACAAGCCATGCGCCTGATGAAGGCGCGCCCACGCAATTCTGAAACGGCAAACATTCCAACATCCCCCTCCTTGTCGGCTGTGCACTACGTCACTGGACTTGCCTACTACAATTTGCGCCGTTATAGCGAAGCAATTACGGAACTGAAACAGGTCACCGCGTTGAATCCGAAGTTAGCGCAAGCCTATTATGGCCTTGCTTTGTCGTATATTGGTTTAGGAGATCTAAAAGCCGCAGAGAAACAGCGGAAAGCTCTGGCCTCTTTAGACCCTGTTCTCGCCGAACAACTCGTCCCCTTCCTTTCAACCGCCCCCCAGTAATCAGTACGGCTTCAACTCGTCTTAAAGTCGTGAAGCATGGGCTGCGGTTACTAACGAAGCGTGTACTCAGCGTCATAATGGGCTAACCGGGTCGATGAGAATAACCGCTGAGCTGGCTGCGCAGTATGCGCGCAAGGGCTTTCTGATTCTGAAAGACTTTGCCGGTCAGGTTGCTTGTGACGGCTTGCGGCAGCGTGCGGAAAAACTGGTTCAGGATTTCGATCCACAAGGCTTAGCACCCATCTTTTCCACGCACGAACAGAACCGGCTCGCCAACGATTACTTTCTCGACTCTGCCGGCAAGATTCACTTTTTCTTCGAGGAAAATGCATTCTTACCGGACGGCTCGCTCAAGCAAAGTAAGGAACAATCAATTAATAAGATCGGGCACGCGCTTCATGATCTCGATCCTGTCTTCAATGAATTCTCGCGCGCGCCCGAGATCAGACAGCTGGCCGAGACCCTTGGCCTGAGTGGGTCTTTGCTGCTGCAGTCGATGTACATATTCAAGCAACCGCACATCGGCGGCGAAGTAGGGTGTCACCAGGACAGCACCTTTCTTTACACCGAACCGCAGAACATCATCGGGCTTTGGTTTGCGCTGGAAGATGCCACAATTGAGAACGGTTGCTTGTGGGCCATTCCCGGCGGACACGAGCTGGGACTGAAGCAACGTTGGCGGCGAGGAAAAGAAGGAATGTATTTTGAGACTTATAACTCTGAACCATGGCCGGAAGACCGCCTCGTTGCGTTGGAAGTAACCAAAGGAAGCTTGATCGTTCTCCATGGATTGCTACCACATAAGAGTTTGGCCAACCGTTCCGCAAAATCGCGTCAGGCGTATACGTTACATTTGATCGATGCGAACGGCGCCTACGCGCAGGACAACTGGCTGCAGCGGCCGGAAGAGATGCCTTTGGAAGGCTTCAAGTAACATCATTGACTTGCAAACAATAAGATTCTTGCGGCTCTGCCGCGCACCGTTCGGTAAGGCTCCGCCTTACCGTTAGCTATACAATTGGATCGAGGCTGCGCCTCAGTTTGAGGCATAGCCTCAAACTCAAAAGTTGGTCGCTCGGAAAGGCAGAGCCTTTCCGCACGGAATGCGGCAAAGCCGCACAGATGCCCATTTTATTGACTTATTTTGCTCTTTTGCTGACTAAACAGTGGGACGCAGGAGCCCGCGAAAGATACCCTGCACGCTGATTTGGTTAGCCGGCAAGGTCAACGGTAGCAACTGGGAGTTGGCAGGATGAAGCTCGACGTTTACGCCGCGCCGGTACAGTCTCTTGAGTGTTGCCTGGTTCTGGTCCACGAGGAGCGCCACAACGATTTCGCCGTCGCGCGCGTCGGTGCGGTTCTCAATCAAAGCGATGTCGCCGTCGCAGATGTGTTCGTCGATCATCGAATCGCCTTTGACCTTCAAAGCGTAAACTCTTTCAGGTCGCACGCGGCCAAGTAAAAAACGCGGCACCGCGACTGTCTCGTCACATTCAACTACGTCAAGCGGCGCGCCTGCGGCGATTCGCCCCAGTAGTTTCACTTCACAAAGCGCATTCGGATCATCAACCTTCACGTTGAGCGCAAACGATCCGTCTTCATGTTTGCGCGCTAACAGTCCACGACGTTCAAGCGCTGCGATGTGTTTTGCGATCGTGGCGCGCGACTTCACGCCAAAGTGTCGCGCGATCTGCGCATACGAAGGCTCGTAACCATGCCGCTCGGAGAAGCGCGTGATGTAGTCGAGAATGTCTTTCTGTCGTTGAGTGCGTGGCAGCATTTGGTTCGAATCAGCTAGCGACGACGATGAAGAGAACAGGACTACCCCTTGAGGTAACGCGGGCATTCTATGGCGCGTTACTAAACGCGTCAAGTGTTTGTTAGTGGCATAGACTTTAGTCTGTGCTTGCGACAAGGAGGGCGCAGACTAAAGTCCCCTCCACCTAAAGTCCGTGCTACTCCTAAACCTAGCGTACTGAGTAACGTGATAACGTGCGGGGAAAGATGCGAACGCCCGCTGGCATCTGCGTCAACGTCATCGACTTCCCGGTCAATACTTCTCTTGCCTTCATGTTGTAGACCGCTTCGTTTAGATGGTTGTCGGGACTAATCACCGCACCTTTGAGTGCGGCGCCTATGAAAGCCCCCTTGCTACGTGAGTATGAAAGAATTCCTGCATCGAGCGTAGTATTAGTTGAAGCGGCTGCTTCCCGTCCGACTGGACCAGCGGCGATGCCGACTTCGCCACCCAACTCAAACTTGTCTTCGAGCAAACCTTTCAAACCTTCCTGATTCATAATCAGTAGCACGTAGTCAGTTTTCGAGGCTCCGATTTGAGCGCCGAAACTGCCGCCACTGATATTAAAGAAGGCCGGCGCGGACCAGCCCTTCGCTGTGCGCTTGCTGATCAGACCCTGACCGCCCTTGCCGCCGAAGATGAAAGCGGCTTTGATGACATCAGGAAAAACCGCAATTGCCTCAGCTTTATCGAGCAATTCCTTGGGAATGGCGCGCTCGCGCACATTCATAATCTGGGTAAAAACCTCGGCCGCCTCCTGGGCGTGGCGGGTCGCATCCTGTAGCCTGGATTTCTTTTGCGCCATCGCCAGATTCGCAGAAACTAACAACAACAAGCACGCGCTAGTCACGCAAATCAACCTTTGTCGTAACGAATACTTCATCGCCTCATTCTCCTCGTAATACAAATTAAGAGCACACGCTGCCACAGGCACCGCCCAACTCCTTACTATTCATCTTTGCCGATCAGATTGTCTTTCGGATCGCATTTGATACTACACCCTCTGCAACCCAAAGCGTTAGAGTCTGGCTCGCAAACACTAGATGCGCGCATTTCGCAATCGCAACGCATTCGCGATTACTGACACTGAACTAAAGCTCATCGCTGCGGCCGCAATCATCGGGCTCAGTAATAAACCAAAAACCGGATACAGCAACCCGGCAGCCACCGGCACGCCCAGCGCGTTGTAGACAAAAGCAAAGAAAAGGTTCTGCTTGATGTTCTTCATGGTAGCGCGGCTGAGCCGTATGGCGCGGACAATTCCGCGCAAGTCGCCCTTCACGAGAGTTACCGCTGCACTCTCCATCGCGACGTCGGTGCCTGTTCCCATCGCAATACCAACATCCGCCTGGGCCAATGCGGGCGCGTCATTGATGCCATCGCCGGCCATTGCCACCTTGCGTCCTTCGGATTGCAAGCGCTTCACAACGTCGGCTTTCTCGTTGGGCAAAACTTCCGCGACGACTTCATCGATTTGAAGTTTGGCAGCGACTGTTCGCGCCGTCGTTTCGCTATCGCCGGTGAGCATCACGATGTGAACGTTTTCTGCGTGCAGTTGTTTGATCGCCTCGACGCTTGTAGCTTTGATTGGATCAGCGATACCGATCAAACCTGCTGCTCTGCCGTCAACACCAACGAGCAATACGGTCTGACCGTCGGCGCGCAACGCTTCGGCACGTTCATTCAGACTGTCAATAGCTATTCCCAACTCGGTGGCAAGAGCACGATTGCCAAGGCTTACCTGATGACCGTGAACTTCACCCTTTATCCCTTTGCCCGTTATCGATGCAAAGTTTCTTGTATCGGCAAGCTCGATTCCTCGCGCGGTGGCCTCAGCGACAATCGCAGCGGCCAATGGATGTTCGCTACTGCGTTCGAGCGATGCGGCTAAGCGCAGCAAAGTTTGTTCATCAAAACCAGGAAGCGCGATCAGCGAGACGAGTTTTGGCTTGCCTTCAGTAAGGGTTCCGGTCTTGTCAACAACTAACGTATCAATCTGCCGCAACACCTCGATTGCTTCGGCATTTTTGAATAACACGCCTGTTTCCGCGCCTTTTCCGCTGGCCACCATGATCGACATCGGGGTGGCCAGGCCAAGCGCGCAGGGGCAAGCGATGATCAAAACGGCCACCGCGTTGACCAGGCCATGGGCCATGCGCGGCTCCGGTCCCCACAAGCTCCAGACGACAAAAGTCAAAATAGAAATGGCAAACACCGCGGGGACAAAGTAAGCCGACACAACATCCGCGAGTTTTTGAATGGGTGCGCGGCTACGCTGTGCGTCCGCAACCATCTCCACAATCTGCGCCAGCAAGGTTTCGGCGCCGACGCGTTCGGCCCGCATTACAAAGGACCCGGTGCCGTTGACCGTGGCGCCAATCACTCGATCACCGGCTTGTTTGGCCACTGGAATCGGTTCGCCGCTGATCATCGATTCATCAACCGCGCTTGCGCCTTCGCTGATAACGCCATCAACCGGAACCTTTTCGCCGGGCCGCACGCGTAACCTGTCGTCAACTTTTACCTGCTCAAGTGGTACATCTTCATCCGAACCATCCTCGCGAATGCGTCGCGCCGTCTTTGGCGCCAAGCCGAGCAGAGCTTTGATCGCGGCGCCGGTGCGACTACGCGCGCGCAACTCCAGTACCTGGCCCAACAACACCAGCGTCGTGATCACGGCCGCGGCTTCAAAGTAAACCGGCACGGTGCCCATTGAGTCGCGAAACGAGGTTGGAAAGATTTCGGGGAAAAGTCTGGCAATGACACTGAAGAGATAAGCAACGCCGACGCCGACACCAATCAGGGTAAACATGTTGAGCGCGCGATTAACGAGCGACTGCCAGGCGCGCACAAAAAAGGGCCACGCTCCCCAAAGCACCACTGGCGTGGCGAGTGCCAGTTCAACCCACCCGCGAGCGTTCATCGTCAGAAAGTTGTCGAGTGGTGCGCCGGGGATCAATTCGCTCATGCCAATCAACAGCAGCGGAATAGACAACACGACGCATACCCAAAAGCGCCGCGTCATCTCAACCAGCTCAGGATTTTTTTCATCTGCGAGTGAAACAGTGCGCGGCTCGAGCGCCATGCCGCAGATCGGACAGCTCCCCGGCCCATCACGAACGATCTCCGGATGCATTGGACAGGTGTATTCGACCTTTTGCCTTGGCGCTGTGATAGTGGCCGACTCTAGAGCCATGCCGCATTTTGGACACGGTCCAGGCTTCGACATTTGCACCTCGGGATGCATCGGGCAGGTAAAGTTGGCCGCGCTTTGCGAAGGTTTTGCTCGCTGAATCCCTATGGGTTGAACCATCATTGGCGCCGCCGGCTTATTAGGAAAGGACTCGGGTTGGCCTTGGAACTTCGTGAGGCAATGCTTGCTGCAGAAATAATACGTTTGGCCGTTATGTTCGAAAGATCCGGCCGCAGTTTTTGGGGACACAGTCATGCCGCAGACTGGATCGATTGCGGTATCGCTTCGGCCATTCGCTTGTTTATAATCGCCTGTCACTTAATTCCCTCTGTGCTGGTTCTGTTTAGCGCTAGCTGATTCTTGTTTAAGAAAGCTTCCGTAGGATGTGAAATTCAAACTTACTCATTTTTCATTAATTCGCTTATTCTAGTGACGCCACTGATGATAACAAGCGCGGAAACAATACGCATGCGTCGCCACGGTGGCGTGCGATGCCGACACATCGTAGTCTGAAACCAAGGTGGCAATTGTCTGCTTAAGCCAAATAAGAATGCTTGATGCCACTACACTCTTCGACTTTCTTGTCTTACCTAACTTTTTTGACGAGCAGAAGTCGGCAGAGATTGTCGCTGAGTTGCGCGCCGCCCCGGGTGCTCAGGCAACGGTTTACGGCCAAAGCGTTTCAGGTTCTATCGATGAAAGAGTGCGCAAAGCAGTGCGTCAAACTGCTTCATTGGAAACCGTCGAGTACGTGCAGCAACGATTATTGGAATGCAAACGAGAAGTAGAAGATCACTTTAGCGTAAGTCTTAGCGAATGCGAGGAACCACAGTTTCTTCATTACCGAGTCGGAGACTTTTTTGTTGCGCACCAGGATGGCAACACTGGGATGATGCGCATGGATTCGGAGGCCCGGCGAGTGTCGGTAGTTATCTTCTTGAATGAGCAGTCAGACGTGTTGAAGGAAGGCTCATATTGCGGCGGCTCGCTCGTCTTCCACGATTGGCGCGGCAGCCGAGGTAGTGGGGAGTTACCGCAGGCATGTAATCCTGGAACCTTCGTCGCTTTCCGTTCAGAAAATACACACGAAGTGACACCAATTTCGGACGGCGAGCGTTTTACGATCGTCGGTTGGTACCGGTGAAGGCGTGAGAACTCCGGAGCACATCGGTTATTGAACAGAGCAAAAGTTTACGCAGCAAAATCACAAAGGAGAAAGTCATGGTCAAAGTAGCGTTGCTTGTACGTTTGGAAGCAAAACCGGGAAAAGAAGCTGACGTTGAAAGTTTCCTTAACAGCGGACTGGCCCTGGTCGAAGACGAGCCGGAGACCACCGCGTGGTTCGCAATCCGCATGGGCCCATCAACTTTTGGAATCTTCGACGCTTTCCCAGGCGAATCAGGACGGCAAGCTCATCTTTCGGGCAAAGTAGCTGCCGCCTTGATGGCGAATGCTTCAGAACTGCTGGCCCAACCGCCAACTATCGAAAAGGTTGATGTGCTGGCAGCAAAACTTCCTTAACAAATTTGAAACCGGGCTCTGTCAGCATTAAGTCCACTGCGAAGGTCGCTGCAGATTACTACAATGGATGAACTGAAAACGCTGCTCGAGAAGAACAGAGTCTGGGCCGAAGGGATCAAGGCCCAGGATCCGGAATTTTTCCATGCCCTCGCCGAGCAACAGAATCCGCGGTATCTATGGATCGGCTGTTCGGACAGTCGCGTGCCGGCAACTCAACTGGTTGGCCTGCAGCCTGGTGAGATGTTCGTCCACCGTAACGTGGCAAACCTGGTGGTCCATACCGACTTCAATTGCCTGTCGGTAATGCAGTTTGCAGTAGACGTGCTGGGGGTCAGTCACATTATCGTCAGCGGCCACTACGGCTGCGGCGGCGTTCAGGCTGCGATGGAGAATTTGCAACTCGGGTTGATAGACAACTGGCTACGACACGTGCAGGACGTGATGCACAACTACGAGGAGTTGCTTGCAAAAATCAGTAACACGACCGAGCGCCTAAATAAGCTTTGTGAGTTGAATGTGATCGAGCAGGTGTTGAATGTCGGTCGCACCACGGTTATGCAAAACGCATGGGCGCGGGGCCAGGAGCTGGCAGTGCACGGTTGGATTTA
>JBDUCC010000104.1:0-9910 GCA_040003675.1 bacterium | reverse complement strand
TTTTCGCGATATCTATGAAGTCTGTTTCAACTCTATCTGCGTAATCTGTGTAATCTGCGGATTGTTAGTTCGCTCGCCTGCGCGCCAATAACTTTTCAATGCACTCAATCAAATCTTCGCCAGCAACAGGTTTCGACAGAAACGCGTCAACCTGTTCTCCCTCGTCGGGTTCCTTCTGCTCGAGGGCGCTCAATAAAATCACCGGCAAGTGTGCAAGCGTCTGACTATTGCGGATAAAGCGGCAAAGCTCATGGCCGCTGAGGTTGGGCATCATCGCGTCAGTTACCAGGATATCAACGGCCGAGGAGAGGGCGATCTTCATCGCTTCCAGACCGTCCGCGGCCGGAATCACTGTGTAACCAGCGCGCTCGAGAATGATCTGCAAAAAACGCCGCAGCGCGCGGTCATCTTCAGCAAGCAACACACGCGCGTTTCGCCCGCTTTCCGCCTGCGCTGCGCTATCTAATTCCGATAACGAAATGTTCTTCTGGAGCATCATTCAGCTTGAAGCTTGTTTGTTTCGGGGCGGGTAAGGTACTTCGTGGATGCAGGGTCCGTCGGCCTAGCCCAATCAGAATAGGACTGTCAGAGAGCAATTGTCAATTATTATCCTGGTTGCGAGTGAATGGTCCAGTCTCGTTCACTTTCTTAGCAAAACTCGAGCAATACCTAGTCCTGCCAGATAAAGCGTGATTCCGGCCATTACGTAGAGAAAGGACTGAGCAGCCAGAACGTAACGATATTCCGTGTGCAGGAATGATTGAAAACACAGATAGTAAGCAGGAACCGCCAGCAGAATTAAGATGACATCGCGGCGACCCGCCAGCAAGGCCAGAGCGATGCCCATGAGAGCGAGGGGAAGTGTCCAGGCGCTGATAAAGAATAGTTGCGCAGTGTGAACGACAGCACGGATGTAGCTTGTCCATAGAAATGAAGCTGGTCCGAGCCGAAAGAGCTCGAGCCTTCCGAGCCTTACCGCTGTCTTTCCGCCCCGCCGTCCAGCATTATCCAGCCGCAGAAATATCTGCTGAGTATTCCGACTAACAAAGGCTATTTGGTGCATATCCAGAGACTGTTCATATGGCTTCAATCTCTCAAGCGGACTAAGAACGGGAGTTGAGCCATAACGCTGGGTCTGGTCCGCATTCATGACCTGGATAACGACATTACCTTGTTCGACGTTAACGGGGACCCTCAGCAGGTAATCGGTATTCTTCTCGACTGCAATTGGCAGCGAGACGATTTGATACCCGAGATTAGGAGCGTCGCTATCCACAACCAGAGCCTGGCCATCCATCGACAGTGAAATATTCGTTTGTGTTTGCACAGAAAGGCCTGGCCCAACCAAATCTGCGGACGCGCGCGCCCACACCGGCTGACTTGTCTCTGCAACTGCGAGGTTGGAATTCACTCCAGGAGTGGTTTCGATGCGATGAACTCTCTCGAGTCTCAACATAGATGCTGCACGTCGGAGAACTACTCCACTAAACCAGACGGGGTGCGCTCGCACTACCGCTAAAGCGCGCGCAGTGCGTTGCTGCTCTCGCTCGATTCCGTTGCCCCCAAAAAGCGATCTCGCGTATTCGGGCCGGTAATACTTCTCAGCCTCGCTGGTCACTGTTTCAATATCTGTCCCCGGCAAACCGAATCTTCTCTCCTTGTCATAATCGCCGATGCCAACGTTGAGCATTTGCCCTACGCCCAACGACAGCGGGATGAAATGATGAAACACAACCAGATTGCGGATTGTAATAGGTGCGATAACCAGGATGCCGGCGGCAACCAGCGCTGCGGCGTAGCGCAAACGCGGCCCACGCTCCATTATCACAAGCAGCAGAACCGCCAAAAAAGGCGTCAACATCAAAGCGTTTGACCTTAGCCAACAAGAAATACCGACGAGCGCTCCCGCTGCCACAACGGCGCGAAAGCTGTTACTCTTTTTTGCCCGAATGATGAAATATATGGCTAACAGAATGGGCAACGTTGCGAGCGAATCGGGTATAAGAATAAGCGAGTAGTAAGCGAGTTGTGGCGAAAGCGCGGCCAGCAATCCAGCAATTGCCGCCACCTTGACTGGCAACAACTCGGCCGCGATAAAGAAGAGGAGTACCGCCGCGCCGGCATCGCAGATAATCTGAAAGAGCCGCATGGATGAATCTGATTCTCCAAACACCTTGAAGATTATCGCCATGATGATGGGATAGCCGGGAGGGTATGACAGAATGTTTGCGTCGCCGGGTGGGGCTGGACCAGTGATGAAGGTGGCAATATCACCTTTGGCTAGAAGCAGCGCGTTGGACTTGTGGATCTCGACCATTCCTGTAAAGAGCTTGGGAAGGACTGCGCGATTGTCCTGCCAATGAAAGAGTCGGACGCCGATTGCGGCGAGGAAGATAACCAGACAAATCAAAACTATTCGGCGGCGCAGTCGAGGTGTTCGTACAGCTTCTGATTGCAAGACGGTCGCAAGCTGCTGTTTGCCTGGCCAAAGCCGTGTGAATGTTTGACTAGAAAAAGGCAAGAGGGTAGTTTCCAGTTCCACTGTTATGAAGTCCGACAATCTTCAGGTCATCGCTGGTTTCCGGCAAGGAGTTAGGAGAGCACGCCAAACAAACTCCGGTTGTTGCTGAACTTTCACACTATGCTGCGAGCGGGCATGCTAACAAAAGCTAGTTCGGGTTGCACCTTTCTCAAAATATGAAGCAGGTCATACAGGATCTTCGAACTCGCGAGTTGAAAGTGGCCGATGTGCCGCCGCCCGTCGTCCAACCTGGCCGCGTATTGGTGCGCACTGTCGCATCGCTCATCAGCGCCGGCACAGAACGCGCGACCGTTGAAATGGGTCAGCGAAGCCTGTTTGGCAAAGCCAGGGAGCGTCCGGATCTAGTCAAGCAGGTGATCCAAAAAGCACAGAATGAAGGAGTCGTTAACACTCTTAGTGCCGTGCGTGCAAAGCTCGGTTCCGTCACGGCGCTGGGCTACAGCGCCTCAGGCACAGTGATTGGAGTAGGTGAGGACGTAACTGGATTTCGCGTAGGCGATCGTGTGGCCTGCGCAGGCGCGGGTTATGCTTCGCACGCGGAAGTTTTGTCTGTACCAAGAAACTTGTGCGCGCACTTGCCGGAAAATGTCGACTTTGAGAGTGCAGCTTTCAGCACATTGGGCGCGATTGCTTTGCAAGGACTCCGTCTCGCGAGTCCCACTCTAGGTGAGGCATTCGTCGTCATCGGCCTGGGATTGATAGGACAGCTTACAGTTCAATTGCTCAAAGCCAACGGTTGCCGCGTCTTTGGAATCGATCCGGACGAACAAAAAACGAAGTTGGCACGCGAACTCGGAGCAGATGGCGCATCTGCCCCGGACGATAACGCTCAAGGAAGAGTGCTGGAGTGGTCGCGCGGACGAGGTGCTGATGGAGTACTGATCACCGCCGCCACTTCTTCAAATGAACCCATTAAGATGGCCGGCGAAATCTCGCGCCTCAAAGGACGCGTGGTTGCCGTTGGTCTGGTTGGTCTGGAGGTTCCGCGCGAAATCTACTACCGCAAAGAACTCAGCTTAAACATCTCCATGTCATACGGACCAGGACGCTATGACCCGGAATACGAGGAGCGCGGTCACGACTATCCGTTCGCCTACGTCCGCTGGACGGAAGGCCGCAACCTGGAAACCTTTCTTGACCTCGTAGCTACGGGCCGCGTGGACGTTGCGCCGCTAATCACGCACAGATTTTCGTTGGACGAGGCCGAGCATGCCTACCAACTGATCACAGGCGAAGTCAAAGATCCTTACCTGGGGATCCTGCTTCGTTACGATCCGGAAAAAGAAATTGAGAAAGGCATCCGCCTTTCCAGTACGCCAGTCAGCCCCGACCCACAAAAAAGCGTAAACATTGGACTCATCGGCGCGGGCAGCTATGCCAAAAGATATCTGCTGCCGATTTTCAAAGCCGCGGGCGCCTACCTTCAAACAGTCGCTACCGCCTCAGGCGTTTCGGCGCGCGAGGTCGGCGAGAAATACGGATTTCGTTATTGCGTCTCAGGCGCCGATGAAGTGATCGACGATAAGGACGTCAACTTAATCGTGATTGCCACGCGGCACGATACACATGCTGGAATGGCCCAGCGCGCACTCGAGAGCGGGCGTCACGTGTTCGTGGAAAAACCCCTGGCGCTGAACGATGAGGAACTGGAACGTGTGCTTGGCGCCGCGCAACAAACTGATCGTCAATTAATGGTCGGCTTCAATCGTCGCTTCTCGCCGCTGGCACTTGCGGCCAAGGAGTTTTTCAAGGACGCGCGCACGCCGCTCTCCATTAACTACCGCGTCAATGCTGGCCGAATCGCGAGCGAACATTGGATTCAGGATCCGCGCACCGGTGGCGGCAGAATCATCGGCGAGGTCTGCCACTTTATTGATCTGATGCAGTATCTGACCGGCGCAGTCACGACGCGAGTCTTTGCGGAAGCAGTCGCCAGCCGCAATGACGATCTCGTTTCGGAAGATTCGGTTTTCATCACACTGCGTTTCGCGGATGGTTCGAACGGGTCTATCGCATATCTTGCCGAAGGGGACAAAGCCCTCGGTAAAGAGCGGGTGGAGATTTTCGGCGACGGTAAGACTTTTGTGCTCGAAGATTTTCGCAGCGCCACGTTGCACAGCGGCGGCAAAGAAAAACGGATCAAACTACGCAGTCAGGACAAGGGCCAGACTAATGAAGTGCGCGAGACCTGCCGCACAGTACTGGAGGGGGGACCAGCGCCAATTGCGCTGGAAGATCTAGCAGCAACAACCCGCGCTACCTTTAGAATCGTGGAATCTTTGCGTACGGGTTTGCCGATGGAAGTGTGAGCGAAGCCGCAGTTACTAATTCATTTGTCAATAAACTCTCGCTGCCACAGTTCGAGAGTTAGCAGTTGAAAGATCTGAAGATTGAAGTCCTCCTGGCCTGATTGGTTGGCGCTGAGAATCTTTTGCACAGCTGCCGGTTTAAATAACCCCCGCCTCTCGATCGTCTCTGCGGATAACAGATCGTCAATCATAGGCTTGAGTGGTCCACGCAGCCATGACCGGACGGGCGCGCCGAAGCCGGCCTTTTTGCGCCAAACGATCTCCTTAGGCAGCAACTTCTCCGCAACTCGCTTCAGGATGTATTTGCGTTTCAGGCCATGCAACTTCAGGCTCACCGGCATGCGCGCGGCCAACTCCATTAATTCATGATTAAGGAACGGCACGCGCACTTCCAGGTTTGCCGCCATTGAAGTCTTGTCTGTATAGGCGAGATTAAGACAGGGCAGAAATGTTTTTAAGTCGACGTAGAGCAGCCGGTTAAGCGGCGCGGCATCTTTGACTCGCGCGAAATAACGGCGATGTTCGCGATACGCGTCAAACTCGCTCGTCGCTTCGCGCGCGTCGTCAGTGTAGACAAGCACTTTCATCCGATCCGTGAAGTAGGTTCCGTATCCCAGATAACGATCCTCAAAATCAAGCGCTGCGCTGCGCGCGAACTTCTTTGCGTTTCGCAAAGGGGCTGTCAAGCGTCCCGGCCGCCCGCCCGGCAACGTTTCCGAGATCATATTCATAATCGGACTTCGCAGAAGCTTGGGCACCGGGTCGAGTGCGCCCGCAATTCTCATTGCCAATTGGCGTGGATAGCCGGCAAACACCTCGTCACCGCCCACTCCGGAGAGCATCACTCTTAACGTTTCCCGGGCAGCCTGTGAGATCAGGAAACTCGAAAGTATCGCGGGGTCAGCCACTGGTTCGTCCAGGTGATAGATAAGTTTGGGCAGGAGACTTGTTACGTCCGGTTGCAACATGATCTCGTGGTAGTCCGTTTCCAGCAGTTTGCCGACGCGACGCGCCCAGACAACGTCGTCAGGGATGATGTCGTAACGCAGGTCCTCGGCTTCGGTTCCCACCGTGTAGGTCGAGATCTGCTTGTCATTGCTGTGATGTCGCATCAGCGCGACAATCGATGACGAGTCAACGCCGCCTGACAGAAACGAGCCCAGTGGCACGTCCGCCACCATCTCGAGCTTCACCACGCGATCGAGTGTTTCCAGCACTCGATCGCGCCACCACGCTTCGCTCTTATGCTCTTCGATCTCAGCAAACGAAATGTCCCACCACTCGCGCATCTCGACGCGGCCATCCTGGACAGTTAAGAAATGGCCCGGCGGTAGTTTCCAAACGTTTGCGAAAAGTGTGTGCGGATCCGGTGTCCAGAGAAACGTCAGATACTGATTGAGCGCCTCAAAATTGAGTTCCGCTCGAATAAGGCCGGTTGCGAGGATGGCCTTGATTTCAGAGGCGAAAAGAAACGAATCGCTGCCGCCGTTTGCACCTTTGGGTTGGCAATAATAAAGCGGCTTAATTCCGACGCGGTCACGCGCCAGCGTTAACACCTGCTTCTGATCGTCCCAAACAGCGAAGTGGAACATGCCGTTCAGACGCGAGAGACAACCCGTGTCCCACTCAACGAAGGAGTTAAGCAAAACTTCGGTGTCGGTATCAGTGCGAAATTGGTGGCCTTTGGATCTAAGTTCCTCGCGAAGCTCCTGGTAGTTGTAGATCTCTCCGCCGAAGGTGAGGACATACCGACCATCAGCGGAAAGCATTGGCTGATGACCCGCCTCGCTGGTGTCAATAATTGCCAAACGGCGATGACCCAAACACGCGCGACGTCCCGTGTTGTCAAGCGGCACGGAGGTCCAAACACCTTCATCGTCGCGACCGCGGTGCTCGATGGTCTGCAACATCGGGGCTATGTGTTGTTCGGGATCGAGGCTGATTAATCCGGCAATTCCGCACATTGGTTTAGATTACTAGATATCTTCGTTAGTGGTGTTTGTTGTGATGGCTGTGCGGCTGATCTTTGTAGACGTTCACTTTTAGTCGCTGACTCAACCTTGCCTCTTCACGGCATGAATAATGAGCGTGTTTCCTCCCAGCAGCACCTCGTCTGAATGGAGTTCTGCTGACCATCGCTCGCGTATCGTTGCTGCGGATTGAAAGCGATTAACCGTTCGAATTAAGGCAACAAGCGGCAGATAGGCCCAGGAATTCTTCTTTGGCTTGTCACGGTGCAGACTTAAAATCTCAAAGCCATACTTCTCAAGTATGTAGCGGAGTTCTGAGTACGTAATTGGATTTATGTGCAGGGCCACATCTGCCATGCCGACAAACTCCTCGCCTAGACGATCGAGAAATTGACGCGAGAGAGGCCTAAAATGGGACGTATAACCAAAGAACAACCATTTGAGTCTTTCCTCGATATTTAGTGTATTCGGGAGGCTCAAAATGAGTTGACCGCGGTTACGGAGGATGCGGCTAAATTCGCGCAAGGCCTGATGTGGGTTTTCTATGTGCTCAAGCCCTTCGATGCAGGCGACATAGTCAAAGCTAATATCCGCATAAGGCAAAGCCGCCGATAAGTCGCCCCGTTTGATCTCAAGTTGAGGGAGACGAAAATTTTCGGGGTGAAAGTCGCAACATTCCACCTCGAATCCAAGTTTGAGCAAGCGCTCCGCTAATGCTCCCTCGCCTGCCGGAACGTCAAGCAACTTACCCCCAGGTTGCCCTTGAAGAATTTGTTCTACGGTAGAATAGATCGCCTCGTGCGCGAGCGGTTTCGCCGGTCGGTCTGTCACTTCACCTCTTCCATTCGCTTAATTACCTTGCAGTTACTTCGCGAGCACGAGCAGCGAGTATCCCCCCAGCAGGCGCACAGCAAAGTCCTGATGCAACCGCGCGAGCGCGCGCCGCGGTAAACTTGCCAGCTTCGCTTTCACACTGCGCGGGTTATTAATCGCTCCGGGCGTATAAGTCCAATCCAAAACTTCATAGCCCGTATCCCGCAGGGCCGCGAGAGCTGTGTCCTTCATGAAATAGTGAAGGTGCCCGGCTTGTTCCCGCTCCTGCAAGATGGGCCGCCCACGCATTACCCATTGCGCCGACATGTCGAGCGGAATATGAAAAATCTTGAAGTGCGCTTTTTGACGCAGATCTCGCAGAAAACCGATGTAGTCCTGGACATGCTCGAATACGTCGATACACAACAGCAAATCAAAAAGAGGCGTATCGGCCGTAACTAGATCCTCGCAATAGCAGTGGAGCCGCTCGTTCTCACGCTGCCGGCATAGCTCGAAGGCCTGTGGCGAGATGTCGTAACCAAAGAATTCTGTATCAGCCGGTAGATAGGATTGAAGCTGCTTCAGTATCTCGCCGGCCCCGCAACCTATCTCGCAAATCATCCGCGGCTCGAGTGAGTTCTTTTCAATCAGATGAAGAATTTGGCGCGCCTTCCATGATGAATCTTCAACGTGGTACGTCGGGTTGCGCTCCACGTATTCACCGGTTTCATAGATGGAATGTCCGACAAACTTTAGTTTGTCGCCGGTTTCCGCCATCAGGTTCCTTTCATCAAAAGCGACAAACTAAAGTTTGTCGGACATCTTTGTTGGACACTTTTGCCGGACTTTATTTCAAGCCGATCATTTTCACGCCCAGGACGAATCTCAATGGTAACCCGCGAGCTAAAATTCTTCCCAATCGCTGCGGTGCGCTCGCTAAAAGCGATTCAACTGCTTTAATAACCAGTGTTGGAGTGCTCAGATGAAATGATCTTGCGCCCACCAGTAAGTGAACTTCGCGAAATCCCACTGCTATGAACATTGCTGACAACTCAGTTGCCGAGTATTCCTTAAGATGAAATCCGGTGGCCACCTCGTCGAAATAGCGCGATACGTCATGCGGGCCGGAAAGCCGGTTGGGAGTAATGCAGATATACCTTCCGCCCGGTCCCAGGGCCTTGTAGATATTTCTCAATTGGTCCATCGCATCGTCGGGATGCAGATGCTCCATTAGCTGATCGCTATAGGCAAGATCGATGCTGCTCTGCGGAACAGGAATGCTGGAACCGTCCGAGATAATAAGCACTACATTCTCCGGCAGTTCAACCTCCTTTGTGATTTCACGCGACACATCGACCGCATAAACTTTTCGCACAAGCCTGGCAACTTCAATTGCCAACGAACAATCCCCCGGTCCAATCTCCAGGTAGGTAATATCGGGATGCAAAAACTTTCGCAGCAGGGCCAAACGCTGGTTGAGATTGTCCTGCCGAGTTGCGGCAGCGAGCCTCAATGATAATTGCGGATGATCGGGGACTCGTCTGAACAGTTCGTCATAGAGTTCCGTGTAGAGCTGTTGTCGTTCTTCCCTGTTTGCCCTCCGTAAACGCGTCGCGAGATCTTTCTCCACCAGGTAGTGTTGCCTGATTTGCTCGTTCGATCTTTCATCCTGCTGTTTGTTAACAGACATCCTCGCGTTTGTGCTCTCTCTTAACGTCTCTTCAATCCAAGTATGCTGAGAAAGAAACTGGAAAACAGAGTCTGGCACCCAACTGTCAGACAAGTCACAGCCGGAATGACGATGCGCATGGTCTGAGCGGGATCAAGGTTTCCAAAAGAGTGCCGGTCCCAGTACCAGTAGGCATAAGCAGAGCCAGCCAAACCAGCAATTATCAAAAGAAGTCCGACAACCAGCCCAACTTCCAGCGTCACGTAGCGAAATGCCCGATTCAGCCGAGGGTCTTCCGGCAGGAGCCCTTCGCTGATGGCAAATTTTTTTGTAAAGACCGCAAACAGCAGCGACTGAAACCCAATAATGATTGCTGCGGCGCCATACAACAACGTATGCACGTCGAACCTGACTTCGGCGATTAGTTGTGGACCAGGAACCAGCCAGAGCAGCACCATCAATCCGGCCAGCATCAGCAGACCGCCGGGATAGAGAAACAACCAGCGCGGACTGTAGAGCAATAGAAATCTCAGGTGGCGCCAGCCATCGCGCCAACTGCGCAGGTGCGGCGCGCGCGTGCGCCCATCGGGCGATAGGGTGGTCGGCA
>JBDUCC010000103.1:0-9953 GCA_040003675.1 bacterium | reverse complement strand
GGTCAAGGTTGGCGGAATGTAGCATCGGTGCTTAAGGGTGTAAAGCAATTTCTTTGTAACGGTTTCGTAACGTAACCTCAACGGTTACTTGAAGTAACAGCGCTTAATGGACCAAAAAGGCGAACGGGCGGCGAACACATTCCAAGCTGCGTTCCCCAATCCTGAGGAGCCTCGTTTAAACCTGTTGACACTTCCTATTGGCGCGACTAGACTCAAGTCCCGTTGGTACTCCTGACCATGGGTCCGGAAACAAACGCCTTCGCGATAGACGCCTTGCCCTCAAACAGTTCAGTTCAGCGAGTACTAATCTGAAAGTGCTAACCCCAAAGGTTTGGATCGCAACCCGTGGGTTTGAGCAGCCCACAAAATCGCGCTAAGACTTTGATCAATCCACATCAATTACCAATCAGCGCTATTCTGCGGGCCTTGTGCCAGGCGGCTGAATCAGGTCCTGAGCTTCTCTATGAGGTGATGCTCAAGCTGAGCCTGCTGGTTGAAGCGACTGCGCCGATGTACGGTCTCTCAATCTGGAGTTTCGGAACTGGAGCTACGCCACACCTTCAATGGGTCGAGGGTTTGAAGGATACGGAGATTTCATTAGCCGAACAGGATCTAGTCAAGGTTTTGAATGGAGAAGCGGACTGGCCCAAGGTGAAGACCGGTGATACCTGCGTGTGGTTTGTATTGAGTACATCGCAGGGGCAGCGTGAAGGTGCGGCCTTGTATGGTCAGTGCGTGCGACCCGTTTCTGAGACTCAGGCAAGGGATCTCGGCGCTATCATCGATGCGACGCGGCTGGCCCATTCTCACGTGGCGCTACATCGACCCAACCGTTCGTTGAAGGCGCTGGAAGAAATGGACGACAAAGCGATCCTGCCAGGAATGATTTTCGCGAGCCGAGCGATGGACGACGTCGCCCGAGTGGTCGCGCGGATCAAAGATTCAAACTCTACGGTTCTAATCACTGGGGAATCAGGCACCGGCAAAGAATTAGTCGCGCATGCGATTCACCGGCTCAGCAAACGAGCCGAGAAGGCGTTCATCCCGTTCAATTGTTCCGCAGCGCCACCCGACCTGATCGAAAGCATGCTTTTTGGACATCGTCGCGGCAGCTTTACGGGGGCTCTCCGTGATAGTGAGGGGCTGGTTCGCGCGGCAGAGAACGGGACGCTGTTCCTCGATGAAATTGGTGACCTGCCTCTGGCGTTGCAGCCAAAACTGTTGCGTTTCCTGCAGGAAGGGGAAATTCATCCGCTCGGCGAGCAGTCTCCCCGAAAGGTCAACGTCCGTGTCATTGCCGCCACACACAAAGATCTGGAGCAACTTGTACGCGAGCGACTCTTCAGAGAAGACCTTTATTACCGCATAGCCTCATTGACCGTGAAAGTTCCGCCGCTCAGGGAACGCCCTGAAGACGTATCCGCTCTAATTTCGCATTACCTTTCTCATTTCGCACGACGAAATGATCGGGCCGTTGCTGGTATTACCTGGGATGCCGTTCGTATTCTGGAAGCATATCCATGGCCTGGCAATGTCAGGGAATTAGCTGGCGAGATTGAACGACTGGTTTTGTACGCCGAAGAGAACGCGCTCATCACTCCCGACAGCATTAGTCAGCACATATGGCCAGCCAGGTTCCGCGGCAGCGATCCAAAGCAATCACCGGAACGGCTGGAAGAGTTATTAGAAGAATACGAGCGTCGCGTCATAACTGAAACTCTAAAGCGTAATCATTGCAACGTGGCGCGCACCAGTGAAGCGTTGGGTCTCGGCTCGCGGCAAACGCTTTACAAGAAATTGAAGCGTCTCGCAATCGACGTTACAGACTTCTTGCAGGAAGATACCGAACCAGGACTTCAATTTCGCGTGCCCCAGCGTTAGTTATTCTTAGTTACTCCCCATTTTTCTCGAACCCCAACTTTTTCTCGAACCCCAACTTTTTCTCGAACCCCAGCTTTTGCACGTCCTTGCCGGAGACCCGTGATGCTGACTAGTTACTTGCCCGCCTTCGTCCTCGCGCTGCTACTGCACGAGGCGGCACATTGTGTCGCCGCCTATGCCTGTGGAGTCACGATAAATGAGATTGGGTTAGGTTGGGGGCGGCGGCTTTTTGGATTTCGCATTGGAAAAATCGATTTCGTGATCAGGTTGCTACCGTTTGGCGCCTACGTTCGGTTTGACCTGGCCCAGCTACAGCGTCGCAGGCTCAGTCAGCAGGTGTTGGTTTTTCTGGCGGGAATCATTGCGAATCTAGTTGCGGCGACCGTAACAGCCGGAACAACTTTCAGCCTCATGAATTTCTTTCTCGCCGCGACAAACATCCTGCCGCTTTATCAACAAGACGGTTGGAAGTGTGGAATGGTAATGCTTCGCGGCACGTTGCAGCGCAAAAGCTCACTGGTGGAATGGACCTTCACAATTGCCGGTAGTGTGCTGAGTTTGGCCGTCATAGCTGCCGAATTATTTCGCCGGCTAGCGTAGTTTTTGAAGGGGGGTGCGCATTTGGTTTCAAATTCAATGGCGGCTCCTTTGTTCAGCGATGATCGACGAGCGTCATCGCCTATCGCGAAGAATGAAACAAGAACCCGCTGGCTTTGCGCGATCTTCGCGGGGTGCGTCCTTAGTCTGTTAAGTCTTTACCCGCAGTTACAACTTTGGAGTGCGCGTGGAAACCTCTCCTCTCAAACGTTGGCCTATAACCAGGGTCTGGGTGATGAGGTCGCTTATGCTGCATACGTCAATTCATTAATTGCCGGTAGACCGCGACTTAATGACCCGTACACTGGGCGCGATGGATCACAGGCTGAGTCACTCTTCTCCATTCAATTTGTTCCGGCGTATGCGATAGCACTAACTGCGCGTGCGTTCGGTCTGTCGAGTACCGAGGCTTTCATTCTCCTGACTCCGGTTGCTGCATTTTTGTCCGCGCTTGCGCTCTTTTGGTTGATAGTGCTGGTGACGGGAAACAATCGGTTGGCGGTCTGCGGTGTTTTTGCAGTGCTCTGCCTCGGCACGCTTGTTTCAGGTGAGGGAACGATCGCAATGTGGGTCGAGAAGACGGTGCACTTCGATTACTTCCCCTTCCTGCGTCGTTATCAGCCGGCGGCATCATTTCCGCTCCTCATCATGTTCTTCGCACTTGTATGGCGAGCTTTTAGTGGCGAAACGAAACGGTGGTTGTTGTTGTCAACGATCACCGGGGTGGTTTTGGGTTTGCTTGTTTTTTCCTATTTCTATCTTTGGACGGCTGCGTTTGCATGGCTAATCCTGCTGACAGTGTTATGGGTCATAGCGCGACCAGACGATCGTATCGTCGTCTTACGCGCCGCAGCGGTGATGGGTGGAGTTTTCGCGACGGCTCTGATTCCGTATCTCATATTGCTTTCGCATCGGGCTGAAACCACCGAGAGCGTGCAGGCGCTTGTGTTATCGCGGGCGCCTGACATGTTTTCACCATCAGAATTAGCCGGCGGTGTGTTACTGCTGGTTCTGATTTTGGGAAGCGTATTCCGCAAGATCGATTGTCGTGATCGCCACGTCATTTTTGCGGCCTCATTCGCCGTTTTGCCTTTCGTTGTTTTGAATCAACAACTAATTTCGGGCCGTGTAATGCAGCCAATTCATTACACAGGTTTCGTAACCGGTTACTCGGTCCTGATTGCAATCGTCTTAACGGTGGCCTTGCGGTGGCGGATCCGAGGTGACCAATACTGGGTCATTTCGAAGCGCGTAATGCTGTGGATAGCTCTCGCGGCGCTGGATTGGGGAATGATTGAGACGCATCAGGCAGCAAAAAGAAGTTTCCACGCAAATAACCAGGCGGCGGAAGAAATGGTCGCCTATGCTCGGTTAAACGCGCAGGCTGAAACGGGCCGCAATAACGCAAGAGAGGTGGTTTTGTTCAATGACCTGAGCATGGCCGACGGTGGTCCAGCGGCGACGCCACACGCGGTGCTTTGGGCTCCTCACATGGTGGTCTATTCCGGAAGTAGCGGCGCTGAAAGTAAAGAGCGTCTATACCGGCACCTGTACTACACCGGCGTAGGCGTAAAGGAGTTGGAAGACTATTTTTATGGACGAAATATCTATTACGGCGTAGCCGTAGGTATTTTCGGCTTTGATCGTTTGGTTGACGGCCTCAACCCAAATGCAAGACCTGTTAGTGCAAAGGAAATACAGGACGAACTAGCACAGTACCAGCAATATATTTCAACCTTTAACTCGACGCGCGCCGCCCATCCGCTCGTGTCGTACCTCGTGACCAACATCGCTGACCACTCTAATCTTTCCAACTTCGATCGTTGGTATGAACGCGACAGCTGCGAGGTCGTTGGTACCTTTAACGTCTGCCGTGTCGGCTTGCGAGACCAGAGATTGGCACACCGGGGATCGGCACGCGACGACTTTTCCGTTAAGAGGAATAGTGATGGAACTTTTTGAGTTGGCGAAACAGTCGATATGAGTCAATCAATAAAAACCAAGTTTCCACCTTTTAGCAGTGACCTGACATCCCAGCCCCTGCGTGAACCCGCGAAGGCTGGGCAGTTGAGCGTGGTTCTTTCGAGCCGGCGCCTGCTCGTATTTGTATTTATGCTTGTGATCTTTACGATTGCCGCCCGGCCTATAACCGATCCGGATTTCTGGTGGCACCTCAAGACCGGCCAATATCTCGTTGAGACGAGAAGCATTCCACATACTGATATTTTTTCGACGGTGCGGTTGGGCAGCGAGTGGATTGCGCACGAGTGGGGATCTGAGATTTTCATGTACGCGATTTACCGGGCGTTAGGATACGGTGGATTAATAATCGCCTTTGCAATGCTGATCGCTATGTGTTTTTGGATTGCATATCGGCGTTGCCAGAAGCATGCGCCACATCCTTATGTTGCTGGTTTCGCCGTGATACTCGGTGCTATCGCTACGCTGCCGACCTGGGGCGTGCGCCCGCAGATATTTTCAATCTTTTTCGCGAGCATCTTCCTTGGCATCCTTGATAGCTATTCCCATAACCAGAAGAACCGCGCCATCTGGTGGCTGGTACCTTTATTGATTGTTTGGACCAACATGCATGCCGGATTTGCAGTCGGCATTGCTTTCATCATGCTCACGATGTTTGGCGTTGTCCTGGATGGTCTGTTATTGCGCCGGCAAGCAATCGCGGGCATTTTCAGGGCCTTGCGTCCTATCGGTGTGGTGTTGATAGGTTGCATTGTCGCGGTCTGCGTAAATCCGAATGGCGTGCGGTTGTTTGCATATCCATTTGAAACCCTGAGATCGCGCACCATGATGAAATACATACAGGAATGGCGTTCGCCGGATTTCCACGAACCAATGTTCCAGGCTTTGAGCCTAATGATTCTGCTCACGTTTTCCGCGCTTGCCTTGTCGAAGAAACGAGCCCGCCCGAGCGAGATTTTATTGCTGATTGCCACCGGGTGGATGACTTTGCGATCAAGTCGCAACATGCCGTTCTTCGTTCTGGCAGCGATGCCGCTTCTGGCAGAGCACTCGTGGACTTGGATAACCAGCCATCGTTGGGGCCAGTGGCTCAAAAAGCCTGAGGAGGTTGCAGCCGAAACCAAAGTTAGATTGAAGCTGGTTCTTAATGTTCTGCTGCTGGTGATTGCTCCGCTTGGTCTGGTGACTCTGCGCGTGCAACGCACGCTGGCCAGCCAGTCGGCCACAGAAGTTAAAGAATACCCATCCGCGGCCGTAGATTTTCTGCAGGCAAATCAACTCGCTCAGCCGATTTTCAATGAATACGCTTGGGGAGGCTATTTAATTTGGCGACTTCATCCTGAATACAAGGTGTACATTGATGGTCGTGCAGACGTTTACGGCGACAGCATGATTGATGAGTTTCTCGATATACACGAGGGCAATCCAACGTGGCGACAGCAGCTCAATCAACGTGGTATTCGCACAGTGCTCGTAAAGCCTGATGTTCCGTTGGCGAGCCTATTGCGCGAGGATCGCGAATGGCACAACGTTTTTGAAGACAAACAGGCCGTCATTTTTGTTCGCTAGTAGGGGGGTTGCTTTTTCTGAAAGTGCTCTGCTGCGCTTCGGCTTTGCCGCCGGATGTGAGGCGGTGGCTATGCCCGCCGACAGCAGCCAGATTATACCCGGGCTTGCCCGAGGTTTGACCTGAGACCCCTCGGATTTATTGGGCCAACGGCCGGATCCGGGGCACAGCCCCAACAATGTAAAGGGATCTTCACGGCGGGGCATAGCCACCGCCGCGAAGCCAACTCAGGCGGCGAAGCCGAACCTGACATAGGTCCATTCCTCCCATTTTTCCTCTAACCACAGAAATATTCTGCACGCTGCCCGTGGTCGATTGTGTGTCTGCGAGACTTACGCGGCGCAAATCGTTTTGCTTCCTTTGAAGTTCCTTGCGGTTGAATCCTTCCTCGAGTCCTGTCAACCAGGAGCGACATCAACACATTCAGGGCAAAGCTCACCTAATCCGGAGTTAAAGCGATCGGCGCTCACCTGATCTTGATCGCGCTTGTTAACTCCGGGCGACAAATCTCAAACAAACCTCTCGAAACAATCAGAAAATCCCAGTAATGCGAGCGGCATGAGTCTTGTTAAGGAGGACACTACCCGCGAAGCAGTTACTGACATCACAACGCGGGCTGCAAACAAGACTTATGAAAATTGGAAACCGAAAAGTTCTCATGGCCCTTTTAGGTGTGGTGCTCGCAGCGCCATTCCTTTTGATCGGATCGATCGTTGGTATTCATGCGGTTACGCTGGCGAACGACGTCAGGCCGGACGTTTTCTGCCTTCTTATCGTTTTAGCGAGCGTGGCAGTGCGAGTTACCGATGGCCGATTCAATCTGGCAAGCAGGACACAAGAACAGGGTGATGTAGAGCCACAGGTTAACAATGATCTACGAAGGGCATCCATAACCGCTAGCTACTGATGCTCGCAAAGTTGGTCCTTCCGCCAAGCTCGAAGATGCGTGGTGGGTAAGGGCGCAAGCTGAAAAAACTCTTAACCCAAACCTAAGGAGCAAAAAAATGATCAAGAATTTTCTTCGGGATGAAACGGGCCTTGAACTTTCCGAGTACGCGGTTGCCGCGGCTTTAATCGCCATCGCGGTCGTCGGTGTCTTCGGTACGCTGGGTTCCAACATCAACACGGTTATCAAAAACCTGGCCGACAAGATCAAAGTGAACTAGTACCCCTGCGAGAAAAAGGTGCGCGCCCTAATGCTAAGCAGGCGGCGCGCACCGTTTTCCTCTAACTTTGGAGCCACTCAATGGTCAAAAAGTTTCTCAGAGACGAAAGCGGCCTTGAGCTTTCAGAGTACGCGGTTGCGGCGGCGCTAATTGCCATCGCGGTAGTCGGCGTGTTTGGCACGCTCGGCACTAATATCGGCACTGTCATTCAAAACCTCGCGGACAAGATCAAGGTGAACTAGCAATCAGCAGGCGCTCGCCCGCCGATTGCCGATCATTTTACCTAGAGAGAAAACCAATGATTAGAAAATTTCTTTCTGACGAAACCGGTCTTGAACTTTCGGAATATGCGGTAGCCGCCGCACTCATTACGCTGGCCGTAATAGCAACCTTCGGAACTCTGGGCGGCAACATCAATACCGTCATTCAAAACCTGGCTGACAAAATCAAAGTCAACTAGTCACTCAAAGCTGCCCCGCTGTTATCCAGTTGTTTCAATCAGTCGACGAAATTGGAGACGAAAATGTCTGCCCAGATGAGTCTTATTGCTGCGGTGTTTCTAGTTCCACTCAGCGTCATCATCTCTTACTACGACGTCTGTTATCGCCGCATACCGAATCCTTTTGTTCTGGCGACATTGACTGTTGGTGTCCTCGTTAACGGCTTCTTCGGCGGTTTCGAAGGCGCGGTTAACAGTTTAGGCGGATGTCTGATTGGTTTTTCTTTGATGTTTGTAATGCATGTCTTCGGCGCTATGGGCGCGGGTGATGTGAAGCTGTTTGCGGCGATCGGTTCGCTAACTGGCGCGCAGCTCGTGATGCCAACCTTTGTTGTTGTTGCCTTGATAGGAGGCCTGCTCGGCGTTGTCTCAATGATACGTGCGGGCCAGTTGAAAGAAACGATGATGAGGGTGTTTTACATCATGGTTGGACTGTTGCCAGGACAAACAATGCCTCGTTTTGCCGTGCCCGCTGATCGTCGTCACACCATTCCGTACGGCGTCGCAATTATGTGCGGCAGTCTGGTCTCTGTAGTTATCTTTCGCGCTTAGCCGAAGCGCAATCACGAAGCCGGCCCAGCCGGCTCGAAAATGGAGAGTAAATCGATGCGCAACAAAAGGTTTTTCGTCGTACTGGCCGGGGCTTTGATATTTGGTCTGCTGGCGGCTGTTTCGGTTAGTCGTTACTTGTCAAACGCCCAAGCGTTTTCGAGAGACATGACTACAGTCGCCGTGGCCAAAGTAGCCATACCGATTGGGACCAAGATCATTCCCGAGCAGGTAATGATGGTCCAATTTTCGAAAGAATCGGCACCCGACGGTGTGTTCAATTCGCCGGACAAACTGGCCGGACGCGTTGCAGTAATGAACATTGCCGCGCGCGAGCCGATTACTGAAACAAGGCTGGCGCCCGAAGGCACGGCCGGCGGGCTCTCAGCTGTGATCCCGGAAGGTTACCGCGCGATGACGGTGAAGGTTGATGACGTAGTCGGAATTTCAGGCTTCATCATGCCCGGCACGCTCGTCGATGTAGTTGTTGTCATTCATCCAGACGATAACAGCGCCGCCCAGGGGCCGATTTCGAAGATCGTTTTGCAAAACATCAAGGTGCTCGCGAACGGTCAGAACATCGATCAGCCTGAGAACCAGCGCGATGCAAACACTGTTAAGGCCGTAACGTTGCAAGTAACCCCTGAACAAGCAGAGAAGCTGGCTTTAGCTTCATCAGAAGGCCGGCTGCAGCTTGTGATGCGCAACTCGATCGATCAGGGAGACGAGCAAACAACGGGTATCACTAAGCGAACTTTGCTCGGTGGCGACCACGCAACGCCGGCGCCTGAGCCCGGTTCACTTAAAAGCGAGCAACCGAAATCCGAATCGCGGCCGGTAACACGGCGAGTTATGCCTACACCTGCCGAAGCCAAGCCTGCGACTCCGCCGCCGCCACGAGCAACCGTGGAAATGATCGAAGGCGCGAAAAAACGCAGCGTTGATTTCCCGTAAATCGAGATACGGAACGCAATCACGACACAAGAAATTCCATTCACCTGTTTGTAAGTTCGCAAAAGGAGCAACAGATCATGCAAAGCACTTCGTCGGTCACGCGCCGGATTAGTTTGATACTGGCGTCGTTGGTTCTGGTATTGATTCACTCGGTGGCATATGCCCAGGACGCCTCTTATACGGCTTCGTTCAAACAGAACAAGGAAGCTGTTGCGGTAAATGTTCTGGTCGGGCAATCACGCGTGATCAATTTTGATAGACCTGTCGGTCGCTTCTCAGTTTCAAACCCGGAAGTGGCAGAAGCGGTGCTGGTAACGCCCGATCAGGTGTTGGTGAATGGCAAAGCCTTTGGGCAGGTGAACTTCATCGCGTGGGAGCAATCCGGAAGTCAGTATCTGATATTCGATGTTTACGTGAGGGCCAACCTATCACTAATCGATTCACAGATGCGCGCGCTCTTTCCCAAGGATGACATTCGTCTCAGTCAGGCAAACGGCTCGGTGGTCCTGTCCGGAAGTGTCGCCGATCCCAAAACCGCAGCTCAAGCACAAAGCGTAGTCGAAGCGGCCGGTTTCAAGACTGTAAACATGCTCAATTCACCTGTAAAGAGCATGACGCAGGTCCAGCTTCAGGTGCGAGTTGCCGAGGTGAGCCGAAATAGAATGAAGGATTTGGGCGCTTCCTTCGCATACCAGGGCGGCAGCTCAGGCGTTTACGCGAACTCCGGCGGCGGACCAAGCTCGCTAGCAAGCGTTGCGAA
>JBDUCC010000007.1:0-31504 GCA_040003675.1 bacterium | reverse complement strand
GCGATAAAACACTTTCTAACTTGCATGCGGCTAACATACAAGCGGGTGGGTTCCGCGCTGGCGAACACCGCATCTAAGACCCACCCGCTACCGCGAGGTGGTACTGACCTCACGCCACTAAGGCGCTTAGTCTGAATCGACAATAATCCCAGCTCTAAGTTAAGACTGGATAACTTATCCTTTCGAAACACGGTTAATTGACACTCCTAAAACGCCTCTCTATCATCGAAACACATGCCAACAAAGCAAGCGCCCGCTGGTGACAAGCCAGTCGAACGGGTTTTTCTGATCGATTCAATGTCGCACATCTTTCGCGCATTCTTTGCGCCGATGGCGAATCGCACTGCGCCGCTTGCGAATTCAAAAGGGCAGGTAACACAAGCCGTTTATATCTTCACAAACATGCTGCGCAAGCTGTTGCAGGATGAGAAGCCAAACTACATCGCAGCAATTTTTGAATCAGGCGAGAAGACTTTTCGTCATGAGACATTTGCCGATTACAAAGCAAACCGGCTGGCAATGCCGGAAGATCTGGCCTCGCAACTTCCTTACATCATTCGCCTGTGCGAAGCATTCAACATACCCGTAATCAATTCGCCCGGTTACGAGGCTGACGATGTGATTGGCACGCTCGCCAAAAAAGTCGCCGAACAAAAGCTGCAGGCCGTCATTGTTTCCAACGACAAAGACATGTGCCAGTTGGTTACCGATCCTTACGTGGTGTGCATGCGCACGAACTCCCAGGTAGTGAAGCGCAAAGAATATGTGCCTCCGATCGAATGGTGCGACGAAGTCTGGGTGGAGAAAAAGTTTGGTGTGCCGGCGGCAAAAATTGTCGATCTGCTGGGATTGATGGGCGATTCAATTGACAATATTCCCGGTGCGCCCGGCATTGGCTCGAAAGGCGCGGTGCAAATCATCACGCAGTTTGGCTCAATTGAAAACGCGCTCGAACGCTGGGAGGAAGTGAAGCATAAGACTTATCGCGAGTCGCTTCATAACAACCCGGACTTAATCCGGCAATCGCGAGAGCTGGCACGGATACGAGTTAACCTCGACGTTGCCCTCGATCTCGATCAACTAAAAGCGCGGCCACCGGATCCTGTCGCCGCTTATGACTTGTTTAAAGAATTGGAATTCGCAGCGCTCACACGCGAATTTGCCGCAGGCGCAAGCAAGCCGACCGCAGAAAGCACAACACTCAATTACGAAATCATCGACACGCGCGCCCGTCTGGATAGCTTGCTCAAGACTTTCTGGGATGCTGAAAGCGTCGCCATCGCAGTCGCTGATTCAACTCCGCCAGGAACAGGCGAACAACAATGTGCATTTGATTATGATGCTGCGTCAGTCCTGGCTTTCTCAACCGCGCCCGGCAGCGCCGCCGTTATTGACCTCGAAAAGTTTGCCGAAGGGCGCGACGCGGCAATTGCTTCGCTTCGAGAAGTGTTGTCCAACGGGCTTATGGAAAAGTCGGTTCATGACCTGAAGCGCGCCATCGGCCTGCTGGTCGGTCTCGATATAACGCTCGAAGGCGTTAAGGACGATACGTTTCTCGCCGCTTATCTACTGGATCCAAACCGCAGTAAGTATGAACTCAATGATCTTGCGCGTGATGCCGCCGAGGTTGAGAGGGCCGAGCAGCCTGCAAACGGCTGGACTGCAGCGCAGTGGGATACTGCCTCGGCGGCTGACCTGACCGCACAAACGGCGCGCGTGCTGCATCAACGCATACTCGAGAAGAAACTGGAAACTATTTACTCCGAGATGGAACTGCCGCTGGCGCCGTTGCTGTTTCGCATGGAGAAAGCGGGATTAAAAGTAGACCGCGCCACGCTTTCTGATCTTTCGAATTACCTCGGACTGGAATTGAAAAAGCTAACGATCAAGATTTACGCGCTGGCTGGGAGGGAATTCAATATCGGTTCGCCCAAACAGGTTGGTGAAGTGCTTTCGGAGTTGGAGATGACTTCCGGCCGAAAGACTTCGACTGGCCGCATCTCTACCAGCAAAGCAGTTCTGGAGGAACTGGCGCAGACTTTCGAGCTGCCGAAGTTGATCATCGATTATCGCGAGCTGGATAAGTTGAAAAGTGTCTACACCGATGCATTGCCAAATCAGATCGCCGCCGACGGACGAATTCATTGTTTGTTAAATCAAACCGTGGCAGCGACGGGTCGTCTTTCTTCAAGTGAACCAAATCTGCAAAACGTTCCCATCCGCACTGAGTTGGGCCGCCGCATCCGGCGGGCGTTTGTTGCGGAGAAGGGTTATAAAATAGTTTCCGCAGATTATTCGCAGCTTGAGTTACGGCTGCTGGCCCACATCACGCAGGACGCGGTGATGCTTGAGGCGTTCCAGCATGGTGAAGACATCCACGCGCGGACCGCGCGACTGGTCTTCGGCGCGAAGACTGATGAAGAACTTAAAGAGGCGCGGCGTTTTGCAAAAATAGTTAACTTTGCGATTGCTTATGCGATCGAGCCGTGGGGTTTATCGCAGCGCGTCGGTATTTCGCGGCAGGAAGCAAAGAAAGTCATCGAAGATTATTACAACACGTACAAGGGCGTGCGGCGTTATATGGAAGAAGTGCCCTTACGAGCGCGCGAGCATGGTTACGTTCGTTCCATCTATGGTCGCATTCGTCCGCTTCAGGGCATCAACGATCGCAACGCGAACATTCGCAAGGCCGCGGAGCGCGAGGCTATCAACATGCCCATCCAGGGAACGGCCAGCGACATTGTAAAAATTGCTATGCTGAGAGTGGATGAAGAGTTTAAGCGCGAACAGTTGGATGCTCGTTTGTTAATGCAGGTTCACGACGAGCTGCTCGTCGAAGTTGCGGCTGACTCCGCTGAACACGTGGCAGAAATCTTAAAACGCGAAATGGAATCTGCGGTATCTTTGGATGTGCCGCTGATAGTCGACGTGGGGATTGCCGATAACTGGATGGACGCAAAACCCTAGTTTCGAACTTTGGTTTGATGGACGAAGAACCCAAAGCAAAAACTCACGACTCGAACGGCGCAGGAAATTCAATCGGCGCTGGGGATACCCGTGGGTCCGCCCGGCGGGTTGAAGCGAATGAGACGCAAGCTGTCGTAGACCCAGCGAATGAGCCGACGCGTGTGGTCTATCGGCGTCAGGACACACAACAAAATGTCGAACCGGGCGATGCCGCCAGGGACGCATTCAGGGGCTGGAATCAACAACTCGCGCCGGCAATCATGCCGTTGATTATTGGGTTTCTCATTCTGCTCATACTGATTTCCATTCTGGGCATTATCAGTGCCCGGCGCATGGACGAGGTTGGCAGCGCCGTTCTCGGCTTGGAGCAGCAACACGCGGCTAAGTTTAGTTTGTTGTTGAAGCTTCGTTTGGCAGTTACCAAACTCAATAACGAAGCGCGAGCGCGCGCCGAATCGGATTCGCGCGGCGGTCTGAGGGCCCCACTTGATGTGCCGCTGAAGAATGCCGGGCAAGAAATGAATCGACTGTTACGCGAACTGGAGCGGCCGCCGCTTGCCAGCGATGAAACCTGGCAGCGTTTTCGTGCCGACCTGCAAAGCTATGTGGAGGTAACTGAAGACCTGCGTCGGTACTCTCTGGAAGGTTTCGATAAATTCAAGGTCGTCGATACGGAACTAAACACCATGCTGAGCCAGTCGGGCCAGGAACAGAATGAAGTTTTCCAGCGCAGCGAAGCCATTGAGCAGGTGGCGGCCCGCTCAGTAAGACTGTGGAACCTCGCCGTTTTGATCGTAGGCGGACTAGTCGCTGCTGGTACGATCTGGGAAGTTCAACGCCGCTTTGGAGCGGCAGCGCGCAGCATTGAAGAAGCGCGACGCGAACGGGCCTTTGCGAATCAATTCCTCGAAGGAATGGTCAGCGCGGTTGCAGCGATTGATGAGCACGATCGCATTCGCAGCGCCAACTCAGCTTTCTTTCGCATTTTTCCGGGGGCCAGTATCGGCGCCTCTATCCATGAGAGGTTTGCTTCCGATGAGGCTATGCGGATGTTGGAAGCCGCCTCGTTGTCGCGTGTCGATCGCGCGACCTACCGGGGACGCTGGGTTTGCCCTCCGGGCGAGGATGGTGATCAGGAACAAGCGTTTGACGTTTACTCGTCGCCACTGGCAATCGATGGCGACCGCGGACAGATTCTAACCCTCGTGGACGTGACTGAAGCGGCTGAGGCTGAGCGCGGCATGCGGCGACAGGAATCGCTGGCGGCGGTCGGGCAGGCGACCGCGCAAGTTGCCCATGAAATTAGAAATCCGCTGGGCAGCATTCGCCTCGGCGTGGCGATGCTGCGCGACAACGTCAAGGATGAGGAAGGGCTGAACACCATCGAGCTCGTCGAGCGAGGAATCAGACATTTGAATAAACTGGTTGTCGACGTGGCGCACTTTTCCCGACGCAAAGCGCTCGAACGATCAGAAGTTGATCTTCATGAATTAATCGATCACAGCCTGGACCTGGCCGCCGATAAGATAAATGAGAAATCGGCGCGCATTGAAAAACGCTATGCACTTATGAGTCCCACCGGCAACTGGGATTTTGATCAGATGAGTCAGGTTTTCGTCAACCTCATCGCCAACGCAATCGATGCCAGTCCAAAAGGCGCCTCACTCGTCATTTCGACAAGCGAGTCTAGCCCGACTCCAGCTAAACGATTTGCTCGCGTGTCGCTCGCCGATCAGGGAAGTGGAATGGACGAAGTCACGCGCGAGCGTATTTTTGAGCCTTTCTTCTCAACGAAGAAGAGAGGTACAGGATTGGGGCTGGCTATTGTTAAGCAGATTGTCGAACAGCACGATGGCGAGATCAGTGTGGAGAGTAAAGCCGGCGAAGGTACGCAATTCGTTATCGACTTGCCACTGTAATCGTCAACCACCTTCAGATTTCCCATTTATCATTTGACATTTCTCATTGGCATTTTAGGAGGGTCGGCTTCCTAGTTGGCGAGGGTAGGAAACTTATCATCGACCGACCGCTCTAGTTTTTCAAAAACCACTCAAGGTGAATTAATTTGCAGCCTGAGACTATAGACTTGGACTTAGCGTCAAAGCTTGGAAGGCATTCCGAGCGGCGTTGATTGTTTGTTCAATGATTTCTTCTGTGTGCGCAATGCTCACAAATCCTGCTTCAAATTGCGAAGGCGCAAGATAAACGCCTTCATTCAGCATCGCATGGAAAAATTCACCGTAAACTTCGCGGTCGCTTTGGTTCGCCGTGGTCCAATCGACGATTGGGCCTTCAGAAAAGAACGTGGTCCACATCGAACCAACCCGGTTCGTACTGGTTGTAATTCCTGCTTCGGCAGCCAAGCTCGATAGCCCGTCACAGAGTTGGGCTGACCGTTGTTCCAGTTCGTCGTAAAGTTTTTCATCCTTCAAGCGACGCAAGGTCAGTAGCCCGGCCGTCATTGCCAACGGATTTCCAGACAAAGTTCCCGCCTGATAAACAGGACCGGTTGGAGCAATGTTCCGCATTAGATCGCGGCTACCGCCATAAGCTCCAACCGGCAAACCGCCGCCGATGATTTTGCCCAAGCAGGTGATATCCGGCGTGATGCCGTACAGCGCTTGCGCACCGCCTCGAGCCACCCGAAAGCCGGTCATCACTTCGTCACAGATCAGCAGTGCGCCGTTCCGGGTTGTTAACTCGCGCACAGTTTGCAGAAAGCCGTCGCGTGGTGGCACGCAGCCCATGTTGCCTACGACAGGTTCGACAATCACGGCAGCGATGTCATCGTGTTGCTTGAAAGCATTTTCAATTGCAGCTGCATCGTTGAAAGGCACCGTGAGCGTGTGCTGAGCCAGCGCTGGGGGAACGCCGGGACTGTCAGGCAAGCCAAGCGTGGCGACACCCGAGCCTGCCTTGACAAGCAAACTGTCGGCGTGACCGTGATAGCAGCCTTCAAATTTTATGAGCTTGTCACGACCGGTGACGCCGCGCGCAAGTCGAATGGCGGACATTGTGGCTTCGGTGCCGCTGTTAACCATGCGCACCATCTCAATCGACGGCACGGCGTCAGTAATTTCTTCAGCGAGTTCAACTTCCAATTCATTTGGCGCCCCAAAGCTGGTCCCGTTTGCGGCCACAGCCTGCAGCCCGGCCACGATTTCCGGGTCGGCATGACCCAGAATCATTGGCCCCCATGAACCGACGTAGTCGATATAGCGGCGGCCATCAACGTCGGTGATGAACGGACCCTGCGCACTCTTGATGAACAAGGGCGTTCCGCCCACGCCGCGAAAGGCTCGAACCGGGGAATTGACCCCACCCGGTATCAATTCCAGGGCGCGGGCAAAGAGCCGGGCTGATTTATCCGCTTGTTTTTCAGTTGAAACCATTGTTTCAGAGCATAGCAAGCTTGTGAAGGAAACCGTTAATTTGCGTGGGCGGGGAGCTACAGTCCGCCTTGCTAGTTTCCGCTAAATAGTACATAGTGGTCGCAGTTAACCCTACTCTCGCGCATCAACGGTGATGCGCCCCGCGCATAAACGAGTTAGCGCTGGCGTTTAGATAGTTCGAGAGCGGGCTGATTTCAACTTCAGAAGCCGCTCCTTAGAGCATTCCGAACCCGGTTCCTTGCTGACTACCGTTACTCGAGGCCAATCGATTCGCAGCTTCTTTAATCCCCAATGTGGGAAAGGTATATCTCTATGTCTATGAAACTTTATGTCGGCAACCTCGCGTTCTCTACCTCCAGTCAGGATCTGCAAGAACTTTTTGCATCAGCCGGAACGGTGGAGTCAGCGAGCGTCGTGGAGGACCGCGACACCGGCCGATCGCGCGGCTTTGGCTTCGTCGAAATGTCCAGCAAGGAAGAGGGCGAGGCAGCCATCGCTCAGTTTAACGGCAAAGAAGTTAACGGTCGTGCGTTGAACGTCAATGAAGCGAAACCACGTGAGCCCCGCTCGGGCGGCGGCGGTCGTGGCTTTGGTGGCGGCGGCAATCGCGGCGGCGGTGGTGGCTACGGCGGCAATCGCGGCGGTGGCGGCGGCTACGGCGGCGGTGGTGGCGGCGGCAATCGCGAGCCCCGCTGGTAATAACTTTGGCCTAAGTAAGTGGTGAGCACTGAGGCGCGGAATTCGTTCCTGCTTCATGCTCACCGCTTGCGCTTTTACCCATCACTCATGACTGCGCTAAAGGAGAAACTATTTGGCTAAAGACGATCTAATTCCGGCCGAGGGCACGATTATTGACAAGCAGCCCAACGCATTTTTTAAGGTCCAGCTCGAAGGCTCAGAGCACGTGGTGCTGGCGGCCATTTCGGGCAAGATGCGCAAGCATCGCATTCGCATCCTCGTCGGCGATCGTGTGAGCGTTGAAATGTCGCCATATGATTTGTCCCGAGGCAGAATTACCTACCGGTATAAGTAGTTCGCAACTACAACATGCGCTTGATACTTTCGGCGGGTGCGACAGCGATCGCCTTAAAGCTCGATAAGCGCACCAGTCCCGGCGCAGAGCCCTTTGGCTTTGAAAGAAATTTTCGCCGGGTGTAGTGAATAATCACCTTCAGGTCGCTACTTGCCTGGCTAAACTTTGCCGCCAGTTGTGCCGCTTCAATTACAGTCCGCTGCGGAATCTCACTTCGGCTTGAATTCCTTACAATTACATGTGACCCCGGATAATCGCCGGCGTGCAACCAAAGGTCGTTTGGGCGCGCTATGCGAAAAGTGAGATTGTCGTTGTCGCGCGCAGTCCGGCCCACCAGCACTTCATAACCATCCGACGATCGATAACGCCGCACCCCGGGAATGCTTTTTGCATCTTTGGATTTAGCACGAGCTTTTTTCTGCTTACCCTCGTCAAATCTGGTCAAAATAGTCTCGTCACGGTTGGCGATTGCCAGCTCCAGTTTTGCCTGCTTCGCCTTGAGTTGCTCAAGCTCTTGATCGACCTGCAATTGTCTTTCTCTAATCTCTACAACAGCACGCTTTGCTTTACCGTAACGAGAAAACGCCTCGGCCGCCGCATCCTGCAGAGATTGGTTCTCGTCGATTGTTATCTCAATGTTCGGTTGGCCTTCGGTGTAATAATCGGTAAGCGTTACGCGGTCGCCATCACGCACGGCATTCGGAATGTTTGCCAGTAGCAGATCACCAAGACGCTTGTGGTCGTCGGCAGTGCCGTGTCCGAGTAGATCTTTTTGCAGATTTATTCGCAGCTTCTCGCGCTTGCTTATCTCGCGGCGTAACTGTTCTTTGAGTTTGGCCGCCGCGTTCTTAAACTCATCTTCAACTTCAACCTGTCGATAATATGCATCAGCGGCCTCGGAGATTGTGCGAAACTCAGCGCGCTTAATGATGGGCTCGTGGGAAACTCTGGTTGAGGCTTGCGGCGGTGGCCGGTACTTCTCATTTACCTGTTGACCTTCACCCAGCGGTCTCCTTAGCGCGTGAACGATTTTTTCCTGCGAATCAAGCAAAAACAAATTTGCCGAGCGGCCGGTCAGTTGCGCCACCATTGTTGTGACGGACGAATTAGCGTCTTCTGCCGGAGGAGAGAATTGGAAGCGAACAATACGCTCAACTTCATCTTTTGTAACTGACGAAACAGTCGCGTTGCCAAGCGCGGCTCGCAGCGCCTGCACAAAGGGTGAAGGGGAGAGTGTCTTTCGCTCGAGCTCGCGAACGCTGCGCTTGGTTAGATAAAGCCGGGGCGCCGCAGGCTCTGCGCTGATCAAAAGAAAACCGTCTTGTTTTAAGTGGAAGTCGATTGCGAGAGAGGCCGGGGACAACTGGATCACTCTTCCGAGAAATCGGCCCGGAAGGAGGGAGTCGAGTTCAGCCACAACTTTTTTTAGAGTTTCCTGGTGCATGCTGTCGCCGGCAGATTTGGCTCCTAATAAAAAGCCCTGCTCTCCGGAAGGGCAGAGCAGGGCCATTCTATGCTCGGAATTACCGGGTCCCCCGGGCAGCCCGGCTGGGGTGGAAGTTTAGGCGCGAATTACCGCCGTGCGAGTAAAACGATCCTGAAGAGTATTCTTTTCCGCATCGAGAAAGACGTACAGCGAGAGAATGCCGCCAGATGCCACCGATAACAAATAGATGAACGCGCGTGCGGCAGATTGAGCGCCGGTAGGAATTAAACCGTTGCGAGCATCCACGATACGCAGCGAGCACACACGCATTCCCATGGTCCGACCTGTAAAAGCGGTAACTAGCGTCGAGTAGAGGAACCCCACCAACAGGAAACTACCCGCTGAAAATGCTATCACGCGCCAGTTTTGCCATTCCACCCTGGTCAAATTATTGAGAGCGAACAACGGTGCCGTCAGAGCGAACACAATTGCCAGGTCGATGGTCGCGGCGAAGGCCCGGCGCAAATTAGACGCGGCAGCGTACTCGCGGCGTTTTACAGGCAAGGCAATAGGAACGGTGTCAAGGTAGTTCAACGCCGGATCGTTGGTCTCCCCGATCAAGCGCTTCGGTTTCTTAGCTACTGTTCTGGCTTCTTCTTTTGGTGCCGGATTCGGAACGACCGCGAGGTTATGGGTTTTTTCCATCGGCTTGGACTCGACGTGTGAGTCGCTATCCAGATCAGCAGACGAAGCAGATGACGTTTCGTTAACTTCTGCCGACTCCTGGCGATCATCATAGGCTACGGCAGTTGCAATGGCGCCACGACGGGCGTAGAAAGCTGTGGCTTCTAAATGGGCGCGTTCAATGCGCTTGAGAGCTGCCTCGACAATGGGATTCAGCGGCGGCAGTTCAGTTTGCCGCAGGAGTTCGAGCATTGGTGCTGTTGTGGGCGTGGTATCAACGGCCACAGTTGCCGGACCATCGCCCTCAAGCACGGCTTCACGTGCGCGACGCTCCTGTTTTTCTCGCACGCGCTCGCTCAGTTCCTTGCGCCATTCGGGCAGCGCGTTTCGATTGATTCCTGGAAACTCAAGCAGAGAGGGAGTTGGCTTGGGTTCCCGCTCATTAACTGTAACCGTCGCAGGCGATTCCACTTGTCGAGATGGCTTTTGCTTGGGTTCTGGCTGTTTAACTGTCACCGTCGCAGGCGATTCCATTTGCCGAGATGGAGTTTGCTTGGGTTCTGGCTGCTTAACTGTCACCGTCGCAGTCGCTTCCATTTGCCGAGATGGAGTTTGCTTGGGTTCTGGCTGCTTAGCTCTCACCGTCGCAGGCGATTCCATTTGCAGAGATGGAGTTCGCTTGGGTTCTGGCTGCTTAACTGTCACCGTCGCAGGCGATTCCATTTGCAGAGATGGAGTTCGCTTGGGTTCTGGCTGCTTAACTGTAACCGCCGCAGTCGCTTCCACTTGATGGGATTTAGGTGACGATAAAGGCCCAGAGTTCTTTTTCAGCAGCGCGCCGCATTCCGTGCATTTTCGGGAAATCTTCTTGAGGGTGGCGCCGCACTCCGGACATTTCATATCAAGCTCGCCTCCTGGGGGATTGTAAGCTCGGCAGCTCGAGAAAATAGGTCTACCCGGCTCCCGCGCAGTTCGGCGCGCATAGTATCAGGGACTACTTTAACTGGTCAACCAGAAAATGTACCAGCCGTAAGAGTTGTCTTGATGAGGGATTCCCAGTCGATGGTGGGGACGGGTTGTGGAAAACTTTTAGAGGGGCGTCCGACCGCCAAAGCCGGCATCCATATCGTGCCACCACTCCAGCTCGTCGCCTTCGTCCAACTGCCAGCAAAGCAAAACTACGCGGCCATCCCGGAGTGAGGGAAAGTCAACTAAACCGCGATCAAAATCCTTCAACTGGACGCCCATGGCTTCAATTTCGCTCATTTTGGCAGCAAAGTTGGTGAGTAACCGAGCGTAAAGTACACCGCCAGCCATTCCGCCGCCGCCCTTGTCCGCCTGCTCTGCGGCTTGCGTGGCCTCTTCCTTGTACGCACCTACGCGGCGCCGAGATTGCTGAAGTCTCTGTAAAAGCTGCCTTACCGAAGGCAAGAGGGCATTGGCTTCCTCCACAGTGAAAAGCTTCATATCGCTCAAAGTTTGCCTTACTGCTCGTCGGTGACGCGAATGAATTCGCCGGCGCCGTCAAACTCCGCGGCATCCGATTCAATGGTTGTTTCTACTACAACGTGCATGGTTGATTGAAACCCGTCGTCGGTGGCTTCCTGAATATGCATCTGCTCATGGAGATAATGCGCCGGTTGCTGTCCAAGGATTTCCCGCTCATCGTATCGCGCGGCGTGGCCGATGTCCTTGCGCACTCGATCGGCTATTTCGCCCAGATCAATAAAATAATCAGCGACGTCTATCAGTTTTGGCGCCGTGTTCGAGCGAAAGCCTGCGATCTCGACGCGACAGCCTTTGTAGGCTACAGCGTTAACCGCGTAGACAAAGTCTTCGTCACCGGAAACAAGAACTGCCGTGTCGTACCGCCCGGCCAAAGAAAGCATGTCGACTGCTATTTCTACATCGAGGTTTGCCTTTCGGCTGCCGTCATAGAAGGTCTTCAACTCTTTCTGAATTACTCGGAAGCCGTTGCGGCGCATCCAGAGTAAAAACCCTTGCTGTTTTTCGGCGCCCACGTCAACACCGGTGTAAAAGAAGGCGCGCAATAATCGTCCGTCGCCAAGCAAGACCCGCAACAGCTTGTTGTAATCGATGTCGATGTTGTGAAAGCGCGCAGCATGGAAGAGATTGTTGCCGTCAATGAAAACCGCAACCCTTCCCCGATGGCCCAACTGCCATGAGACGTTGTTAGCCGGATCAAAGCTATTCATCTGATAAGTACTTCCAATACGTATTTTAGAAAATCGTTTCTAGGATGCTTTTTTGTCTGTGATTGGTCAAGCGGACGATTTGAGCAAAGTAAAGCCCGCCTAGCGTGTGCCAACAACCTGTCCCGTTACTGCATCGAGATAGGCTATCTGGAAGGGCGCACCGCCAACACCAATTTCCCAGGCAACATGGAATTCCAGGCCGTTTGTTTGGCTGGCGGCGGGAGTAATGTACGTAACCAGTTCGTGCGGTTCGAGCTTATTGTTGGCGGTAGGGCGAAAGTTGAGTTTAGTTCCGTCGGCATTTGAATATTGAATATCGTTTCCTGCTAGAGCAGTTATTGCGTCCTCAGCCTTCAATTTTATCGGTACTGCGGCGAGCGCCGTTTGTATCTTATCCGCGTCGGGAACACAGGTGCTCATAATGTTGAGTACGCGACGTGCCGGCGTGAAACGAATCTCAAGCTTGCCGTAGTTCCCGCGGATCGGGTAACGAAAAGCGCGCTGTTCATACCTCGCGATCTTTGAGCCATCCGGTTGGTCGACTCTATCAACCAGAGACAGCTTAGCCGGCTCGGCGCCAATCGGTCCCTGCCAGTCTCGGATAAAGCGACGCAACGCCTCGCGCGTTTCCTCCTCATTCATGAGCGGATTCGCGCCGACCTTCGGAAGATACACATTGGGAGATGTATTTGCCGGTAGACTTTCAATGGTCGCAGTAACAGGTTGCAAGGACAGAGTAGTTATAGTTGCAACTTCGGAACGCATTAAGTGGTTGACCGCTGCAGTCGTTGTTTCTCTCCGATGATTGTCCTCCGCCAACAGAACGGGATAAGGTGCTTCGTTGGCGCGCGGGCCACCCACACTCGGCGGCTGAAGTGGAGCACAGGCTTGCGCCGCTATAACCAGTGCGAGATAAACCAACAGCTTGCGCGCTTTTTGATGAATCATTAATTCCTGCTCATTATCATGCGTTTCGAAGAAACTTGCCGCGTCGTATAATTTAAACTCCTGGAGGAGCTGTTGCCCAAGGATAACGAAAACATTCCGACGCTTACAGATGGGCCTTCTCCAGAACCGTCTGCGCGTTCATTTACTCCAGAGCAAATGGTGCGTTGTGACTCTTGCTTGCGAGCAAATCCACCAGTCCGACTGAATTGCCTCTACTGCGGAGCCGCTTTGCCCTTGCAACCAGCCAGCGTCGTGTTGCAAAAGCCCGCTTTGCGAACGCTGGAGAAATGGGAACATGGATATAACAACATCCATTTGCCTTCGCCTGCAAATCTTAGCGAAAGTTCTCTTGCGGAGATAGCCGATTTCCTGCGATTGGAAAAAGAGGAGTTGGCGCGGATAGTGAAAGCTGAGATCCCTCTGCCGCTGGCGCGCTCCAGCAGTAAAGATGAAGCAGAACTGATTCATCAGCGGCTGAAAGACGCGGGAATAGACAGTTTAATAATTGCCGACTTGTCTCTTGGTCCCGATCCGGCTCTCAAGCTGCGCGCACTTGAATTCACCGACGATGGTCTTGATGCTTATCAATCGCGGCAAGCGCCGCCGACAAAAATATTCTGGCCCGATCTTGTTCTGTTGGTCTCAGGACGCATAACGCGCCGGCGAGTGGAATTGAAAGAAGAACGGAAACGAAGTGAGCAGCGTGTGCTGGAAGCCGATCAGTTCTTCGCTGATGAAAACATAGTGGAGCTATTCTCTGCGCACACCAACGCGCCTTATCGTATCGCATCCGGAAGTTTCGACTTTTCCTGTTTAGGTGAAAAGAAACGGCTTGTCGCTGCTGAAAACATGTCCCTTCTCATCGACGTTTTTCGCGAACAGGTTCCCGCGATCATTTACGATCAGGAATATAACTCGGTGCGGAAAACGCTGGAGCCGGTTTGGAGATCAGAACAACAGAACGAGTCGACTGGCTGGCGCCGCGGGCGGCCGGGGAAATACAGTCTGGGCAGCGTAACGGAAACAAGCAACGAGTCTCAGTTTTCGCGTTACGCGCGCCTTCGCTACTATCTGCTCGTGCGTCAGCAAATGGGTGCCGCGGATGCCTAAGCCTTACAAATCTCATCGTGATGGTCCAGGTTTGCGCTCTGTAGCTTTGTCTGAGGACCGCGCGCGCAGCGAAACCATGGCTGGCGCTGAAGCAGATCATACAATCTACGGCCTCATTCCCGTGCTGGAAGCGCTTCGTTCCGGCCACCGTCCCTTGCAGCAGATCACAATTGCAGAAGGCGCGCGCCATGAGCGCTTGAAGGAGTTGCTGGATCTGGCAAAGCTTGCACGGATTCCGGTTCATCGCGCGCCGCGACTGGCACTGGACCGTGCGCTGCCGGGATTGACGCATCAGGGAGTGATGGCGCGAACAGCGGCCTCGGGTTATTGCGACGCTGAGGAACTTCTTGAACGACTGGCGGCAATGGTAAACAGCGAGCACAAACCGCTGGTGCTCGGTCTGGATGCGATTGAGGATCCGCGCAACCTCGGCGCGATCCTGCGAACGGCCGAGTGTGCGGGAGTTGACGGCGTGTTCATTCCCGAACGGCGCGCAGTGGGATTAACGGCCATAGTTGCGAAAGCGTCGGCCGGCGCCCTCGAACATGTGGCAGTGGCCCGGGTGACCAACCTGGTCCAATTGATTGAGCGATTGAAGACACTCAACATCTGGGTGGTGGGGACGACCGGCGACGCGTCGTTGAACTACGCAGAATGGGACTGGACGTCGCCAAGTGCGTTATTCCTGGGAAATGAGGGCGCCGGTTTGCATCGGTTGGTGCGAGAACGGTGCGACACATTGGTTCGTATTCCGGTGCGCGGCAGGATAGAATCGTTGAACGTTTCTGTAGCCGCTGGAGTTGTTCTTTACGAAGCGCTCCGACAACGTTCGGAAAAGTGAAGTCAGTGGAACAGACTTCAGTCTGTGGCCTGGTGGGAAGCACGGAACTAAAGTCTATGCCACTAACAGCGAGTAGGACAGACTTCAGTCTGTGGCCTGGAGTGAAGCACAGACTAAAGTCCATGCCACAATGATCGGAGGCCCGAGTGTTTTGTCCTAAATGTGCAACCCAAAACCTGGACGGCGCAAGCTATTGCCGCTCCTGTGGCGCGAATATCAGTTTGGTGCCGAATGCACTTTCGGGGCAGTTGCCGCTGGCCCACAGCGAAGACCACGATTTTGGCCGGCGTGGCCGGAGGAAAGGAAAAGAGGCGACAATGGACCACGCGTTCCGAAGCGCGTTTATGGGCATCGCCTTTCTCCTGGTCTCGATCGCACTTTCTTTTTCTCCGATGGGACGCGGCTGGTGGTTCTGGATGTTGATCCCGGCGTTTTCGATGATGGGGAGTGGCGTCGCCCAGTTCATCAGAGCTAAGGAACAGCAGCGGCGCACACTGAGCGGAGCGAGTTTTAGTCAACCTGCAATGTCGGTGTCGCCGCCAGTTGAAATGTATCCTGCGCGCAACACGGGTGAACTCATCGCGCCGCCCCCGAGCGTGACCGAGGGGACTACTCGACATCTGGGCGCAGAGGCCCCGACCAAGCATCTTGATGCATCGCGCGACGCATCTAAACAGCATTAACAGTTTGAAAAACTTTTTCTCTTTTCTGGGCGATGCCCCTGTCATTAGACACAGTAACGGCATCGCCTTAAATTTTGTCTGATGCTTTCAACACATCCAATCATTTGCGTCTCAGTTTGCGAAAGCGACTGGCCGTCTGTCGCGCGGGCGATCAGGGAGGTGGGTACACAGGCCGCTTTGGTTGAGATTCGCCTGGATTGTCTGGAATCGGAAGCCTTGAAGAATCTCGATCTGTTGCGCGAACTTCTTGCCTCTTCTTCTCACCCGACGATCGTTACCTTCCGGTCCGCGGCAGAGGGCGGACGGCGCGACGCCGACAATGAAACGCGGTTGCGCTTTTGGCGCGACGAAGGTTTGCAACTCGCTTCATCGTTTGTGGATCTCGAGCTCGATATTGCTGAACAACTGCGTAGTGAAGGTGATGATATTGATTGGTCGCGCGTAATTTGTTCATATCATAACCCGGCCGAGATACCCGGCGACCTCAACCAAATATTTGAACGGTTGGCTGCAACTCCAGCGCACGTAATGAAAATTGCGGTGCGCATAAACGACGCATTAGATTGCTTGCGCATTTTTGAATTGCTGGATCGCGCAAAGCACGCGGAACGCGAAATCATCGCCATTGGTATGGGGCCTGCAGGAGTGGCAACGCGGATTCTGGGTCCAGCGCGTGGTGCTTACCTGACTTATGCGTCGCTGGAAGATGTACGCGCAACGGCAGTGGGACAGATCAGCATCAGCGAGTTAACCAGCGTCTATCGCATAGAGAAAATTACCCGCGCGACCGAGATCACAGGTTTGGTCGGAAGCCCCGTGGCCCACTCCATCTCTCCGCAAATTCATAATGCCGCGTTCGCGAGTTTGGCTGCCGATGCTGTTTACATTCCATTCGAGGTTCGTGATCTGAAGGCGTTTTTCAAACGCGTGGTCCACCCGCACACTCGCGAAATCTATTGGCGCATGCGCGGTTTGAGCATCACATCGCCACACAAGACGGCTGCCCTGGCTGAACTTGATTGGATTGAACCAGGCGCGCGGGAAATAGGGGCGGTCAACACAGTAGTTGTTGAGGACGATCGCTTGTGTGGCTACAACACCGATGCAAACGCATTCATCGGAGGGCTAAAAAATCGGCTGGGCTCACTAAATGACAGTCGCGTAGCAATTCTTGGCGCCGGCGGCGCGGCGAGTGCGGCGTTATACAGCCTGAAACGGGAAAATGCGAAGACCACAATTTTTGCGCGCGACATGAAGAAGGGAAAGCAGCTTGCCGACCGTTGGTCCATTGAGTGCAGGGAATTGGAGGACGCCGTCTTCGCGGAGTTTGATGTAGTAGTCAATGCGACGCCGTTGGGCACAAAGGGCCCGCAGGAGAATCAGACTGCGGCGGACGCGCGACAGCTTCGCGGTGCGCGCCTGGCTTACGATTTAGTTTACAATCCAGAGATGACACAATTCCTCAACGAGGCGCGCGCGGCCGGCTGTGAAACACTTAATGGCCTGCCGATGCTTTTGAGTCAGGCGGCCCAGCAAATTCAACTGTGGACTGGCCAGGCTGCGAATAGCGACGTGATGCGAGTTGCAGCGACGAGGGCCTTGAGAGACTCTATCTCGTAACTCCGCAAACAGGTTTATGGACGAACGTTACAGCAGACAAATCTTGTTTAGTGGCATTGGCAAGGAAGGCCAGGAGCGTTTATTGCGTTCGCGCGCCCTGATCGTTGGCTGCGGCGCGCTGGGTTCGGCACACGCGGAGAGTTTGGCGCGTGCGGGCGTGGGTAACTTGAGAATTGTGGATCGCGATTTTGTTGAAGCTTCAAACTTGCAGAGGCAGACAATGTTTACCGAGCGTGACGCGGCTGAGCGGACACCTAAAGCGATCGCGGCCGCCAATCACATCCGCGAGTTTGCCGCCGCCATTAACGTCGAGCCCGAAATCGCAGATGTCAACAACTCGAATGTTGAGCGGTTCATCGAGGATTGCGACGTGATACTTGATGGCACAGATAATTTTGCCACGCGCTATTTGATAAACGATGCCTGCGTTAAACATGAGGTTAATTGGATCTACGGAGCAGCGGTTGGTTCCTACGGAGTGACTATGACGATCCAGCCGCACAAGACTCCCTGCCTGCGCTGCGTTTTTGAGGAAGCACCGCCCGCAGCCAGCGCGCCAACTTGCGATACCGCGGGCGTCATCATGCCGATCATTAGCGTCGTGGCGGCGGTTCAGGTGGCGGAAGCGCTAAAGTTGTTGACGGGCCAGGAAGCAAGCTTGCATCGCTCACTGATGCAGTTTGATGTTTGGCGAAACGAGTGGCGGAAGATTAATCCTGGCCCGCCGGCGACAGGCTGTATCACATGTTCACTGGGGCGCTATGAAACACTTGAAGCTGCTGCCGGTGATTTTGCGGCCGTTTTGTGTGGACGCAATGCGGTACAAATCTCGCCGTCGCAAGTAACACGCTTGGATTTCGCGCAGCTTGCCGAGCGACTCAAAGCGACCGGAGAAGTAAAATTCAATGATTACCTTTTACGCTTTCGCACCGGCGAATTTGAGATGACAGTCTTTCAGGATGCGCGATCGATCATTCGTGGTACCAGCGAAGTGAAAACTGCACGGTCGCTTTACGCAAAATACATTGGAAATTAAAACGCAATTATGTTCACAGCAAAACTAAAAAACTATTCGCGGGCCATAGCAATATCGTTCCTGCTCATCGTGCTTGCGCAACCAGGTAATGCCGGTCAACCGGTAATTTGGGAAACGGGCAGCCGCACTGAACTCTTGAAAGGGGACTCGCGGGGGATTTCAATCAGCGATACCGGTGTGCTTAGTTTGGCGCCTAACATCACCGAAGTTTTCACAACCGAACAGGCTTTTGTGTGGTCCAGTGCAATTGATGGCCAGGGAAATATTTATCTTGGCACCGGCCACGACGGAAAGATTTTTCGCGTGGATGCAAACGGGCGCGGTTCGTTATTGTACGACGCCGCGGAACTCGACATCACTGCGCTGGCAATCGCGCGTGACGGTGCGGTCTACGCCGGCAGTTCTCCAGACGGAAAAGTCTATCGCATCTCCGCGGATGGACGCGCCGAGGTCTTTTTCGATCCAGGCGACAAGTACATCTGGTCGCTGGCGCTGTTACATGACGGATCACTGGCGGTCGGTACTGGAGACAGCGGCAAACTCTATCGAGTTCGCACCGCCGGGGCTAAAGCCGAATCGTCGCTGTTGCTTTCAACTAATCAAACCCACGTTATGTCCCTCGCCGTGACAGCGCAGGGCGACTTGATTGCCGGAACTGATCCGGGCGGACTGGTATTGCGCATTTCTCCCGACGGGAAGGCTTTTGCTTTATTCGACGCCCCCTTGCGCGAGATTCATGCGCTGGCAACGGCCGCGGATGGATCCATCTACGCGCTTGCACTCAGCGATAATGTGGCGACCAGCCGGCAACAGTCGACGACCGTGCCCGTTCCGCAAGCGAGCGACGGCGGTGGCATGGGTGCCACGTCAGTAACCATCACCGCAATTGATGAAAGCGGCAATCCTATTCAAACGGCAGCGCCGGCGTCGCGTAGTCGTACCGACATCACAAATGCTCGCAGTGTGGTGTTTCGCATATCGCCGGACGGTGGTTCAGACGTCGTATGGAGCTCGTCCACCATCACTGCGTTTGCAGTTGCTCCCGCGCTGGATCCGGAAAGCGTTTTGATCGGCACTGCGGAAAAAGGTCGAATCTATTCCGTCACCAATGATGGACGTGACACTCTTCTTTTGCAGTCAACTGAAGGCCAAATATCATCGTTCCTGGTGCGGGCCGGTCAGGTGTATGCAGCGTCGAGCAATCAGGGAAAGTTGTTTCGCTTTGGTAAGGTCCCGATCGCGGAAGGTTCTTATGAATCCGCCGTGCGCGACGCAAAACTAACTGCCACCTGGGGACGCATCTGGTGGCGTGGGGCGGGCAACGTGGAATTGCAAACCCGCTCCGGTAATGGTGAACGGCCTGATTCCACCTGGAGCGATTGGAGTACGGCCTATCGCAATGCCGACGGCACGCAGGTAACCAGTCCGCGCGCCCGCTTCATTCAATGGCGCGCCACGTTGCGAAGCGCGGGGACTGGCACGCACGCATGGATGGAAGACGCGACGCTTGCTTATCTTCCCAGAAATGTCGCGCCCGAAGTGTTGTCTATTACTGCGTTACCGTTCGGTGTCGGTCTGCAACAGGGAGCGCAGATTCAGGTTGATCCCAACATCGAATCCTCAGGACTCGATCCTTCTCTGTTTGGAGCAGTGGCCCAGGTGCCGCCGCGCCGCATCTTTCAACGGGGCGCGCGCTCGTTTCAGTGGCAGGCGGAGGATCGAAATGGCGACACTCTTGAGTACGCAGTTTTTTATCGCTCGCTGAATGAAACGTCGTTTCGGCTTCTAAGGGACCACTTACGCGACAATTTTTACACCATCGACGGGGCAACATTGGCAGATGGTCGCTACATCATTAAGATCGCCGCTTCAGACGCTCCCGATAACCCGGCCGGAGAAGCATTGAATGGAGAGCGTTTGAGCGAGCCCGTTGACATTGATAACACGCCGCCGGTTGTGCGCATTGCAGCGGGACAACCCGCGTCGACCGGAGCGGTAACGAGGTTTGACGTTGACGATGCTACTGGCAAAATTAAGCGCACCGATTTCAGCGTCGATGGCGGTCCGTGGACGCCTTTATTCCCCGATGATGGCATCGCCGATAGCGGCCACGAAAGGTATTCGGTGCCTCTCCCGGCCGTGCGCGGGGAACAAACAGTCAGCTTGAGGGCCTTTGACAGCAGCGGAAACGTCGGCACGCTTAGCGTCACGGTGCGTCGTTAGGGGCAAATAGGACAAAGATTAAGGAGTTTGCCTGCACGATACGGTGCGACCCGGTGCCATACGGTGCGGCAGCAGCCACTTGCTTTCCCCTCCAGATAGCATTTTGATGATTTGATTTTTTGGCACCGTTATTGCTCGATGGTTGACCGGCGCGACTCTTCTCCCTCCCATGCGCGCTTGAGAAGTTCATGAGGAGGAAGATAATTGATGTTCGACTTAAAGAGAAAATTCCTGGCGATGGTAATGGGCGCGCTAATGCTCGCCAGTGGAGCAACCGTCTTTGCTCAAAAGGGTGGCGACAAACGCCCACCCAAAGAGGACAATAAGGTTGTTGCAAAACCGAAGGACGAAAGGCCTCCACCGAACAACAGCAATAACCAGGGAAACAAGCAGGACAGCAAAAAGAAACCCTAAGGCCGGCAAAACAAACCCTGAATTAACAAACCCGCGTAACAGCAACGTTACGCGGGTTTTCTATGCATTGACGAAGGTGAATCAATCTGAAACGTTCATAATGCCAGCCTCAGCGCTCGGTTTTCTGGCAACGGCGTGAGCAATTCGTGAATCTTATTGTCGGTTGTTTGATGAGATTGTTATTATTAGTGATTCCGAAGTAGTCGGAATTATTCTTTTGGTTCCCCGGAACTCGGGAAATCAAGTAATCCCCTGACAGTGTTGGTTCGGCCAAAGAGCGCTTAGCCGCCCGACAATTATCAACTGTCATTTACTTGAGGAGTTATTAAATGAAATTTGTTAGCAAGTCTTCCCCGACCGTTATTGCAATACTAGCCGTTGTTTTTTCCTTTTCCGGTTTCTCCTTTGCCAAGACAAAAGACACCCGTTTCCCAGATATCAACATCAAGAACTTTGGCCAGATGGATGAGCGCTTTTATCGTGGCGCCAGACCCGAAGAGAAAGACTACTCAGCTCTCGCCGCGCTCGGGATTAAGACCGTGATTGATTTGACGGACAATTCCAAAGAGTATGAGCAACCAGCGGTTCAGGCCGCCGGACTGCGCTACGTCAACATTCCCATGGTTGATAAGAGCTATCCCAGCATGGACCAGGTGAATGCGTTTCTAAAGCTGGTAGGCGATCCGGCAACCGGCAAGTTTTACCTGCATTGTGCGGGTGGGCGGCATCGCACCGGAGTGATGGGCGCTGTGTATCGCTTCAATCACGACCATTGGAACCTCGAACAAGCCTTTGCGGAAATGAACCAATACGATTTCGGTTCCGGCATCGGTCATGGAAAGCAGAAAGATTTCGTTCAGGACTATTGGCAACAATTCCAGGCAAAGCAGGCAAATGCCGCAGTGTCTGCAACTGCCGGTCGCTAATTCAAACTGCATCGTCATAGCGAAAGGGCCGCTCAATTAGAGCGGCCCTTTTTGTTGTGCCCGCTGACGCTTTAACGGGCTACTCCGCGAGCAGCGCCTGGATCTTCTTCACGATCTTACTTGGAGTTGGATACCAAAGGCGGTTCGTGTCAATGACTTTTCGATCGTCAAGATGCACACTGAACTCACCAAGCCCGCCCTTCACAATTTCTACCTGAGCGTTATTCTCTTTTCTTAATTGGGCCGCCACACGGGAGGCCATGGCTTGCTTAATGGGTCAAACCGGGCAGTAGTGTATGGCGATTTTCTTCACTGGCTACGCTCCTTTACGAAAACGGGCCAACCAGGCCGTACAGCTGCTCTGAGTGGATGGAGTAACCAAGAACCATGGTAGCTGGAGAGCAGCAAAGAAGATCGCCCATCCTGCAAAAGCCAGCCACGAACTGTCAGGGCTCACCCTAAGCATGACGGCAGAAGCAAAGAGCGCACCGGCCAAAATGATAGCTAGGGTGATAAGCGCTCGACTCGTTTTGTTCATAGTACGCCTCCACGTTGTCGTATGACTTTAGACTAGTGACTTCTTAATACGCAATTGAACTTGAGTAGGGTGCATTATCCCCTTCATAATCATGTACTGGCCCAGGTCCTAATCTATGCGGGAAAAAGAATCACCGTTCGCTTGTGAGATGACTGCGATTGCGCCGGAGCAGCGCGGTGCCCACCTCGCTACCATAGAGAAACTCTTCGAAGCTGTCGAAAGCGTTCGCGAACTGCCGAACGGTTACACCTTCCGCTTCTCTGGCGAGTTGGACACGTTACTAATAGCCGCACAGTTCATTAGACTCGAGCGCCTCTGTTGTCCGTTCTTTGGTTTTGGTTTAGAGGTTGAACGAGAAGGCGGCGCGGTATGGCTTAGTCTCACAGGGCGCGAAGGCGTCAAACCCTTTATCATGGCCGAGATTGGCGATCATCTACCGCCAGCGACGCTTCAACGCAAAACTCGTTAGTCCCGTCAATTATGCTGAGGCTGTGGCGGCACTTCGTTTCCATGAGCCATTCGGCTGGTTGGAGGACTAAGGATTGTACGGCTGACCGTCGAGAAAAATGGGACCTCTCCCCAACTCTTGAACTGTGTTTTGCAACCAGCCCCGCTCTGTGTATGTCCACGTCTCACGATGTCGCACGCTGGTTCTAACTTCGTGTGGGCTGCTGTCTCCGCCGCGAATTACTCTCACGTAATGCTGGTGTAGGACGACTGTAGCCACGTTGCCCCTCATTGAGAGACTCTCAATATCGGTGTGTGTTTCAGGGCTGGTGGAATACAAGCTATCAAGGTTTTGCTTTTTGTACACCGCTACCTGCTGCTTATTTATTTCTTTTCCATTGGGTGACTGTTTATCGGGCAAGGTGTGCAGCATGTAATCGTCAGCCATGAAATGCATTGCTGCGTTCAGGTCCTTCGCCTCTTCGCCATGAGACATTCGGTCAATGCGCTCCTGAATCTCCCGCCACGCTATGCGCTCAGCGGCCGACAAAGAAGGTTGCTGCGCTTGTGCCAACCTTTCGCGATCTGACCTGTCGCACGCGCACGCTGCCATTGTTGTTGAAGTGTTCTCTGTCTGTGCAGACAATTTGCTGAGACCTGTTCCACCTGCGATAGCAACCAGAAGTAGCGCAGCGATCAAAAAATGTTTCATCATGTTTATCTTCTTGTTAAACTACGAGGCATCACAAGCATTAGATCGCCTCGCGCTGCCCCTCTTATGATAAACATCGCCGGCTGACCTTTTGTGGCATAAATTGAAGCGTTTGATCCTGAACGCCATATCAGCCAGTAGGTACGACGAACGCAATTCGCTTTACTATCTAAGTTGATCAATAAGTGCTAGCTTGTAATCCGCCCGCCGAAACCCCTCCTGTCCCAGTTGAAAGGACTCAATGCCTAAAGTATCGGAAGCAATATCACTCACTTCTCGGGCACAACCTGTACTAGACAGCCTGTTCAAGGATCACCTGATTCCATTTCAGTTGACGGCTACAAAAGTTGAATGTTTGGGGCCCAATGAATACATAATTCGCTTTCACGACAGTCGCCTGCGATCGGTCGACGTTTCCTGGGAGAAAGGGCAATCGTTTGAAGACGTATTCCGGGCCTCGATGCTTGATCGGGTAACGCGCATGAGCGGTCCTTTGGCGATGCCTGCCAGGAAAACTCGCTAGCGCCGCTCTAAGCGAAGCCACGAGCAATATTTACAACTACGCCGCCCTGGCGGTGTCGTTATCTCCGCGCCGGTGAACTACTTCAACGGAGCAATCAGCGTGTGAGACGACTGCTTGCGAAACGGATCCCAACAACAAGCGCTGCCATGGGCCGTAGCCATGTGATCCCATGACGATCAGGTCAGCTTTCCAGCGATCAGCTTCCTCCAGAATCGCCTCGCGTGGCGGTCCTGCCAATACTTCCCCAGTTACAGTCACTGCCTTGTCCGAGATGTCGGTGAGCCTGGCCACGGCGGCATTGACTATCGTCTGTGCTTGCTCTCGCGCTGTCCGCTCTAATATTGGGTAATATTCGTCGGCGATGACCCAGACTTCTGGCGTTGGCGTGATTGGAACCTGAAACGCTGTCACTACCCTTACTTCACTTGGTGCCGGCCAGGGTCGAGAGACAACTTCGTCAACGGCCGCTTCGCTGAAAGATGAACCGTCAACTGGTAACAGAATTCTCATGATTCAACCTCCGTTATGAATCAAGCTTTGTTTCCTCATAACGCGATGGCCGCAGCACGTGCTTCGGCCATTCCTGGCAATGTCATTGCGGGTTTTAGCGGACGCGTAACGAGCACCGGACAAGGTGCCTGCCGCAGCACGCGATCAACGTTCGAACCAAACAGGGCGCGGCTGGCGAAACCAACGCCGTGCGCGCCAATACAAACCAGGTCAATCGCATTTTTCTCGGCGTAATTGAGAATCTCGCGATACGCCTGACCTTCACACACCGAATGTTTGATCTCACACCAAAGGTGAGCTTCGGCCGGCGCCGCCTTTTGCAAACGACGTGCTGCTTTGTGATAAGCATCTTCTTTCCCGAGTGGGAACCAGGAAATTTCTGATTCTTCGAGGGATGACGGTGGCAGTACGTGCAGCAGATGCAGTTCGGCCTGGTATTCCTGTGCGAAGTACAATCCTTGTTTCAGCGCCAGCTCAGAGTCGTCAGAGAAATCGTACGCTACCAACACGCGTTTGATTGCTATTTCGTGGCTTGAACCATTGACCCAGTCGCGCTGATCGCTATGCATGACCATGACCGGGCAAGGCGCGCTGCGGCAAACGGTTTCCGCTGTCGAACCAAGTAGTGCCGCTCGATGAGGGCGACGACGCGAGCGCATCACAATCAGATCAACTCCATGCTCGGCGGCATAATCAGAGATAGCGGTGCCCGCATCGTTGCCTTGTTCAACTACACGGCGCCAGTCAATCGCTGCGAGTTCGGTAGCTCCGAGATAGCGAAACAGAGCTTGCTCGAATAATGCCTTAACCTCGCTCTGATCCAGTGCGGGATCGCCGCCGGCACGCTCGCAATGATAAGCAATAAGTTCAGCATCATAGGTACGCGCCAGCGCCAGCGCGTAACGCAATGCTTCATCGGATTCGGCCGTAAGATCCGTGGGACATAGAATGCGTTTGATTGTCATAACTCCATCCATTTCCTAAGGGTTGACCAGTAGGTCCGTCTCACCTTCCGCCACCCCGGTTATACGATCTACTCGAAGACGAAACACGACGCTGTCGGGCGCGCTCGCATCTTGCGCCATTATCGATTCCACCGGCGTCAGCAGCGGAAAACGCGAAAGCAATTCCCTGAGAACGGTTCTTCGTTCACTCGGCTCGCAAATCTCCTCAAAGTCGCCGTAGGCAAGGGCGCTGCGCCAATTAAAATCGTCTTGAATGTCATCAACCTGGAGGCAGGCGCGCGGATGTGAGCGGAGGATATCGATCTTTCGGCCGGGTTGGGAATGACTGTATATCGATTCGTCTGCAAAGAAATGGTTGATCGGCACGACATACGGTTCGCCGTCAACAACACAACCAAGCCTGCCGATCCGGGAAGCACTCAACAACTGCCGGCTTTCTTCCTCAGGCATTGCCCTCATAATTCTGTTCGCACCATCATGGCAAACTGACTCGTCGCCAGTTCACAACATGTCCTTACCGCAAGTACCTTCAAGCTCTATGCCAGTCGTGTGACCTGTGAATGTTTAGAGAATCCGGTGAGGAAACGAAGAACTTTGGGGATTATTTGCGAAGGGGTGGGTGGATATGCGCAGTTGGCAATCACGGCCTCAGTCTTCGATCCTGATCGGAAGATATGCTGAGAAGGTGGAGCCGAGGCCCAACGCCGATTGAACTTCGACTCGACCGCTGTGGGCGCGAATAATTCGGCGGACCGCCGGCAGGCCCAGACCGGTGCCGCCCCTGGTAGTTGTGAAGAAGGGATGGAATATGCGCGAGAGATTTTCTTCACTGATGCCGCTGCCTTTGTCTGAAACTTCGATCACGACCTCGTCGCTCTCACTGTTCCCCACGTTTGGAGGCGAGTGGAATACTCGCACGCTAACCGAGCCATTGTTTTCCGTTGCCTCGATCGCATTGATGATCAAATTAAGCACCGCGTCTTCTATTTGTCCGGCATCGATTGAAATCATGACCGGTTCAGCCGGCACATTGAGCTGAATGGTAATACGTCCTTCAGAGCGGGCGTAAACCTGCGCGCGCGCCACGTTGACCGCGCGATGCACAACGTCAGTGAGTGAGCTGAGTTTGGTCGCGAGTACTCGCGGCCGGGCGCGATCGAGCAGGGCGCGCACGGTTTGATCTATGCGATCAACTTCGTTGCGGATTCCTCTCAGCGCTTCGCTATCAGGATCGTGCACGTCGCGGCGGCGCAAAAGAATATCCACCACACCCTGAATTCCTGCCAGAGGGTTCTTGATTTCATGGGCCAGTCCCGCGGCCAGTTCACCAACAAGGGATAACTGGGCGGCTTGTTGCAACTCGTTTTGGAGCCGCTTTTCTTGCGTGATGTCGGTGTTGACGACGAGTTTTTGCTGCGGTTGTCCGGCCGCATCGCGCACCAAAGTCCAGCGGCATTCGACAATAATGTTGCGCCCGTCTTTTGTTTTCTGCGTAAGTTCACCGCGCCAGTGACCGGTCGATTCGAGGTTGCGTTGCGCGTCTTCGAATTCTGGTGGCAGTTCCTCGAATAATAGTTGTTGGGCAGATTTTCCCATGGCCTCCGGTGCGGTCCAGCCATATAAAAGCTCAGCACCCTTGTTCCAGTAGACAATTGTGTCGTCGAGATCGCGCACCATGATCGCATCGTGCGCTTCATTGAGCAGCGTCGCCTGCCGGCTAATCTCTTCTTCCGCGAGCTTGCGTTGCGTGATGTCGTGACGAATCGCTACGTACTGGTATGGTTTGCCGGCGGCGTCGAGGAAGGGAACGATGGTGGTATCGACCCAATAAATCGTGCGGTCGCTGGCGCGATTTTTAAGCTCACCTTTCCAAACTTTACCGCTCGCGATCGTGGTCCATAATTCGCGTATGAATTCTTTGGGATGAAAGCCGGAATTGATGATGCGATGGTCCTGGCCCAGCAACGCTTCGCGTGGATATTTTGAAATGCGACAGAACTCATCGTTTACATAATTGATGATGCCGCGCTGGTCGGTGATGGCCACGATCGTGGATTGATCCAACGCAAACTTGATGTCGGAGAGTTCTTTGAGTGAGCGCGCGAGATCGCCGGCATCCAGGGAGGTGGGCTTATTACCGGATTTAGGTGCAGGATCGGACATTCAAGAAAAGATTATACTTCATCAGCGGTTCCAAAGTTTCTCAGTTCACGCTTTCGCAGCCGCCTTAAGTTCTTCCAGTTTCTTCAGCCGGTAGCGTAGCTGGTCGCGCGAAATTCCAAGTAGTTCGGCGGCTTTTGTCTGATTGCCATCGCTTCTTTCAATGGCCTGGCGTACAAGCGACATCTCCACATCTTCGAGGGCCACGCCCTTTGGAGGCAAGCGAAAATGGCCCGACTGCGCACCGCCATCTGCAGACGAGCCTAACGGCGGTTGGCCATCATCAGACAATGCACGCGGCAAATACTTCGCCGAGATTTCGTCACCGTCTTCCAGAATCATGGCTCGCTCAATAACGTTGCGCAGCTCGCGGACATTGCCGGGCCATTCATAGTTACGAAACGCTTGCAGTGCTTCTTCAGAAATACTGTCGATATTTTTTCGCAGGCGCTCCTTAAAGCTGACAAGATAATGCTGGGCCAGCAGCTCAACATCTTCGCCTCGTTCGCGCAAGGGCGGAATATCGATCTGAATCACTGACAACCGGTAGAACAGGTCAGAGCGGAAGCGCCCAGCCTCGCCTTCTGTTCTTAAATCGCGATTCGAAGCGGCGATGACCCGCACATCCAACGGCAAATCTTTCAGGCCACCAACCCGTCGAAACGAACCTTCTTCCAAAACTCGCAGGAGCTTCGCTTGCAGGCTCAGTTCCAGTTCGCCAATCTCATCAAGAAAGAGCGTGCCGCCTTCAGCTTGTTCAAACAATCCTTCCTTGCGCGCCTTGGCGTCAGTGAAGGCGCCTTTCTCATAACCAAACAATTCGCTCTCTATCAGAGTGCCGGGCAGCGCGGCGCAGTTGATAGCGATAAACGGAGCGTTGGCGCGCGAGGAATGGTAGTGAATGGCCTTGGCCACGAGGTCTTTTCCGGTTCCCGATTCACCCTGCAGGAGAACCGAGGAAACTTCGCTCTCCGCAACTTTGTGCGCCAGTTCCAACATCTCGCGCATGGGGGGAGACTGGCCGACAATCTGCGCAAAACTGAACTGTTGCAACCGCTCCCGCCTGAACAGGCTTATTTCTTTTCTCAAGCGGCTCGCTTCGATGCCGTTGCGAATCGCAACTTGCAATTCTTCCAGATTGATCGGCTTGCCGATGAAATCGTACGCACCACCTCGCAAAGCTGCGATTGTTTCATCGACGAGCACGTTCGCGGTAATCATGATGACAACTGCGTCCGCCTGGCGTCGGCGGATCTGCCGCAGCACATCCAGGCCCGAGCCATCCGGCAGATTAATATCCAGGAGCACTGCCGCGGGTGCTTCAGCGTCGAACGATGCCAGCGCCGCCGCTGCGGTTTCTGCCTCGGTCGGCTCATAACCCCAGCCACGCAACGCCTCACCGAGCGACCAGCGGATCATTTTCTCGTCGTCAACGACAAGGATCTTCTTTTTGGAATCCTTCAGAGTCTTTTTTTCCATTTCTCAATCGCCGCTACGATGCGGCGACTGAATTATAGGGAAGTCATGAACACTAGACCATCGTGAAACAACAACTGAGTCCGACCGCAGAGAATGCGCATGCCTCGTTTGCGCGTCCTTGCTAGCGGGCGACTACGAAGTAAAGCAAACTGTTAGTTTGCGGTGGCACGTTGACACTCAAGTTTGAAAATTGCGCAACCGCCGCAAACTAACAGTTTGCTTTACAACGAAAAGTCGCGCATCCATGCCTAGCGGCCCTGGGCCATGACCCGTGCTTTTACTGGTTTCGCCTCGGTCAAATGTTGTTGAAAGAGTTGTGCCGACGCGTCGAGAAAGTCATATGAGGTGACAATACCGAGTAGTTGACGGTCTTCCACTACCAGCAGGCAACCGATGCGTTGTTCCCGCATGATCTCTATCGCTTCCAGTGTCGGAGTTGAGGGCACAACTGTCACCGGATTTGACACCATGACCTCGCGGACAGTTACGGCTTTGATACTTTTTTCGTGATTGCCGGAACTAACCAGGCGCAGCAAGTTGCGATGAGTGATTAGTCCGACCAGGTGCCCGGCTTCATTTTCGACCGGTACGTGCCTGATGTGGCGCCAGTCCATAACGCTCGCCGCCAGATCAATCAGATCGCCCGGCTGGACCGTAAAGAGATCGGTGGACATGAATTGGCCCACAGTGCGATACCCCTGCTCCCAATTGCCAGGCTCAGCTTTCGTCACTGCCGGCCAGTTGTGAACCGGACGTCCTTTCTTTTGGCAAGCCAGCATCGTCGCTGTCAGTTGTCTTAGGCGAATTTCTTTCGGCCCTTTCTGGTCCATTGTCGCCAGGGATTTCAGCACCCAGCGCGCTCCGGTTTGCCGGCTACGCACGCGTTCTTCGATGATACCGAGGTACTTGTGAATGTCCGCGGCTTCTACTGCTGCACTCTCGAGGCCCTGTTGAGCAAGCGGAAGCAATTGATCGAGCACCAGCGCGGACGCGGAAGTTGACTGCCCATCGAGCCAGTTGAATTGCGCGTCGAGACCGTGACGGGCAGCGCGGAAGAAGTTTGACTTCGCGTCATCAAACGGCAAGCGTTTGGAGATATCGCCATACTCTTGCGGCAATGCGAGCATCAGGCCGGCAAATAAGGCCGTGTTGGCGATCTCATCGATGGTTGTTGGCCCGGATGGTAGGGCCCGGTTTTCAATCCGCAGGTGTGCGGCCCCGTTCAATACGCCGTAACACGCGCGGTTCCAGCGCCAGACAGTGCTGTTGTGCATGAGCAGGGCGGACAATTTGGGAGTCTCACCACGCGCCAGGACTTGAAAGGGATCTTCGTCGGGCTGCGTGATCATGATTGGCCGGAAGCGGGAAATCTGCTCGTGAAAAAGTGCAACCACAGAATCCTTGAGCCAATCTTCGCCAAAGCTGACACGGGTGGGATGGCTGCGCGCGAGCTGCGGGCGTGAACGAGCATCAGTCGAATGTTGAAATAGTGCGACTCGCGTCTCCTGCCACAGGCGACTACCAAACAGTAGTGGCGAATTAACAGCGGCGGCCAGCAGCGGAGCGGTGATCGCCTGGGCAACGTTATACTGCGCAGCAAATTCTGTGGGACTAGTTTGAAAGTGAATTTGAAAACTGGTGTTGCACGATTCCATCATGATGTTGTCGTGCGTTATTTGCAGTTCGTCGAGTCCCTTGATGTGAATCGAAAGCGGCCCGCCGCGCAGACGAATCACGCCACGATCCAGCTCGTGATAACGCGCTACTGGCGTCAGATTATCCAGAGTTAGATCTGATTTTTGTAAGGTAGGCAGGATGCCCGCCAGCAAGACATCAGCACCCATTGTCTTTGCGCTCGCAGCTGTCAGGCTAACCAGCGCGTTAAGTTCGGCATGCATCCGGCTAAGACAATCGCCAGTTAAGGCTAACGGCGTCAGGTTAGCTTCGAGATTGAACCTGGCTATCTCGGTTGTCAGACGCGCATCGTTGGCATGCTGCAAAACTTCCTGCGAGAGGGGTGCGGGCCGAAGATCACGATCGACCAGGAACATCTCCTGCTCTGCGCCAATGCGGCTTACGCCGTTTTCCACCAGGCCGCTCTCCAGCATGAAGGCCAGGGCGCGCAGATCGTTCAGCACGGCCTTCATGAACGCTTGTGACTTCTGCTCGTCAAACTCTTCTACGTTGTGTGCGCCCATTAATAAACAGCTCACTTTCCCACTTTGACCGAATATGGAACGGTTAGGGGCAATCTATGTGCCGACGCTGATTTCTGATAAAAGCCCGAAAAGACCAATGGAGGACTGGGAACGACTCGACCGACTGCGGATTTTTCCCGAGGAGTGGGGGATTTCGTCAGCCTCACCTACTTTTGAGCTGTTTGCGTGTCCTTCCGCGCATGACACTCGACACACTGGAACATGGAAATATCGCCAAGGTTAATCGGATGTTTGAAGGGTTGGTTCGCCTTGTGGCAGGTTTCGCATTTGCGGTCCGCCAAGCCGCCGAGATCGACGGGATGCTGAACTGATAACGTTTTGAGAACCGTTGTTGGGCGCGCAGAGTCAGACAAAACAGTGTGACATACATTGCAGTCCTTCGGAATTACCTTGCCGGTATTGCTGACGTGTTCGCCGTCGTGACAGCGGAAA
>JBDUCC010000102.1:0-10006 GCA_040003675.1 bacterium | reverse complement strand
TTGACGAAGCACATTATCTAGCCGACGAGGATCGCGGTCACGTTTGGGAAGAGGCCATTATTTTGACACCGCCGCGTATTCGGCTGCTGTTGTTGTCGGCAACGATTGGAAATGCGGATCAGTTCGCAGCCTGGATTGAAGAAGTGCGGGGCGTGCGTTGCGGCGTCGTTACCCGGCCGGGCGCGCGACCGGTTCCGTTGCGCGCGGCAATGCTGCTGCCTGACAAAAGATTGCTGCCGTTAGTGAATGAACACGGAAGACTGAATCCGGAGATTGAGCGAATGGCTGAGCAGCGCCGTGAGCAGAGACGGAATCGGGATCGCTAGACAATTTTTGGCTGCGGCTTTGCCGTCTGATGTGCGGAAGGTCTATGACCTTCCGATCGGCCCGCCCTTGATTCTGGGGCTATGCCCCGAGAGGATTTCCCGGGGGCGCAGCCCCGTTCTTCAACGCGGTTTTCGGTGAGGCAAAGCCACCACCGCACATCAGGCGGCAGAGCCGTTGATTGGTTTGCTGTGAGTTTATGAAAATAGGTCTGCCAGAGATGCCACCGGCTACGCTGCTAACGGCTCTCGGAAATTACAACCTTTTACCTGCAATCGTCTTTCTGCCGACGCGACGCCGTTGTGATCAGGCTGCGTCGGAAGCGGCGTTCATGCGGCGTGATCCAAATGAGCAACGGCGCGAGCAGCGGCGCGACTTCATGCGCAGTTTCGTGGAGCAGTATCCGGAAATTCGCCGCCACCGGCACTTGGAGACTATCGTGCGCGGCGGCGTTGCAGCACATCATGCGGGGCACATGCCTGCGTGGAAACTGGTGATAGAAAAAATGATGAGCGCGGGATTGCTCGATGCAATCTTCGCAACAGCAACAGTCGCGGCGGGCGTTGATTTTCCGGCGCGGACAGTCGTGTTGACAGGCGCCGAAGCGCGCACCGGAAACGGTTGGCGTCAGTTGACCGCTTCTGAACTGCAACAGATGACCGGACGTGCGGGCCGACGGGGACGCGATAACGTAGGCTTCATTGTAGCGGCGCCGGGAATCCATCAGGATCCGGAGAGGATAGCGGCGCTGTTGCGGTCGCCGCCCGACCCTTTGGTGAGCCAGTTTCGCGCCACTTATAACACGCTGCTCAATCTACTCGACGCTTACGGAAACTTTGCGCAGGTGCGCGAAATAGCGGAGAAGAGTTTCGCGCATCGCGATGCAGCAAGCCACATTGCCGCTCTTGCCAAAGCTGGAATCGAGACTGAACAACGCATCGCTAATAAACTGCGTGAAGCTGGCTGTTACTTATCTCTCGATGTGGTGAGAGGATTTGAACGACTCGTCAGCGCGCGTGCCCAGTTGCAGGATCTAAAACCGCAAACGCGGGCGGAAGTTTTGCATCGCTGGCTTGACGAGGTGGTCCAGCCGGGAAGGGTTGTCGCTATCGGTCGCAGTGGTAAGCGTCTCGTCATAGTTACAGAAAAGCGCGACGGAAATGTACGAGGCCTGCGTGAAGACGGCCGCAGCGCGAGCTTCGCGCTGGAACGAATCGGCCGCGTCTACTCGCCCGTTTATCGCCTGAAAGAGGAACTGATCGAAGAAGCATTCGAGGAGATTCGACGTCGTGGCAAGGAGCTTGTTATTGCGGAACCGCGCTTGCGCGATGCGCAGGACGAGGAAGGCGAGGCGCTGACATTACTCGATCAGTTGATTGAGAGGATGATTCCGGACGCCATCGATTCAGAAATTAGAGCCAAGTGCACCGAGACGCTCTGGGGGCTACTCGGTGACGCGGAAGATCTCGAACGCGCCATTCGACGTACCGAGCGAATGCGCGAAGAGGTGTGGCAGCCATTTGAGCAGCGTGCCCGCGTGCTTTCATCGTTTGGTTATCTCGATTTCGAGCCGGAGAAAATAACTGAGCGCGGCAGTTGGCTGGCGGATTTGCATATTGATCGCCCTTTAATAATTGGCGAGGCGTTGCAGAGTGGGTTATTCACCACGCTCGACTTTATACGCATGGCTGCAGTCGTTGCCGCGCTCACCGCTGATGAAGATCGAGACTACGGCACATTGGAACTGGAAGACGCACTGGTAAATAGCCTGGCACAGTTTGAGGAGATCGGTTTTCGCGTCTCCTCGGAAGAGTGGAAGTTTGGCGTTGAGCCAACTCCGGAATTAAATTTTTCTGCCGCTGCGACTGCGGCGCGTTGGGCGAGTGGCTCCGAATGGTCCACCCTGGTGCGCGAGACGCGCGCGGAGGAAGGCGATCTCTTTCGCATGCTGTCACGTACCGGTGAAGCGCTCCTGCAAATTGCCGGCTTGCGCAAAGAGCATCCGGAAGCGGCGCGCATCGCGGCTGTGGCTGCGGACGCCATCCTGCGCGAGCCCGTGAGGTAGATATTGAACTGTGGCTCCGGCTGTGCCGCCGGATGTTAAGCGGTGGCTATGCCCGGCCGTAGATGTGCCTTTTACACTTTGGGCTATGCCCTTCGTGCCGCCTTCGGCCTAATAAATCCAAGGGCCAAGTCCGAAGTATGGGCATAGCCCCAGAATAATCGGGCTGCGGTTTGCGGGGCATAGCCACCGCCGCACTTCAGGCAGCAAAGCCGAACCTGACGTGGCCCATCACATTTGACACAAACCTAACCAAATGCCAAGCGTAATCAAAGAGCCCTGCGATGAAGCGGTCATCCTGTCGCGCAAATCCGCAGTCCCGTGCGCTAAGGGCCAGGAGCGCTGGATTCTCGCCGCTACCATCCTCGCTTCCAGCATGGCATTCATCGATGGCACAGTGGTCAATGTCGCCATTCCTTCTCTGCAACAGAGTTTGCAGGCGACTGCGATTGGCGTGCAGTGGGTGGTCGAAGCTTACTCGCTGTTTCTTTCCGCCTTGTTACTGGTTGGCGGCTCGCTGGGTGATCACTACGGGCGAAAGCGGATCTTCCTGATTGGAGTTTCCATCTTTGCGCTCGCTTCAGCGTGGTGCGGCATCGCGCCGGACATCAATCAACTGATCATCGCGCGCGCAGTGCAAGGTGTCGGGGGAGCGCTGTTGGTTCCCGGCAGTTTGGCGATTATTAGTGCTTCATTTTCGGAGGAGAATCGAGGGAAAGCGATCGGGACCTGGTCCGGCTTTTCAGCAATCACCACGGCAATTGGCCCAGTGCTGGGCGGTTGGCTGGTGGAACATGTTTCCTGGCGGGCAGTGTTTTATCTCAACTTACCGATTGCCGCCGCAGTGGTCCTAATTTCGCTTTGGCATGTGCCTGAAAGCCGCGACGCCGAAACAACGGGGCGAATTGATATCAAGGGCGCGTTGCTGGCAACGATCGGGTTGGGCGGCGTGGTTTACGGCCTGATCGAATCTTCCCGCGCGGGTTTTTTAGAATGGCGAGTTATTGCGGCAGTCGCCACGGGCGCGCTCTCGTTAGCGGCGTTCGTGTTTGTTGAAACGCGGGTGAAGTCGCCAATGCTCCCGCTGAAATTATTTCGTTCGCGGAATTTTGCGGGCACAAACATTCTTACCTTGTTACTGTACTTCGCACTCGGCGGCGCGCTGTTTTTTTTCACCCTCAACCTAATTCAGGTGCAAGGCTTTTCTCCAACTGCTGCGGGCGCGGCGCTGTTGCCATTTGTGCTGATCATGTTTGCGCTTTCGCGCTGGTCCGGCGGCTTGATAGCGCGGTTTGGCTCGCGACTGCCGCTGTTGGTTGGCCCAACAATCGCGGCTGCGGGTTTTGCGCTATTTGCAATTCCCGGAACGGGCGCCGGTTACTGGTCGGGCTTCTTTCCGGGTGTAGTGGTGTTGGGGCTCGGCATGGCAATCAGCGTCGCGCCACTGACGACGACGATAATGAGTTCAGTGCCACAGGCCCAGGCTGGGGTAGCGTCGGGAATCAATAATGCTGTCGCGCGCACCGCGGGCCTGCTGGCGATCGCGGTGCTGGGCGTAGTGATGCTGCAAGTGTTTAGCCGCGGACTGGACCAACGACTGGCGGCGATCAATATTTCGGATCAGACCCGCAATGCGATTTATGAGCAACGCATTAAGCTTGGAGGTATCGATATTGAAGGGGCAGTCGTACGACCGCCGGCGACATCTGCGGATGATGCAGAGGAGACAGCGAAATCTATTGAGCAGGCAATCAAGGAGTCATTCGTTTCGGGCTTCAGAACCATCATGCTAATCGCCGCCGCCATGGCCCTCGCAAGCACTTTCAGTACCTGGATGTTTATTGAAAAAGGGCCCACAAAACAGCGGTAATCGACCCTTCAAGATGAACGATCTTCTGTACCCCCTTGCAACAAAAATGTGGTCGTTTTAGTACGTCACATCGACGGGTCAAAGAAGCAATCCAATAGCAACTTCCGCAACCAATTCTCCATCTTACCCGCGGTTTCCATTTCAAGTGCGTTGCAAAGTTCTTTGAAATTGGTTCCACCATGCGCAGCTTGAAGTTTTAACCCGTAACCCTGATGGTTCCTTTGGACCATCGCTCACATGGAGAATCACGAATGAAGTTTCCCCAACAGTTTCCCCGTTTGCGCTTTGCGCAGGTTCATACTCTTCGCCTGGCCAAGTCTGCATCGTTTGCCATCATCTCTCTTTTCTTTCTTTCGAACTTTGCCGGCTTCCTTTTCAGTCCCGTATTCGCACCTTCAGTTAGTGCTCTTACTCCGCTGCTCGAAACAATACCTGAGGACATTCCTTTATCGGGCGACTGTGATCTCGACTGGATTATCTATCACGCCGGCGAGCGCCAGGGCGTTGATCCGCGCTTCATCCACGCCGTGATCAAGCAGGAATCCAGATACAACCCCAAGGCAGTTTCTGGCGCGGGCGCCGAGGGCCTGATGCAAATGATGCCTGCAACCGCGAAAAGATTTGGGCTTAAGAATTCTTTTGATCCGGCCGCTAACGTTGAAGCGGGTACGAAATACCTGAAATTCCTTTTGAAGAGATTCAACGGCGATGTTTCGCTTGCGCTCGCCGGCTATAACGCTGGTGAAGGTTCAGTGGACAAGTACAAGGGCGTGCCGCCTTACGGCGAGACACAAAACTACGTCAAGAAAATCGTAGGAACCTATGGCAAAACTTACCATCCGGTGCTGACACCGAATGACGCCAAGCTCGCCTTTGGTCTCAAGAACGAGAACGCGGACAGCAGCTCAGCTCTTTAACTTACAGTTGCATAGACTTTAAAGTCTGTGTGTCGCAGAACATTGAAAAGTTGGCCGCGAACTCGGCTCTAACGAACCACAGACTAAAGTCTATGGTACTTCGTTACTTGATTTCATCAAGGCGTGCTTTCGCTTCGATGATGTGTGCTCTTAAACGATCCACTTCGTCGAGAGTAAGTAACCCCGTCACCCGATCGCAGATGCCGGTCGACAAGGAAGCGGCGGTGCCACTGGTGCGGCTCTGACGAAACACGCTGATCTCTAAATCGCCCAGGGTGCGGTAACGAGCTTCAAATCCGACCAACTTCGTCACAGACTCATTTACGCGAGTGAGCGATTCCAACGCCCGGATCAACCGGTCTATCTCCTCGTAGTCAACGAACGCTCTCTCTTCGCGAGGCGTTTCACCCTGGTCTCTGATCGCAATTACAAGACCCATGGCCCGGTTGCTGGCGACGTTTGCCTCTTTTATCTCAAGGGCATCGATGCGAATGTCCGCTCCGCGAACATTCAGCGAGGCAAATTGAGTAAACCCTTTAAGCAGGAGTCTTTCATACCCTGCTTCAATCGCTTCCAACCTGGTGCGCGGCTCGAGCGGCTCGCATGAAACTCTGCGCCGAAATTCGGGCCCCGGTCGCTGTGCCGGAACCGAACCGTAGAGCGTCAAGGTTAACAAAACAAGAAAGGCTGGGCGCAAGAGAAACATACACATCACCTTCTTTTCGCGGAATTCTTCCAACATCCGTACACTCTCCCCCGGCCACCCGGTTGCATAAAGTTATGATTGTTTATCACGGAACCAGCCCCGGGGATTCGACAAAGTTCGGACAGACGTTCGTCAGCGCCGATTCCCAGGGCAGGCGAAGAATCCTAATTTGTAAACCACGGAACGAACAGCTCCGTGCGGTCGTACTTTAGTAGTGTTAAGATAGCCTCGCTGTCGGAATGGTCTGCGGTTTGGCATTTTGAGAGGAGTTTTATTATGGAAGAAACAACAGAGTCTGCTGGCAAAAACGTAGTAAACGAGCTGTGCGACGCTATTCGTTACGTCGGTGACGTGTCGTATGCGATTCTGCCCAAGGACATTGCGCACAATCTCGCCGACTTGAAGAAATCTTTTTTGCGCAACGTGCGCACCTTAATTGACAAAGACATTGAATGGGTTGACGCGCGCGTGGCCGGAGGCGATCGGGTGCGCGAAGAATGGCAGCAGAAGTGCAACCGGCAAAAATCTGAAGGCGCGCCGGAACCGGTCAACTAAAGTAAAGCGAACTGTTGGTTTGCGTGGACTGGTAAGTTATGTTCACGCAATTTAACCGATAATGCCACAAACAATGGAAGTTTTACTAGCAGACGAATACGGCTTTTGTTTCGGTGTTGAGCGCGCCGTCGAGATGGTTGAGGACGCCCTCGATGAAGGCGTGCGTCCTATCCGCTCGCTTGGGCCATTGATTCACAACGCCCAGGAGATGGAACGGCTGGGCGAATTGGGCGTTTCAACGATTGATATTCCCGATGAAGCGGACGCCGACACAATCGCTGTGATTCGCGCGCACGGCGTGACGCCGCAGGTACAACACGACCTCGAAGGCCGGGCAGCGAAAGTGATCGATGCAACTTGTCCTTTTGTAACCAGAGTTCAGCATCTGGCCGAACGCGCTGCGCAGGACGGGCGCGACGTAGTGGTTGCAGGCAACCCAGACCATCCCGAGATGATTGGTGTAGTCGGCTATGCGCCTGAAAATACCTATGTTGTGCGCGACGCGAGTGAGGTTGCAGCGTTGCCCCAGTTGCGCGCCCCACTGGTCGTGTCGCAAACGACAATTAAATTGAAAACTTTCCTGGAAGTGGCTGAAGCCGTTCGCGCCAAGACCGACGCTGAACCGCAAGTAGTAAATACAATTTGTTCTGCCACGCGTGATCGGCAGGATGCGGCACGGGCCCTCGCGGGCGAGGTTGATGTATTTTACGTAATTGGCGGCCGCCATTCTTCCAACAGCGTAAAGCTGCTGGCGGTTTGTCAGGAACAATGTGAGAAGAGTTTTTTGATTGAAACACCCGCCGAAATCAATCCGACCGATGTTGAAAAAGCCCAGCGTGTGGGCGTAACTGCCGGCGCGTCAACGCCAAACTGGCTGATCGATCAAGTTGTTAGTCGGCTGCATGAACTCGGTAAGAAACGCTCGACGTAGAATAGTCCCGCCCGTTTCAGCTAGTCCTTTCGAATAAATTTACCACTTACCATTTTTCATTTATCATTGAGAACCGCAGTGTGTCTAAAAGTGATGAGTGTAAGAAGAATTTGACGGGAAGACTTCATGCCTCAGGGGTGGGCGCAGAAACTTTGACCCATGTCTGAGTAAGGATCTAGCGGTTGACCGGAAATGGGAAATGAGAAATGGGAAATGAGATATGGTAAATCTTTTTCAGTTCCTGTGACAGAATCACAAATCATCCGAACCCAGGTTCATCTGGTCAAGTGCGCCGACTATTTGCCTCGCTTCTTCTGAGCCATAGTCATCTGCCTGACGACGCAAAGCGTCACGAGCAATTTCGGCATCGATCGGGTCACTCAATATTCCAATCAAAACTGAGGTCGGCAGTTGGGCCAGCGACTCGCTTGCCAATGCGCGAACTACCACTTCCGGCGAACGTGCCAGCTCGCAAATCTCGCTGGGAGCAAACCGCGTGAGGGCATCAGCCAGCGCATCGATACGCTTGTAATCGCGTTGCTTGTCGGCGCGGCGTACGAGTTGGGTGAAGACTTCCGCGGAACGTGTCTTATCCTGCAAGACTGCGGCGCACGTGTTAGCGATATGACGAAGCTGGTTTCCTTTTTCAGTTCCCAAATTGTCCGCTTCCAACGCTCGCTCATCGAGAGCGATCAGTAAGCGGCTGAGTTCGTGGTCAGCACGCGCGTCGTAGGGCACACCGCGGGCGGGCGCTGGTGGTGGGTTCTGGAGCGCATGCTCCACCAATCCGCGCGTAGCCGGACGTAATTCCGACCAAACACTCGCCAGACGGCCGCCAAACTCTTCAATCTGCAAGGACAACGACTAAAACTCCATTCGAAAAAGCTGAAAACTAAAACGGCGTACTATACGCGAAGCAGCCAGGAAACGGAAAGCAGTAGGCACTAGGCAGTAGGCAGTCGGCAGAAAGCAAAAAGCAGCAGGCTTAACGCGAGGAGCAGGCAACAGGCCAAAGAAAGCTGGCCTTCTGCTTAGGTGCCTACTGCCTACTGCCTACTGCTTTTCCCCTACTGTCCCGCCGGGTTGTGATCTTTGATTTCGGCAATGCTGGGGAAAGGTATCTTGACTATCTCACCGCCGGCGCATTCCATCTTCACACTGGGCGTAGTCAGGGCCTGCGTGGTTTTCATGCTGCGGACCGTACCGCGCACTCGCTGGCCGTCAAGTGTCACAATTTCAACATTGTCTTTACCGTACAGCGGTTGCAGGGCCGCCAGTGCTTTAGTTACTTCCACGTTTACCGTTTCTCCTTGAGGTCAAAACTGAATGAATCGAGGTTAAAGCGAATCTGGGGCCAAAGGGGGAGAGTAGTTCAGAGATATTGCACTGGATGCCCCTGAATGTCTATTTGGCGGCAGCTGCCAAAGCGTGAGCTGAGGGTTGGCATTTCGGGCGTACCGCTTCTAACCGAGGTGGCGCCTGATCTATAGGGCTGGTTTAATGCAACCGCCGCACTCCGTTTGGCGTATAGACTTCTGCTATTCTTAGCCTGTTTCAACGGCCCGAAAGCGATAGGGCTGCCGAAACTGGAAAATCATTATGACTCCCGAAACGAACCTCTCAGTCACGAATTGCGGCAACTGTAATGCACCGATGCCCAGAGAGTTGCGCTTCTGTCGCAACTGCGGGTTTCGCCTCGGCGAAGGTTCGGCTGAATACACGGAAACAGTTCGTTTTCAGAACGTTCCGCCGGGCACGCTCCCGAGAAACGGTGCAACTCAGTTTCAGCACCCACAGTATGGCGGTTTGGCGGCTTCGCCGAGCGGCCCGATGCGCAAGCGGCGAAAACGCATGAGTGGGATGAGCTGGATGTTTATCGGCTTGCTGATATTTTTCATCGCTGCCGCTGGCTTCACTGCAATCGTCCGGCCGATTCGACAAAATGTTCGCGTCCAGTTTGCAGAAAGCGCGCCGCGCGCATATGCGGGCGTCAATTCGTTTGACACGACGGATGGCGGTGTCACGTTCGATAATGTCGAACCCCCAGGCTCGCCTGCAGACAAAGCCGGGCTAGTCGGCGGCGACGTTATCACTACCGTCGATGGACAGCCGATTCATACCGATGACGAGATGACCGAGCTATTGGGGCGTACCGCGATCGGAAAAACCCTGGATGTGGTTTACCTGCGCGACGGCGAAACGAAGAACGTCAAGCTGACTACAATTTCAAGAGAAGAACTCAACCGGCTAAACAGCGCTTTTCGCAACCGTCCAGAAGGTCGCGCGCAATTTGGTTACGATGGCGGAGGCGAACGAATGCCGATCCCGGGAACCAAGATGTTTGGCGTGCTGCTCGATGACATCAATCGAAACCAACCGGCAGATATCGCTGGTGTTAAGACAGGCGATATTGTTATCGAATTCGATGGCATTCCGATTCGAACTCCGGAAGAACTGCTTTCGCGCGTCAGGCGAGCACTGCCTTACAGCACGGTCAAGCTGGTTGTGATGCGAGGCGAAGAGCGGCTTGAGATTCCGGTCAAGATGGGGAAACAATAAAAAGTAATGAGTAATGAGTGATGAGTAATGAGTGATGAGTGATGAGTACTGAGTAAAAACCTAAGCCGCGACTGTTTACGCT
>JBDUCC010000101.1:0-10033 GCA_040003675.1 bacterium | reverse complement strand
GTTGCACGTTGCCCATCGTTAGCACTAATGGCCGATCGATTTGGAGCGGGTGCTCTTCGCCGTCGATGCTGATAAGAAGATTCAGTGTCGTTTGGCTAGCCGGCGCTGTGGTCTCAACAACCGGGGCTACGCGGGGCAATAAGTTCGTGGCTATGATGCGCCACGTTGCGGGCGAGCAACGGATGCGAATGCCGGGCGTATCTGTTTCAAATGCTTCGCCAACTGCGAGTGCGTCCGCCTTGAACAGGCCCTCGCCACAGCGCACGCCGCTAGCGTCGTAAAAGGTCACCAAGCCGGAAGCAAATGCATAAGAGATCGTGCTCGAATTCTTCACCACCATGCGAATATTGGTGACCGGGGAATCCGCCGTCCCGTTGAGCGCTGTCGTTCGCAAACTTCCTTCCAGTGCAGACGCGCCTGCAGCGTCAAGCGCAACGGCCGTATCCGTGAGAGCTACATGCCGCTCCGCCGGCGCATTGGGTTGCTGGGCCATGACAGCGAAACTTGTGATTGCAAGCAGCGCGGCGAGCATGATGATTTTCATTTGAATCGCTCCAGTCTTTAACCGCAGGATGTTCGAAGGGTTGTCAGGCATTCTAGTGCCAGACTCCAATTGGTAGCAACAAGATCTCGTTTAGTTAACCCGGTGCTCGGGATTGATCCCAGGCAAAAGCGCAGCCCCACGCGGAAGAATGAAACCCTTAACGGATTGGTCCACTGTCTTGATCGCTTCATCGAGCGAGCGTGCGGGAATCATGTGCATGCGCTCGACTTGTTCGACCGGTAGCTCTGAAATTAGAAAAACTTTGTAACGCTCAGCCTTAGTTAGCAACGACCAGGCGGTTTGACCGTTTACTTCGTAGCTTTCCCGCAAGCGCGCGGCGAGGGCACGCGAATCACCTTCCTCAAACCATTTAAGAAAATCCGCGCGGCCCAGTCCCTCGCTGCATTCCGCCAGCAAGACAATTGTGCCGCCTTCGATTGTAGCCTCCGAGGCCATCTCCAGGGCCTTATGTGCCTGAATCAAGTTAATGTCCCAGGGCGACCCGCCACAACTTACGACAACCAATTCGCGTCGTTCGGCGATGCCTACAGAATGCGTCGCAAGGTATTCTGCACATCCCGCGCGATGAGCCGCACGCCAATGGCCTGCATAGACGCGGACCACACGGCCACGGCTGTCGACGACAGCGTTGATGCTGAAGCGCGGCTCGATCAAAGCAGCAATGCGTTCGCATTCGTCATTGACTGCGTTGCCGTCTAACTTGCCCGTGCCTACGCCAGCCCGCCGGCTGCCAGTTTCAAAATCCAGCGCCAGCATGTGCGTCGCTTCAATCGTCTGTGCTGACGCCAGCCCCGGACAGATCGATTTCCGCCCGCCCGAGAAACCCGCGAAGTAATGGAAACCAATCGCGCTCGTAAGGATGACGTGAGAAAAATCCTTTAAGGCGCGACTCACTTCAGCCGGCGTGCCGCAATCAGTAACGCCCAGGGAGACGAGTGCGTCAGAGTCATAAGCGTCGTGATGAAGCGTGCGTACCCGTTGCGCAATGAATGGAGTTAACAACTCAATCTTTTCGGCTTCAGTTACGCGCCGGTGAATGCCGGTGGCAAAAATGGTGGCGATCTCTGAAGGTGCAACGCCCGCTTGAATCAAGCGGCGCACCAGAAGATTGATGATCTGCGCGCTGCCGGTGGCGCGGGTGGCGTCTGAGACCACGATGAGGATTCCATCGCCGGCTGAAAAGAGATCGTCGATTGGCGGCGATCCGATTGTCTCGCTAAAGGCGGCGCCAATTTCTACGTCGGTTAAAGGTTTTTCATTGGTCGGGTTTAAGTCCAGAACCTGGAAACGCGCTTCGTCGAAGTTGAGAGTTTGCGTCGCGCGTCCGTAGCCTAGGAGTATGTCAGTCATCAAAAACTTTTTCTGCGCGCGGATATGAAGGTCACTAAGCGCCAAACTCGACCAGCGCGCGTTCGATGACGTGAAGAGAAGCAAAGTCGGTTTCGCCGGCGGTGCGCGCTTCGGCCAGCCATTTGCGAAGTTGTCGCGCTTCTTCGAGCGAGGCAATGCGGCAGGCGCCAGTCAGCGCAAGCGTTACCAGCGCGTCAGGAGCGCCGTGCGTGACGAGGGCAGCCTGCAAGGCCGCCTGTTCCCGAAGATCGAGTGTAAGCAAAAGCTTGATCTCCATAAATGCTCAACGGTCGCTAATTAATATTCGGTGGTTCGTCAGATCTTATCGAGCGCCTGAGCAATGTCGGCAATCACGTCCGCGGCCGCTTCAATGCCGACTGCAAAACGCACCGTCGCAGCGGAGACGCCAGCTCCCTTCAGTTGCTCAGCGCTAAAACCCGCATGCGATGAATAAAGCGGATAGCTGGCCAGTGTTTCCACACCGCCAAGCGAAGGCGCGGTGCGCACGAGTTGTAGCGAATCGAAAAGCTTTTCCACTTCGGGCTCACCGCCGACCACATCGATAGCCACGACGCCGCCGAAGCCGCTCATTTGCCGGCTTGCCAGGGCATGATCTGGATCGTCTTCAAGGCCGGGATAGTAAATGCGCGCAACTTTTGGATGGTGGCGCAGCGCTCGCGCCAGAGCCAGTGCGTTATCGCACGATGCCCGCACCCGCAGCGCGACTGTTTTCATGCCGCGAGAAAGAAGATAAGCAGCGGCCGGATCGAGCGTAGTGCCGACCATCACCGATGTCTGTCGCGCGCGCCCGATGAATTCACTGCTGCCAGTCAAAGCACCTGCGGTCAGGTCCGAATGTCCGCCCAAATACTTGGTGGCGCTGTGCATCACCGCATCGATGCCATGTTCAACCGGCCGTTGGAGGACCGGCGAAGCAAAAGTGTTATCGACAACGGAAAAAAGTTTCGCCTGGCGACAAACGTCCGCAACCAGATCTAAGTCGACGATGCGATTTAGAGGATTTGCAGGAGTCTCAAACCAGAAAACCCGAGAGCGTTCGCCGGCGATTTCCGCGAGGTTCGGAATTTCGTCGAGCGAAATAAAACGGGTGGTAATTCCCAGCCGGCTGAAAACTTTAGTCAGTACTTTTACGGTGCCGCCGTAAATTGAGTCGCACGCAATCACTTCATCGCCAACTTCGCAGAGCGTCGCCAGCGCACAGAATGTAGCCGCCGAACCCGAAGACGTAACCAGCGCCGCTTCGGTTCCCTCGAGCTCGGCAATTTTTCTTTCGGCTTCGGCTACAGTTGGGTTGGCGTAACGCGAATAAAAGTAGGCGTCGGTTAACTCGCCGCGCGCATAGCGGCGCATCTGATCAAAGTTTTTGAAAGCAAAGGTGGCAGTATGAAAAACTGGGGAGACTACCGCACCGTGCGGTTGTTCGGAACTGCGCTCGCCGCCATGGACCGCGAGCGTAGCTTGAGAAAATTTAGTTTCCGGAGTGGAATTGTTTGCAGTCATGCAATGCAAGCTCGGGAGCGAAGTTGGATTTTGGGGCGCAAGCTTAACAAATCTTCAGGATGGAAAACAGAATATTGCTGCAAACGGAATCCGCCGCAGGAATCGAAGCCGCCGGATTCGCTGCAGCTAACTACAGTCGCGCGATCGCCTTCTGCGCCAGTGTCTTGGATTTATTAGTCTTGTTGGACTGATCGCCTGCGCCGCCAATGCTAATGCGAACGTAGGCGCTGCCTTTAAGAACGTACAGCGCTCCGCCGACCCGGCTACCTATCCAGTAAGCATCATCGCCGACGCCAGCTACTTTTTGTGGTGGTGTTCCTTCTTCCTCTTCTTCTTCGCCACGTCCGCGGGCCTTTTTGTTCTTGTCGCGCTCTTTCTCGCGCTCCCTTTCACGCTCACGCTCCTTTTCCTCAGCCGCGCCCTTCTTAAATGTCTCGCGCCAAAATTCTTTTGGATCTTTCGCGTCGGCGCCATCTCCCTTTTGCGCTACCAGCAGGCTAATGGAATTCGAAAAAGTCGGCAGGGCAAAGAAGCATTGCGAGATTTGCAGTCCGCCGCCGGCTTGGCCGCTCAATTTAGTTTCTCGTACCGCTTCGCCCTGGACAGCCTCGATCTCTTTGCTGTTGAGCAGGGCACACGCGTCAACTTTTGGCTTCACCGCGGCCGCGACTGGAGGGGTCGAGCCTGCTTGGGCCGGGCTGGAAGATGCGGTGCTGATTTCTGTAAGGCCGGAAGAAGTATTAGCGGGCGGTTGATTCGTATTTGAAGTCTTACAAGAACTGACCGCAACCAGCAAGACACAAAAAGCGAACGCAGAAAAACGGCGCATAGGAACGCTCCTTCAGAGGAAAAATTGAACATGTGAGCAGGCGAATTCTTGCACGGCAGCATGTTCATCGCAAGCCGCAATGTCTTATTCCTGCATGGTTCTATCAATACAAAATGGACTTTGAGAAAAACTTGAGTTGTACAACAGACAGCCAGGTCTGGGGTCGGCGCCGATCTTTCGCAACCGTCTGGTTGACCCCTTCCGAAAATTCAAAAGGCCACTCATGGTGGCCTTTTAACAACGCGAGATGTTCATTGAAGAATTACAACGCCGCGACACCATTGACGTGGTTGAAATCTTTGTAGAGTTCGTTATATTCGCGCAGCCGGTGAGCGACAAGACGTGGCAGTTCAACTAACTCGTTGAGGTTGATTATCGCATTGACGTTGTTCAGAAAAGCCGCGTGCGGATCCATGGTACGTAGCGAAGGCGAAAGTAAAACAAAGAATACGCGGCGGCGCTGGGCCGGCCTGAGAATGCTGATCTCACGCGTCACAAAAACAGTTCCCTGTTCAACCGGATCGAAGCGCGAGTCGAGTATCACTACGTCTAATTGGTTTTCTCGCATTCTTTCGAGAGCCTGACGGGTATCTCGGGCCACAAACACTTTGTAACCATTTACCGTAAGCGAGCGCGCAACGCCTTCGCGGTTCTCGTCGGGTGCGCAAACTAATGCTCTCCGCGGATTCCACGCCGGTCTGACACCCTCTGGATCGTGGTGAGGTGCCAGCGTTTGGCCTGCAAGTTTCGAAAGCAACTCAACCAGCATATCGCTAGCGGATGCGTCAGTCTTTGCCTCCTTACCGCTTCTCTCAACCTCAAAGAGAGGCGCCGGATCGGGCTGTTCAAAGCGCGGATTGTCGGTGGCAGGTGCGTCTCCGGCGTCCATTGCGCTCTGCTCAAGAGCTGGAGTTGGAGGCGTAAACTCAACCGTGCTGTTACATTTTGGGCAGCGAATACTAAAGGCGCCAGTTGGCACTTTCGTCTCGTCAACCTGCAATCGAGAAGAGCATTTCTGGCAAGCAATTATCATAAGTGAAAAGTTAAGGGATGTAGTTTCGATTTCGCAGGGGCAAGTCTATTCGATCATGTTGAGCATCGATCCGCTGTCAGAGATGCCGCTCAAGGGTATCGCACCACCACCACGTTGGGTGTATTCCTCTGCAGCAGTGACCCCTTTGAGCGATAGCAGCAGATTGTTCTGATTCGTCGCGAAGGCCAAACCATCTTCCAAACTGACGCGGCCAGTTTCGATCATGTATTTGATGACCGTGTCAAAGTCCTGCATGCCATCAAGCTTTCCGTCACGCATTGCGTCGAGCAACGATTTGCCGTCAGCCTCGCCGGTCTCGATATACTCGCGCGTGCGCGGACTTGAGCGGAGAATCTCAACTGCCGCGATGCGCCCTCTGCGATCCGCGCGCGGAATGAGCCGCTGAGAAATGATGTAGCGGAAGGTTTGGGCCAGACGCGTGCGAATAACAGCCTCTTCATTTTTCGGGTAAAGTCCGATAATGCGGTCAACGGTTTTGGAAGCATCGATCGTGTGCAACGTCGAAAGCACCAGGTGACCAGTTTCCGCCGCTTCCAGAGCAATCTCCGTAGTTTCAAAGTCGCGCATTTCACCGATCAATATCACTTTCGGCGCCTGGCGGAGTGTTGCCCGCAATGCTGAGGGAAAGTCGCGCGTATCGTGTCCGACTTCGCGCTGATTGATAGTTGAACTCTTATGAGAGTGGAGATACTCGATTGGATCTTCGATCGTCACCACGTGGTAATGCTTCTTTTCGTTGATAAGATCAATGATTGCAGCCTGCGTAGAGCTCTTGCCGGAGCCGGTAGGACCAGTCATCAGCACCAGGCCGTTTCTTAGTTCGGCGATCTCGGACAGTTGGTCTGGAAGACCCAGCGATGTGATTGTCGGAATGTCAGTGGGAATCACGCGCATGACAATCGAATAGACCCCGCGCTGTTGAAAAATATTGACGCGAAAACGAGCGCGCGAGGGCAGCGAATAACTCAGGTCCGCCGTTCCCGTGCGTGCCAGTCGTTCGGCGGCGTCTGGGTTGCCCTGCATCAGCGCCATGGCGATGATCTCAGTTTGGTAAGGCGTCAATTTCTGCATCCCCAGAGGCTGCACGGGGGTGAGCTTGCCGTTAACCTCCACCTGAGGAAGTTGACCAACAGAAAAGTTCAAATCGCTGATCTTGTCGGAGGTGAGCAGCATTCGCTCGATGATGGGCGGCAGATCGAAGAAACTCATTTAGATGTGACCCCGGAAGAAACGTGATGAGACGACACGGGCAGGAGGGAAGCCAATTTCAGGGTACCCCTAAACTGGCCCAGCGATTCTCGCGCACAACAACGCCAAACGCAAGCACAATTTGTTGACCGAGAGTTTTCCTTCGTTTTTAAGGGAAGATTGAGTGCTAACTAGCCCAAATGTCGTGGATCATGGCAACGGCGTCCGCGCCGGCAGCGATTACCTGGTCTCGATTGCTGGCGTTGAGCCCACCAATGGCGACCAGCGGAATTCCCGAAACTGCATGACGAACTTCAGTCAGTCCCACCAGGCCGACCGGAGCGTTTGAACTCTCTTTTGTGCCCGTCGGAAAGACTGGACCGATTGCCAGGTAATCAATTGGCAGACTTGCGGCGTGCTGTGCCTGCCCAAGATTGTGGGTGGACAAACCAATGATCACGTCCTTGCCAAGTAGTCGGCGCGCGGCCTCAACCGGCAGATCGTCTTGACCAAGATGTACGCCATCCGCTTTTAGTGCCAGCGCGATATCCACTCGATCGTTGATGATGATTTTTACGCCGTGATGACGCGCGACGATTATCGCTTGCTCGGCCTCACGATAGAACTCAATTGGGGAAAGATTTTTTTCCCGTATTTGGACAATGGTCATTCCTCGGCTGGCAAGTGCTGCGACTTGATCAGCGTGAGAAAGTCCTGACAAGGATCTGTCTGTAATTGGATAGGTTCGGGAGGCACTGACAGAATCAAGGAAAACTGAAGTCACAATATGGCCCACGCTCCTTAACTCTCTTTGCGTTTTGGCCGCTCGTTGAAACGCAGCACGCGTTTGCGCAGACGAACATTTTTTGGCGTCACTTCCACCAGTTCATCATCTCCGATGAACTCGATCGCCTGTTCGAGCGACAGTTCTTTGGGTGGTACCAAACGCATGGCTTCGTCGGCGGAAGCCGCTCGCATATTCGTGAGCTTCTTTTCCTTGATCGCATTTACGTCGAGATCGACGGCGCGCGCATTCTCGCCGATTATCATTCCTTCGTAGACTTTAGTGCCCGGCCGCACAAAAAGAGTGCCCCGCTCCTGAAGATTGAAAAGCGCATACGTAGTTGTCTCACCCGTGCGGTCGGCAACCAGGGAACCAGTGGCCCGACCGCGCAGAGTTCCCTGCCAGTCGCCCCAACGCAGGAATAGAGTATTGAGAAGACCGGTGCCTTTGGTTTCAGTTAGAAACTCATTGCGAAAACCGATCAGTCCACGCGAAGGCGTTTCAAATTCGAGCCGCACGCGTCCGGTGCCGTGATTCACCATCTTCGTCATTTGTCCCTTGCGCCTGCCCACGGCTTCGGTAACGACGCCAATGAATTCTTCCGGACAGTCGATCACTACCAGCTCGATCGGCTCGAGAGTCACGCCATTGCTTTGCCTCGTAATCGCTTCGGGCTTGGAAACCTGAAGTTCATAACCTTCGCGACGCATCATTTCGATCAATATCGACAACTGTAATTCGCCACGCCCTGAAACCTTAAATTGCTCGGGAGCCACCGTCTCTTCAACGCGGATAGCAACATTCCCTAGCGTCTCGCGATCGAGCCGTTCCTTTACCTGACGAGAAGTCACAAAGCGCCCATCCTTGCCGGCAAAGGGTGAATTGTTGACACTAAAAATCATCGAGATGGTGGGCTCGTCCACCGCAATCGCAGGTAACGCCTGGGGATTGTCAGCAGAGGTGATGGTGTCACCTATTTCAATATCTTCGATCCCCGCCATTGCCACGATCTCGCCAAACTCGGCTCGCTCAATGGGCTCGCGCTTCAGACCTTCAAAAGCATATAGCTGGCTAACGCGTACCTTGCGGAAAGAGCCGTCGGGTTTAGCGACAGAGACTTGATCCCCAAGCCCTATCGCCCCCGAAAAAATTCGTCCTATAGCGAGGCGTCCCACGTACTCACTGTAATCAAGGTTTGCGACTAACAACTGCAAGGAGTCATTTCTTAATTGGCGCGGCGCTGGAATCGTCGTCACAATTTGCTCAAAAAGAGGTTGCAGCGTTTGGCTTTCATCGGCGAGGTTGGTCTTGGCAATTCCTTCGCGCGAAATCGAATAGAGAATGGGAAACTCGATTTGGGCCTCAGTGGCGTCAAGATCGAGGAACAACTCATAGATTTCATTCACGACCTCTTCTGGGCGCGCATCCTGCCGATCAATCTTGTTTACGACTGCGATGGCCGGCAGACGGGCTTCGAGAGCTTTGCGCAGCACAAACCGCGTTTGCGGCAAGCAGCCCTCGGCGGCGTCGACGAGCAACATCACACCATCGACCATTTTTAAGACGCGCTCTACCTCACCGCCGAAATCTGCGTGGCCAGGTGTGTCAACAATATTGATTTTGACGTCGCGATAATGTACGGCGGTGTTCTTTGCCATGATGGTGATGCCGCGCTCGCGCTCGAGATCCATTGAGTCCATCACTCGATCGCGTACTGTCTCGTTCTCGCGAAACGTGCCCGACTGCCGCAACATAGCATCGACGAGCGTGGTTTTACCGTGATCCACGTGGGCAATGATTGCAATATTCCGAATGTCTTGTCTTTCGTTACTCATTAAGCTACCCGCTAATTCACACGTGCCAAATCTGTCTGAAGGGCGAAACCGTGAATGTTACCACTTCGAGAACAATAACTCCCGCAGCCGGCAAACGAGCCAGTTGGTAATAAGGATGTGAAGAGACGGGCGCCGGCGTTAATAGAACTAGCGTGGGAACAGGCCGCCGGTCTGCCTCAAGGCCTCGTAAAGAACAATCCCGACAGCAGTGGCCAAATTCAGACTCCGCACCCTTCGGTTTGGCATCGGTATGGAGAGGCATCGATCCCAGTTTGAATTGAGCAGCGACTCGGGAAGGCCACGCGTTTCGCGTCCAAAAACCAGGCAGTCGTCCGGCCCGAAAGCCCAATCCGTGTAACTCCTGGTTGCTTTGGTTGTGAGAAAAAGAAAGCGAGTTGCGGGAAGCGATTCTTGCAAGCTGGAAAGACTGGGGTGACGGCTAAGGCTTACGTGTGGCCAATAGTCGAGACCCGCACGGCGTACTGCCTTATCATCCAGCCGAAAGCCAGTGGCTCCCACGATATGGAGCGGAACGTTGGTGGCAGCACAAAGCCGCGCGATGTTTCCCGTGTTGGGTGGAATCTCTGGCTCAACGAGTGCGATGCGAATCATGGGCGGAAGATAAGAGCTAGCGCAAATGTTTCCTTGCGAGGATCTCAGGGATGAGAATACAAAAAGAACGACGAGGTTCGCTTGAAGTGCTCGTCGTTCCTTTTGAAAGGCCCGCTTGGCCTGTAGAAGTTTGTGTGCGCCAGTTGAGGGTTGCAGTTCTACCGTAGAGTTCCGAACTATCTCTTCTTGGCTGCCTTCTTGCCGCCCTTCTTGGCTGCCTTCTTCCCACCTTTTTTCGCCGACTTCTTTCCACCTTTTTTAGTTGCCATTCTGTTTGCTCCTTCGTTTCAAAAAT
>JBDUCC010000100.1:0-10274 GCA_040003675.1 bacterium | reverse complement strand
CAGGAGTTTTGGAAACTGGCTGAAGCTTCAAACAATCCGATACAAATGAAGCTGGCGCACGAACTCGCCGGTCTGATTGCTCTCGACGAGAAGAATTACGATAAGGCAATCAGCGAACTTGAGCAGTCGAACATGCAAAATCCGCAGGACCTGTATCGACTGTGCTGGGCTTATCACAGCAAAGGCAACCATGCCAAAGCGCAGCAGTACTGCACCAAAGCCGCGCAGTTTAACTCGCTGCCGGCAGTGAATCTGGCGTTCGTGCGCAGCAAAGCGGCGAAGATGCTGGCAAGTAAAAGCTAAGAGCTGCACGCAAACGATCCGTTGATTCAATCAACTGACCTGCGTCACGCAATGGTCAGCAACCACTACAGCCGGAGGGACAGCGTTTCCTTCCGGCTGTAGTGTTTTTCCGCTTATAATCCGCGCGCAATTCGACCATCGCCACCGCTTCCGTACCTGCATGAATCTTTTCGAAGCAATCTTCAAAGAAGAATCGTTGGCCAAGAGTGCCGTCCGCTTTGAAGGGCAGCAAATTAGTTATGCCGAACTGCGGGTCCGGAGTCTCGACATAGCGCGCGCGTTGAGCTTTTTGAACGTCGAGCGAGGTGAACGAGTCGCCCTGTTGCTGCACGACTCGCCCGAGTTCGTTACGGCCTTCATTGCTATCTGTTCCTCTGGAGCGATTGTTGTGCCCATCAATATGGCGCTGCGACTCGATGAGCAGCAAGCCATACTGAATGACTGCGCCGCGCGCATTGCAATCGTTGAGGAAGAGATGGCTGATTCGTTGCTGGTGGACGAAGACTTGTTTGCATTAATCGACGTTATCGTCGTGAATCGCGATGCAGGAACAGGTGTCACCACAGAGTCACAAAGAACACGGAGGACGCACAGAGAAACTGAACAACTGAACTCGTCGAAGAGAGTTTGGTGGTTGGACGAATTGCTGAACGAGTCCGTTTTGCAAGCTCCGCCGGCGTTCACTGCCCCTGCCGAGGATCAGCCGGCTTTTATTTTCTACACCTCGGGCAGCACGGGCGAGCCCAAAGGCGCAGTGCATCGTCAGGCTGACATCTTCTACACCACCGAAACCTATTGTCGAGAAGTGCTGAAACTTCTTCCGGATGATCGTGTGTTTTCCTCCTCGCGTTTGCCTTTCTCCTACGGCTTTGGCAATGCATTTAGTTTTCCTTTGTTGAATGGCTGCACGACGATTCTCTGTCGCGAAAAGCCGAACGCGGAAGTCATCAGCCGCTTGTTTGCCGAGCAACAGCCGACGATTTTCTTCGGCGTTCCGGTTATTTATCGGTTGTTGTTGGACCATTATCAGAATGTTGCCGCGGTGGATTTTTCTAGCTTGCGCCTGTGTATCTCGGCGGGCGAAGCATTACCCGCGCGCCTGGGAGAAGAAATAGAAGAAACATTCGGCGTGGAAGTTCTCGACGGCATTGGTTCGACCGAAATGTTCCACATGTGGATGTCAAACCACGAGAACGAAGTTCGTCATGGCAGCAGCGGAAAATTGATCGACGGCTACGAGGCACGGCTGTTGGATCCGCAAGGAAATCCATCGCCCGAGGGTGCTGAAGGAAATCTCTGGGTGAAAGGGGCGAGCGCAGCGCTGGGATATTGGAACAAACCCGAGGCGACAGCGGCCACCTTCGTTGACGGCTGGGTGCGAACTGGTGATTTGTACCGGCAGGACGCAGACGATTTCTGGTATCACATGGGCCGCAGCGACGATTGCTTTAAATCAAGCGGCCAGTGGGTGTCGCCGGTTGAAGTTGAAGGAGTCCTGTTGAAGCACGAAGGCGTCAATCGTGTCGCCGTGGTTGAAGACTTCGATAGCAACGGTTTGCCATGCGCCTGCGCGTTCGTGATTAAGGCAAATAACGGGGATAACAACCCGAAGTTAGAACAGCAGCTAACCAAGCTTGCACGCGAAGAGTTACCGCGGTTCAAACAACCGCGTCGATACATATTTGTAGGTGAATTGCCTTACACTGCGACTGGTAAGATTCAACGATTCAAATTGCGGGAAGGACTAAGAGTTTCAAGTTCCAAGTTTCAAGTTTCAAGTTAGTGTTCTTCCGCTCATCATTAAAACCAAAATTGACTTGAAACTTGGAACCTGAAACTTGAAACTTAAGTGATGAAAAGCATCCAGGAAATTTACGCGCCAAACAACGCGTGTTTTGGTTGCGGGCCGGCAAACGAAAAGGGCCTGCACATTCGCAGTTTTCCGCAAGGTGATGAAGTCGTCGCGGAGTTTCAGCCCGAGGCTTATCAGGAAGCATTTCCCGGAATGCTGAGCGGCGGGATCATTGGCACGCTGCTCGATTGTCATTGCAACTGGACCGCTGCTTATCATCTGATGAAGCGCGCGGGCGCCGATCATCCGCCCTGCACCGTAACTGCTGATTACAAGATTACGCTGCGGCGTCCGACGCCTACCGATCAGCCGGTAAGATTGGTCGCGCGTGTTGTTGAGTCAACTGACGATCGTGCCGAGGTTGAAGGCGAATTGCTGGCGCATGACAAGGTTACGGCAACCTGTCGCGGAACGTTTGTCGCGGTGAAGCCGGGCCATCCTGCATATCACCGCTGGTAGTTTAGTGGCATAGACTTTTAGTCTGTGCGTGATAGGTAACAAAACATATACAAGGTAGAGTACGCGTCCCCAAACGAACACAGACTGAAGTCTGTGCTACTTTAATTACATGCCAGACCTAACCCATCGACCTCGTCGTCTTAGAAAGACTGAAGCGCTGCGCTCACTAGTGCGGGAAACCCGTCTGGCGCCCGAGGATTTCATACTCCCCTTGTTTGCCTGTGCCGGCAAGAAGGTGCGGCGCGAAATAAAATCGATGCCCGGTGTATTCAACCTGTCAGTCGATGAAGTTGCCGCTGAGGCAGCCGCTGCTTTCGACTCCGGGGTAAAAGGAATAATGCTGTTTGGTTTGCCGGAGAGTAAAAACGAAACAGCTACCGGCGCTTATCACGAAGATGGCGTGGTGCAGCAGGCCATGCGCGCAATAAAGAAGTCCGCGCCGGACTTAGTTGTCATGGCTGACACCTGTTTGTGCGAATACACTTCGCACGGGCATTGCGGCGTAGTGCGTGACGGTGAGGTAATAAACGATGAGTCGCTCGAATTGCTCGCGCAAACGGCAGTTAGCCAGGCGGCCGCCGGCGCTGATCTGGTGGCGCCTTCGGCGATGATGGACGGACAGGTCGGTGCGATTCGCGAAGCCCTCGACGAAGCGGGCTTTGAGCACATTCCAATCATGGCCTACGCCGTAAAATATGCCTCGGCTTTATACGGTCCATTTCGCGAAGCTGCCGACAGCGCGCCCGCATTTGGCGATCGCCGCGCCTATCAGATGGACGCGCCCAACGCGCGCGAAGCAATGCATGAGGCTGAACTCGACTACCTCGAAGGCGCCGACATCCTGATGGTTAAGCCGGCCACAATCTATCTCGACGTGCTGAAAACGATGCGCGAGGAATTTGATGTGCCATTGGCTGCCTACCATGTCTCCGGCGAGTACGCGATGATCAAAGCAGCGGCGCAAAATGGGTGGATCGACGAGCAGCGGGTCATGATCGAAACGTTAACGAGCATCAAACGCGCCGGCGCCGACATTATTCTTACTTACTACGCGCGTGAAGCCGTGCGCGCACTTGACCGATAAAATCGAACCCTGGGGGAGTTTTATGAAATGCTTCCGCACTTGGCTATTCGTGTTAATTGCATTAGCGACCAGCAGCGCATTGGCGCAGGATTTGGGACAATCACGACCCAACGTAAATCAAACTACGCTAGGAGAACCAAACCAGCGCACGGCCGAAATCTCGACCGAAGAACTGAAACAAATTCTGGCAAACAAAAGTGAGCCTGTGCTCGACGTACGCTCGACCGCGGAATACGCGATTGCGCACATCCCGGGAAGTATCAGTGTTTATGAAAAAGAGGTTGAGCGCGTAGTGCAACTTTTTCCCGACAAGGCTGCTCGCTTCGTTCTTTACTGCAATGGGCCGTTCTGTGGAAAGAGCAAGCGGCTTTCAGAGCAACTGGTGAAGCTCGGATACACAAATGTCAGACGCTATCAGCTCGGGCTTCCAGTTTGGCGCGCGCTCGGAAACACTGTACAAACCGATCTAGAAGGATTTCGTTATGTGATTGCCAAAGATAAGACAGCGGTATTCGTAGATGCTCGGACGCTGCGTGAATTCCAGACTGGTACTATCCCGGGAGCAACGAACATACATCCTGGCGAAGCTGAAAAGGCCAACGAAGACGGGCGTCTTCCTTATCGCGATAAAGGAACTCGCGTTATTGTCTTTGCAAACTCAGCCCAGCAAGCTCGAGTCGTTGCCGAAGAGATCGCTAAAAAGGCGTACTGGAACAGCAGTTATTTCGGCGGTAGTCTTGAAGACTTAAAACGCGCGCACCTGTGGTAGCGAGTCTGCCGTCATCAGGCCCCAACAAGGAGCTACCCTTGCGAAAACTCTCTCCTGCCCTGCTGCTGTCTGTGGTCATTTTCACAATGACCACTGCATCGGCCCAGACCGCTCCTGATCGAGAATTGGTCGCCGAGATAGCAAAGATCAAGGCTGTGGATAATCATGCGCATCCTTTACGTTATGTCGCGCCCGGCGAGAAACCTGACGATGAATTCGATGCGCTGCCACTTGATGCGATCGGGCCAATCCCGTTGCCTGTGCGTTTGAATCCCGGCAATCTGGAGTTCGTCAACGCGTGGCGCGCCCTTTTCAGTTACAAGCATGGCGACATGAGCGAGGCGCATCTGCGTGAGCTGCTTCAGACAAAAACCCGAGTGGCAGGCGAACAAGGCGAGAAGTTTCCGGCTTGGGTTCTCGATCAGCTGGGCATCGAAACAATGTTCGCTAACCGCGTGGCGATGGGGCGCGGATTGGCGACGCCGCGGTTCCGCTGGGTTTCGTTTGTCGATGCCCTGATCTTCCCTCTGAGTAACGAAGCAGCGAAGAAAGCCAGTCCGGAGTATCGTGCTTTCTATCCGCACGAGGAACGTCTTCTCAAACGTTACCTCTCAAGCGCGGGATTACGAGCCTTGCCAACCACGCTTGACGCTTACCTCGTGAAAGTTGTGAGCGCAACGCTGGAAGCCCAGGAGCGCGAGGGTGCACTCGCTGTAAAGTTTGAGGCGGCCTACCTGCGCAAGCTCGACTTTGATGAGGCGGACCTGGGCACCGCTCGACGCGTCTATGCGCGCTATTTCCGAGGAGGTGAGCCTTCTGCTGCCGACTACAAAACGCTGCAGGATTTTCTCTTTCGTTATGTGGCCCAAGAGGCTGGCCGGTTGGGGATGGCCGTACACATCCACGTTATCAGCGGCGCCGGCGCTTACTACCGACAAAGCGGCAGCAATCCGTTGCTATTGGAATCGGCATTCAACGATCCGTCGCTCAGAAAAACTAATTTCGTAATCATTCACGGGGGCTACCCGTTTACGAAAGAGACTGCATCACTTATGAGCAAGCCAAATGTTTATGCAGACTTCTCCGCGCAAACGTTTCTAATTTATCCTCGCGAGCTAAGCGAAGTGCTGCGCAACTGGCTCGAGGCTTATCCCGACAAGATTCTTTTCGGCACGGATGCCTTTTCGTTTGGACCCGAAGTGGATTGGCCGGAAGTCGCGTGGCTCTCAAACACTAGCGCGCGACAAGCACTGGCCCTGGCGTTAACGGGAATGATGAATGACCACGAAATCACGCGCGCCCAGGCAGTGGAGCTGGCACAGATGGTGCTGCGAGAAAACGCTATCAAACTTTACAAGCTACCGCGCTGAAGGAGCGAACCAGGTACAAACCAAAACCGCATCACGCCTGCGACATGCCGACGGCTCATAAATTAAATGTCCTGGCGCGCAACCTTGTCTACTATGCGCAGCTTCTAAAATAACCATCCGCTTGACATGAACGACTGACTGCGGAGGTCCAATGGCTCATGCTCAATGACCATCAGAAAAGCCGATCAGTTGCGTTTTTGTTAGTACTTTTAGTGTTTTACGGCGGGTCGCAGGCCCAGTCAGGTCGGCGCGGCGCGAAATCAATCTCGACCCCTGCCCCAGTACAAACGATAACCAATCCATCGAACAATAGTTCGAGCGGGAAACTTCAACAGAACACTCGTCTGCTGGTTGCCAGACAAACAACACGAAAACACTTGCAAGCTGAAGATGTGGTGTTTGCGAGTTTCATCAAGCGTTTGAATGATTACGCGGACATTGAGACTGTGGCGATTGGCGATATGAAACAATCGCAGGCGCAGGCGCGTGCAAAAACCGAGACATCTCCGGTGGTCATCGTAACGTTTGATATTGACCGCTATGCGGGCGGAACGATCATTTTGAATTCACAGGATTTGGAGATTGAGTATTTCCTCTTCGCGCCGCGCACCGGAAAGAAACAGACGCAGTACAAACTTTATTTTCAGGGAGTCGGCAGCGGGCGCTTGCGCAAGAGCGATTGGCCCAAAGGCACGCCGGTGAAAATGACGCCCGAAGCCGCCGGCATTGAGGCTGCGGAGAGTTTGCATCAGTGGCTGGTGTTTAATGCCGCGATGGAGAAGCGGGCGCAGTGAGATTCGTTCAGTAGCAGCCGGTGTATCGTTTGTTCGCGCTGCGCGCTCATTGCGGGCGGGACGCCCGCGGTCCCAGTAACTAAGATCCCAATTCATCTAGAGCCGAGCCAAGGCGCTCGAGTCCTTCCCTCAGAATTGCGGTATCGCCACCTAAACCAACGCGAAAATGCGCCGGCATTTCAAAGAAGCTTCCGGGCACAACTGACGTTTCATACTTTTCTCGTAGCAGACGGCAAAGCTCCTCAGAACTTCCGGCCTGCAAACGGGGAAACATTATCGTGCCCGACTCGCTTCTGACCGTTTCCAGATCATCGCGCGTGTTAAGAAACTCATTGAGCAATGCGCGATTCTTGTCCAGCAACGCTTGCGCCTTTGCAGAAATCTTCTCGAGCTGCTGGAAAGCGCAAACACTCAAACGCTCGGCCGGGTGCGCGGCATTTACTCCGAACAAGTCGTTCAACAGCCAGATTTGGCGAACTAGTTCCGGCTCAGCCACAATCCAGCCGCAGCGCAGTCCACTCAGGCCGAAAGCTTTGGTCAAACTGCTGGTCGTAATAAACTCCGAACCCACCTGCAGGGCTGCGGCCGGCCGCCGATCAAACATTGATTCAAGATAAACCTCATCAACCAACACTCGCGCATGCACCCGCCGAGCCAGCTCGCCTACTGCTCGTAAAGTGTTCTCGCCAGTCAAGGCGCCAGTCGGATTGTGATGGTTTGTAATTACAATCAGCCGGGTGTTGGCGGAAGTGTTTTTCTCAACCTCCTCAGGCTGAATCGCAAAACGATCTTCAAAGCGCCGCGGAAAACGGCGAATGTTTGCGCCGAGGTAACGCACCAGTGCCAGCAACGGCTCGTAGGTAGGTTGTTCGATAAGCACTTCATCACCCGGATTGATGATCGCGGCCATCGCCAAATGATTCGCGAGCGATGTGCCGGTAGCGGTGACGATCGAATCAACATTAACCCTCAATCTTTGGGCGATCGCATTGAGCAAAGGCGGGTAGCCGTATCCGCTCATCCCGGTTAATTCAAGATCAGCCAGTTTTACGTCAAGCTCGCTGAGCGGAAGATTCTCAAGACCGCTGGTCGCAAGATTAAAGCGCGCGCGCGAACGTGTCTTGGCCCAGTTCATGTAATCCGAAGCGTGCGCTTCGCGTTGAACGGTCATGAGTGGTTCTTTCTCTGCCACAAGAAGTACGCAGGAATCCCGGCGAGCAGAATCGCCAATCCAATCACAGTGTTCCGGGGATATTGGTAGACAGTATTGATTACCACCAGCCAGCAAACAGTGATAAAAATGGCAGTGGTCAGCGGATGGCCAGGCACCTGCGCCAGGCGACCTTCAGCGTGCGCAGCTTTGAAGCGGCGGCGAAAAATGAAGACGCACATTGCAGTCAAGCCAAAGAAAATGAAGTCTACAGACACTACGTAATTAAGGATCTGTTCGTACTTTCCTGAAAGCGCGATAACAGTTGCAAGCAAGCCTTGCATAACAATAGCTATGACAGGTACGCGGCTGCGGCGGCTGAGTCTCGCGACCCCATTGAAAAATAGCCCATCCTCAGCCATCGCAAAATAGACTCGCGGCGCGGTCAGCATACTTTGGCTGAGAAAACCGAGGGTTGAAATAGCGATCCCGGCAGCAATCAGACGCCCTCCTATCGGACCAAGGGCCATTCGCATGACGTCAGACGCCGGTGTAGTTGTGTTTGCGAGACCCGAAGGCCCAAGCGCGCGCACGCAAACGAAATTCACCGCAAGATAAAGCACTACCACTGCGCTCACGCCGATGACTAGGGCGCGCGGCAAATTCTTTTGCGGTTCGCGTATCTCACCGGCGACAAAAGTTGCGGTTTGCCAACCGCCGTAGGCAAACAAGACCGGCACCATTGCCGCGCCTATCGTGGTAAGAAAAGGAAAGACATCACGGGAACTATATATGTGGAACTCGGCACCGCCCATGTTACCCCTCCCGAATGGATTAACTGCGGGCGCTTTCTCCGGACCAGCGAGAAACAGACCACACGCGATTAGCGCCCCAATGGCAACGATCTTCAGCACCATCAGAAAACTCTGCAGCGTCCCGCCCGCGCGCACACCCAAACAATTGATTATTGTTAACGCGGCGAGCGCCAAGGCCGCGATTACGCCGTCGTGTACATGAAGACTAGTAAGCTCCAGGAAGTAACGAGCAAAGGTTACGGCTACCGCTGCCATGCCGCCTGTTTGAATTACCAGCAACAGTCCCCAGCCGTACAAGAAAGCTACGAGCGGATGAAACGCTTCGCGAAGATAAGCATACTGGCCGCCAACTTCAGGCCGCATTGTGGCCAGTTCGGCCCAGATGAATGCGGCGGCAAGAGCTATCAGTCCGCCCAGGGCCCACACAGCCAGGATCAAAAATGGCGTGTGAACATGACGAGCCGCCACGGAAGGATTCATAAAAATTCCCGACCCGATGATGCCACCCATCACCAGCATCGTGGCGTCAAACAATCCCAGCCGACGCGCGAGTTGCGCTTTGTCTTGACGAGCGTTCAACGATTTCCTTTTTGTTCTTTCAAGTCTGCTGAGTTCTGGTATAACAGCAACTGGTCGAAAAACAATTTAACTAGACGGCAAGCAGGTAACATCCTCGTTCCAGCATGGATCTAAGAAATCACCACCGGCCATTCGAAAGCGTCGATTCTTGGTCATGGCTTTTTCCGGTCACCTACTTAATTCACATAGCGGAAGAGTATTGGGGCGGCGAAGGTTATCCCGCATACATACTTCGCGTTCGCGGTGTGCATCTTTCCCCTAACAGATTTTTGGTAGTCCAAACTCTGGGCGCCATGTTGATGGCAGCAGGCGTAACACTGGCGCGACGCTTCAACTTTCCCCACATGATGGCCATTATTATGGCGTCCATTGTGCTGGTCAACGGTTTGACGCACGTCGTAACCAGCCTGAGCCATGGAGGCTATGGTCCGGGCTTGGTGTCGTCTATTCTCATTTGGGTGCCGCTTGGCATTTATGCGCTTGTTCACTTTAGGAATGATGTCAGCCGGCAGCGATACTGGCTTGGAATCGCGATTGGTGTCGCCGTTAACGTTCTGGTTTTTGTGATCACGATGCGCGGCGGGCGGCTGGTATGAAAGCCATCCGCAGATTACAGCGATTAATAACTTAAAACGGTAATAGCTTTAAACATCATCTGCGGAATCTGTGTAATCTGCGGATATATTTTGTGTGAAACAAAAACCGGAGCCACACTGTTGTGACTCCGGTTAATCGTTAGCTAGGTTATTTCGCTTTTAGAAGCTGCCGCTTACTCCCTTGAATCCATGGCGGGCTTGTTTCGCCGCCCAGGTCAACACGCGCATCGTGTCGTAGCAATAACCCAGAATGTAATTGCAGGTCGACAGACAATGCTTAGTGCAATCAACCTTCATTTCATCGAGCTGCTTCACATCAAACTTGTGATCGCCCACCACACCCCAGTCGTGCGTCGCCGAATACATCGGGAAACACGGCGCCAGGGTCCCGTCGGTGCGAATGATCAGCGAGTTTTGCCCCGCGCGACACTGCCAGGGTGGAACTTTTCCGCGCATCAACAACTTCATGTCTTCCATGTGCTGAATGGGGTTCACCATCTTGT
>JBDUCC010000099.1:0-10295 GCA_040003675.1 bacterium | reverse complement strand
TTGGAGAGCTTGAGTTTCAGATCATCCACTGTCCCGGTCACACGCCCGGCCACGTAGTTTTGTTCGAACCAAACGAACGAAAGGTTTTTGTGGGCGATGTGTTGTTTGCAGGGTCAGTGGGCCGGACGGACTTGCCCGGCGGATCGAGTGAGCAACTGATCGATTCGATTATGAATAAACTATTGCCGGTGGGCGATGACGTCGAAGTTTATTCCGGGCATGGACCAGTAACCACGATTGGTCATGAGAGAAAAACAAATCCGTTTCTTACCGGGGTCTACAAGCTTGGCGCGGGCAGGTTTTGAAAGAAAGATAATCCGCAGATTACGCAGATTCCACGGATTAGCAAAACCGAAAGAGACATTTGCTCGAGGAAATATTAAGACGCGTCCCAAGTGTCCTCACAAGGGTGACTCGGACAAGTTCGTTACTTCTTCATGACTTCTGAATCTGTGTAATCGGCGTAATCTGCGGATAGGGATTTATTTCTTGGTTGGTCCGCGCAGGCGGCTGGACTTCAATTCTTCCCACTTATCCTTCAAGTCGTCCTTGAGCTGGCTCGGCAACGATTCCACCGGAACATTATTCTGCGCGCAGAAGTGTCGCCACAGGACGAAGCGCAAATCGAATTGCCCGGTCTCATCGGAAATGATGTTATCGACTGGAGCTGGATCTTTCTTTTTCTCGGACATGATGTTCTTCATTCTACCCCGCTTTAGTGATACGTGAGTTTAGCAGCTTCCGCTGATTTAGGTTAATAGGAAGGTTCCGCGAAGCTTGGGAAGGCTGAAAGGCGACGGTGCCTGTCCTTTTCCCGGGGTGCGATGTCATAAAAAAAGCGCGTGGGATTTCCACGCGCCTTTGTATTTGAGTGAACGGCTGAGTAGCAACCGTGTTCCAATCTGACTACCTGGGCATCAGAACAGTATCGACTACGTGAATAATGCCGTTTGATTGATACACGTTTCCGATGGTCACCATGGAGGTGCCGCCCTTCTCATCTCGCAGAACGAGATTTTTACCGCTCATCATCGCAGTTAACTTGCCACCGCTCACGGTCGTAAGCTGTGCCGAGCCTTTACCTTTTTTGATTGCCTTCATAATGGCTTTGGAATCCAGGCGACCAGCAACCACGTGATAGGTCAAAACCTTGGTCAAGGTCGGTTTGTTCTCCGCTTTCAAGAGCATATCAACAGTTCCCGCCGGCAGCTTTTCAAACGCAGCATTTGTCGGCGCAAAGACAGTAAAGGGACCGTTACCTTTCAGTGTATCGACTAAGCCGGCAGCTTTGACCGCGGCTACCAAAGTCGTGTGGTCGGCAGAATTCACTGCATTGTCAACGATGTCTTTAGTGCGATACATTGCCGCACCGCCAACCATCGGGTTATTGCTATGGCCCATCGCGCCACCATGGCTCATCATATTATCCTGCGCCATAGCGTCATGTGCGCCCATCAGTGATGCCAACACGAACAGCATCATAAAAAACGTTCTTCTCATCCTTTTTCTTCCTCCTGATTTAGAAAACCAATTGTTTTTGTGTAGTTCCGTTGAATATACGAGTGTCTCGACTCCAGCGGATTTACGCACGCGAAGTATTTTTTAACTGATGTATTTGCTGCAATCGCGCGAGTTCTAGTAGATGAGGTTGCGGCGCGTGAGACTCACCGCTTTTCTAACCGTAACAACGAGCGGACGGCCGACTCTATACTCAGCCAGGCAGGAGATTCAGGGGCGATCAAATCGAAGTGCCCCGCTTTGGGCAGAATTGTAAGGCGAACTCTGTCACCTTTCTTTCTTGCAGCTACATCGTAGTTTTTACTGAAATCAACCGGCACAATTTTGTCCAGCGTACCCTGTATCAGTCGCTGTTCAATCTTCAGGGGCAACAGGTCTATCGGGGATGTCTGTTGATATCTATCAGGAACTTCTTCCGGTGATCCACCGAGCAGCTTCGTTACAGCATCGCCACAGTTTGGCCGGTACTTTCGCAGATCACTAATGCCGGCAAGCGAGACCACTCCGCGCAACGGCAACGGGTTGTTGGTATATAAAGGACTGTCCCTGGGTAGTCGACGACGAGCGGCCAACCATAGTGCCAACTGCCCGCCCGCTGAGTGACCAATGACGATGACCCGCTTTAGATCCAGCGGGTATGAACGCGCCAGTACGCGCAGATAATCTGTGCCGTGCGCAACATCAACAAACGTTCCTGGCCAGCCGCCGCCACGATTTCCGATTCGGCGATATTCCAGACTCCAAGTTGCCACACCGAGGCTCGTAAGCCGGGCAGTGAAATTCTCAAGATGAGTTAGATCATACTCGGAAAACCAGCAACCGCCGTGAATGACCACGACAACTGCATGACGCCCTTTTCCAGGTGGCAAACGCAGCTCACCAAATTGTGAAGGATCGTTTCCGTATGCGACTCTCAGGGCCCCGTCGGGTGACGGCAGTTTCTTGATGTCTTCAAAGGTCAGATTCTGAGCAACCGCTGATTGAGTGAGAACCAGGAAAACTGCCGCCAGAGTAAGCGCGCAAACAAGGACCGCCACTGCTCGAATTCGCCGTTTCATGACCTTCCTTCCTGCTCGCCTTGATTGAGTGGACCGTCGAATTCTTTGGGCAATAAACTCCGCACGAAGCTTCCAATCTGCTTCACTAAATCGGGAGTGGCGGCAAGTTTTTCGATTTTGGCTACAATGGCCGAACCCACCACAGCAGCATCAGCGTAGCGACAGACCTCGTTCACATGTTCAGGAGTGGAGATACCGAAACCGAGGGCGATCGGCAAATCGCTGACGTTGCGAAGACGCGCGACCAGCTTTTCTGCATCGCTGCTGACCTCGACTTGCTCTCCGGTAACACCGGCTCGAGACACCGCATAAATAAATCCGCTCGCACGGTCCGCGATCAGCCGCAAGCGTTTGTCGGTAGAAGTTGCCGCAGCCAGGAAGACACAATCGAGATCGTACCTTGCCAGTGCGGCGGCAAAGTCTTCGGCTTCTTCCGGTGCTAAGTCTGTCACCAATACTCCGTCGACTCCTGCGCGCTGCGCGGCCTCGCCTAACCGTTCCACGCCAAACTGCAGCAGAGGATTGAAATAACTAAACAGAATGACGGGTACATCCATCTCACGGCGCGCTTCGCTTATGACCTGTAAACTAGCGGCAACGTCTACGCGGTTTCGCAGCGCGCGCATTGACGAGCGCTGAATTACCGGGCCGTCTGCGATTGGATCGGAGAACGGAACGCCCACCTCAATCAGGCTGGCCCCTGAGTGCGCGAGTTCAATTAAGAGCTCGCGCGTGGTCTTCAGATCAGGATCGCCCGCGGTGATAAACGGTATCAGACCGCGTTTTCGCTCGGATCGCAGTCGAGCGAACGTTTCAGAAATTCGACTCATGACTCTACACGCTTGTTTAACTCAGCAATTGTCCCTATATCCTTATCACCACGCCCGGAGAGGTTGATGATCATGATTTGCTTTGAACTCAACTCGGCCGCTACCCGCAGGGCATGGGCAACCGCGTGAGCCGATTCGAGCGCCGGAATGATGCCTTCCATTTTTGACAGGACCTGAAATGCCTCGAGGGCTTCGGAGTCAGAAACTGAGACATATTCAGCGCGTCCAGAGTCATGAAGGTAAGCGTGTTCGGGGCCAATTGCCGGATAATCCAGGCCTGCCGAGATCGAATGAGTGGTCGCGATTTGTCCATGCTCGTCTTGCAGGATGTAACTCATAGTGCCGTGCAAAACTCCGGGTCGGCCACCGACTTGGGAATTGAAACGAGCGGCGTGTTGTCCCAGCTCATCGCCGCGTCCGCCGGCTTCGACGCCAACCAGCCGCACTGATTTGTCTTTTAGAAAGGGATAGAAGAGACCAATAGAATTGGAACCTCCACCGACGCAGGCAACCAGAACGTCCGGCAGTCGTTTCTCCAGCTCGAGAATTTGTTCTCGTGTCTCGTGCCCGATCACGCTTTGGAAATCGCGCACCATCATCGGATAAGGGTGAGGTCCGAGGGCGCTCCCCAAGAGGTAATAAGTGTCACCCACGTTGGTTACCCAATCGCGCAGCGCGTCGTTCACTGCGTCCTTCAGCGTGCGCGAACCGCCATCAACTGCGCGCACCTCGGCTCCCAGCAGTTCCATACGAAAGACGTTGAGCGCCTGGCGGCGCATATCGTCGGAGCCCATGTAAATCACGCATTGCAAATCAAACAGCGCGCAAACGGTAGCCACTGCGACTCCGTGTTGGCCCGCGCCGGTTTCGGCGATCACCCTTCGTTTGCCCATGCGCCGCGCGAGCAGAGCCTGACCCAATGCATTGTTAATTTTGTGCGAGCCGGTGTGCGAAAGGTCTTCGCGTTTTAAATAGATTCGCGCTCCACCTGCCTTTTGCGACAAGCGAGCGGCGGGAGATAACGGTGTCGGTCGACCTGAGTAGTTACGCAAGAGATCGGCCAACTCTGACTGAAAACCAGAGTCCGCGCGCGCCGTTATATAAGCCGTTGTTAGTTCCTCGAGCGGCGCCATCAAAGTTTCCGGTACATAACGTCCACCGTATTGATTCCAATGGCCACGATCATCAGGTTGAGTTTGCCACATTGTTTTATCCTTGCTGGAAAGCGGTTGCGCTTCCTTCATTTGCTGTTTTCGCTGCGACAATTAATTGGCATAGCCGTGCTTCGTCTTTGTGCCCGGGTGAACTTTCGACTGAACTGCAGACGTCCACGGCATAAGGCCGGACTAACCGGACTGCCTCGGTTACGTTCTCCGGAGTAATTCCTCCAGCGAGAAACAATCTCGAAACATAGTTCCGCGCTTCGTTCGCAACAGACCAGTCAAACTGCTCTCCGGTCCCCCCGCGAGCTTCTGAGCGGAACGTATCTAAAAGAATGGCGTCGGTCGCATATTCAGAGAGGTCCTTAAGTGTAAACTTTTTGCCGACTCGCAACGCTTTGATTACCGAATAGTTCTTTAACGCGCGACAATAGGTGGGCGACTCGTCGCCGTGTAACTGCACCGCGGTAATACCACTTGCTGCTGCGATCGAAGCAACCGCTGCCGGGCTTTCCTGATTAACAAATATTCCTACATTCAGGACCTCGTCCGGCAATTGTTCGATGATTTCGCGGGCCGTCTCGGGCCTGACATAGCGCGGGCTGGGTTTGTAAAAGTTGAAGCCCAGCATATCAGCGCCTGCTCGCACGGCTGCCAGCGCATCTTTGAGATTGGTGATACCGCAAACTTTGACCTGCACCAACTGCTCACCAGACTCTCGAATGAGCGCCTGTAATCGCTTTGCCGGATCGTGGGCGCGCATTAACGATTCCCCAATCAAGAAGCCCCGGTATCCAACCGCCCGCAAACGACGTAAGTCATCGCTCGAATTCATACCGCTTTCAGCAACCAAAAGGGTTTGTGGTGAAACTTGACGTGCCAATCTCTCAGACACATCAAGGGAAACGTTGAACGTTTGCAAATTACGATTATTGACACCGATCAGTGTGGCACCGGCCCGCTGGGCCCGCCTCATCTCGTTGTCGGTATGCACTTCCACGAGTGCGTCCAGACCCAACTCTTCTTCAGCCAGCCGGCGAAGTCGCGTTAGTTCGGCGTCGCTCAGTGCGGCCACAATCAGGAGTGCGGCATCCGCTCCGGCTGCTGCTGTTTCATAGATTTGGTATTCATCAACAATGAAGTCTTTCCTGAGAATTGGCAGAGGGGTCACTTCGCGCACTTCACGGAGGTCATTGAGGGAGCCTCGGAAGTAGTGTTCTTCCGTCAATACAGAGATGGCTGTTGCGCCACCGCGCGCGTAAGCTCGTGCTGTCTCAGCCGGCTTAATGTTTTCTCGAATTATTCCCTGCGAGGGTGAGGCCCGTTTGAACTCGGCAATTATGTTTGGACTAATAGATTTAAGCGCGCGGCGCAGGGCGTGCGGCTCACTTCCATTTCGCACCTCCGCCGCACGCTTGCGTAAGACATCCAGGGGGCAAACGAGCCGTGCATCCGCGAGCCGGACTCGCCCGCGTTCAAGGATTTGAGCCAGAAAGTTTGTGTTCGAATTCATTGGTTCGTGGCCCTTATTAATTCATCCAGCTTGGCCTGTGCCTTTCCTTCATCGATGCTCTGTTCCGCCCGGCAACGTGCCTCGTTTAAGCTCGCCGCAGCGCCGCCGACAAAGAGTGCCGCAGACGCGTTGATAATTATCAGGTCGCGCGCGGCGTCGCGCCGTTCGCCCCTAAGGACGTCACGAATCAGGCGGGCGCTGTCCGCCGCGTCACCGCCGCGCACGGCTTCCAGCGATGTGAGCCTTAATCCGAAATCCTCTGGGCCAATCTCAAACGTTCTAACGCTCTCGCTGGCCGCCTCAGCCACTAGGGTCTTGCTGGCTAGAGTTATTTCGTCCAATCCATCCAGCCCATGAACAACCCAGGATCGCTTAGTACCCAAAGCGGCGAGCGTCTGCGCCAAAGGATGAACCATCGACTCATGCCAAACGCCGACGATTTGGCTGGGCGCACCGGCTGGGTTTGTTAAAGGACCAAGCAGGTTGAAAACTGTGCGCACGCCCAGTTGGCGGCGCACTCCGGCAACGCGCGCGGTTGTTCCATGGTAAAGCGGGGCAAACATGAAACAGATACCCAGCTCGTTCAGGCATTGCTCTGAAATTTCAGGAGAGGCGCTGACTTGTACACCTAGCGCCGTAAGAACGTCGGCGCTGCCTGTGCGACTGCTTGCGGCGCGATTGCCGTGCTTTGCTACTGGCAACCCTGCACCAGCAATCACAAAGGCGGCAGCGGTTGAGACGTTAAAGGTTTTGGCGTTGCTGGAGCCGGTTCCGGCGGTATCAATAAAACGTTCATACCGGCTGTGAATACGCACCGCGCGTGAGCGCATTGCACTGGCCATCCCAACTAGTTCAGTTACCGTCTCGCCTTTGATGGCAAGCGCAACCAACGCCGCACCGATTTGAGCGTCCGTCGCCTCACCATCCAGCAGCGCTCCAAGAAAAACCTCAGCTTCATGACGCCCAAGGCTTTGACCAACGAGCAGGCGCGACAAGAAAGTACGCAGCGAGACGTCAACTTGCGTTCGTGTGCTTTCATCCGGCGTAGAGTTGAATCCCGCCAGTCTTTCGTTGCCTTGTGTCAGCATTGTTCGCAAAAAGAAAAACCCGCTGCCAGTCTTTTTCTGGCAGCGGGCCTCAAAGTTGATTCTGTGCTTTACGACTTAATCTAATGCACTCAACACCAAGGGTCGCGACCGCCAATACATGACAGCCCACCAACCATTATTGGCGGTTCCTGCAACTTTGGCGTTGCGAGTGATGTCGAGATTCATAACGACTGTTCCTTCCGAGAGTAGTCTTATATCGATTCGGAAGATTGGTGTCAAACTCCCTTGAGAATACTGTGCCGGTTTTGAAACAGACAAGTCGACTGCGGCGCAGCGCGTGGGCGAATGCGGTCAGGCGCCACTGCTTAGGTATATCGCGCCCGTCGGCGACTGGACGCCGCTGGCCGGTTCGAGCGTTATCGCAAACACAGCCCCGTTCATCGCCTCAGCCGGAACCTGATCCTGCAAGCTGCCATTTCCCTGTGTATCGGGAGTCAACACCCTGCCGGGCATTGGCTTGTTGCCCATAATGAACCAAAGTTGATAAGCCTTACCTGCCGGAGCCGCCGGTAGACCCTTGGCCATCAGCATGGCACGACCAGTCTTGTCGTAAGCAATCATTGCATGGGCGTCTGGCGCAACATTGGTGCCCGCCAACTCAGTCATGCGTGTCCCTGGAGATGTTATCAAGGCCAGCACTTCGCGTTCGTGCGCCAGTTGCTGCTGAGCCTCGCTCTTCTCTGAAGTTACTCTGGCGAGTTCTGCCCTGGCGGCGCGGTTCTGTTGCCATATAACGAAAAGCGAAATGGCCAGGGCCACTAATCCCACCGAGGCCGCAACTGCGTAATAGGATCTGATTGTGGTCCAGACGGTTTTGGGCGGGCGCTCAAAAGGAACAACTGTCGAATTGCCCAGCCTTTGCATTTGTTTCCGGTCATCCACAACTGCCGGCGAAGTTTGTTTGGCAATGGTTTGTCCTTTTTCGGCGCGAACGGCTGAGAGAATTCGTTCCCGGACTTGTGATGAGGGTGCGAGCGGGCTGGCATCGAATGCAAGCAAAGCAGCCGCGTTCTCCCAAACGCCCATTTCACTACGACACTCAGGGCATGACTCAAGATGAGCAGCAAGGGAGCGTGCCTCTGCAGATTCAAGCGCAGCCAGCGCTCCAATCGACATCAACTCCTTGTATTCTTCGTGCGTCATATTCCTAACCGGTTATCCCAGGGTTTCCAATTGGTTTCCCAACACCGTGCGCAACTTAGTCATAGCCGCGCGCATTCGCGTCTTTACCGTTCCCAACGGCGCATCCAATTTTGCCGCGATCTCGGATTGTGTTAACCCTTCAAAATAGGCAAGGTGCAAAGCGTACCGCTGCTCCTTCGGCAGACCGGCCAGGGCCCCCTTCACAATTTCCCGTTGTTCGGATCTAAAGGTTTCCTTTAGGGCGTCAGATGCTTCTTCAGTCTGATCCTGGGCCGCGGAAGTCGCCAGCCGCTGCCGGGCGCCGAGTTGGCGTAGACGATCGATGGCGCGGCTCCGCGTAAGCGTCACCAGCCATGTAAATGGCTTGCCTCGCGTCTCGTCGAAATCGGCAGCTCGTCGCCAGACTTGCAAGAATACCTCCTGCAAAACATCTTCCGCTTCTTCGCGGCTGCTTAATATACGAACCAGCAGGCCAAAGAGGATTACGCGATATTGGTCGTAAAGGCGAGCTAACGCCCCCTCATCGCCGCTTGCGATGGCGTGAAGTAACTCAACGTCCGATATTTGTTCGGTCTGCACTCCCGACATTCGATTCACTCAATATACGAGATGACGCTGTTCACAAGATTGGGTAATTCACTGTTTTTCTTAAGACCTGTTGGAGGGTGAAGAACCGGAGGGGGAATGCATCAATTAAGGAGAAAAACTCAGGGCGAACATCTGTGTCCGCCCTATCCACTATTTAGACTCCAAACCGAATCCTCTAGGCTTCCAGCCGTCATGCTACCGTGATCTCCGGCGCCAGGTAAACATCCTGAATCGCATTTAGCAACTCGATACCTTCCGCCATCGGACGTTGAAAAGCTTTACGTCCGGAAATCAGGCCGGTGCCGCCGCCGCGCTTATTAATTACGGCTGTGCGCACTGCTTCCGCAAGATCGCTGGCACCCTTTGATTCGCCTCCAGAGTTAATCAGACCACAGCGGCCCATGTAGCAATTGGCTACCTGGTAGCGAACCAAATCTATCGGATTATCCGTGGTTAGTTTTTCGTAAACAATTTTGCTTGTCTTGCCATACGACTTGCCCAGCTCTTTTTCCACCGCAGTGTAGCCGCCGTTTCGTTCCGGAAGCTTCTGCTTGATGATGTCGGCCTGGATGGTTACACCCAGATGGTTCGCCTGGCCGGTAAGATCCGCTGAGGCGTGCATGTCGCCTTCGGGAGTTTTGAACTTCGAGTTGCGCAGGTAACACCAGAGTATGCACGCCATCCCAAGCTCATGGGCCTGCGCGAAAGCGTTGCTGATTTCAGTTATCTGTCTGGTTGATTCATCGGAGCCGAAATAGATGGTGGCGCCTAGCGCCACTGCACCCATATTGTGGGCTTCTTTCACCGTGCCAAACAGCACCTGGTCAAACTTATTTGGCATGGTTAACAACTCGTTATGATTGATCTTCACGATGAAGGGAATCTTATGCGCATACTTTCGCGCGACCGTCCCCAGCACACCAAAGGTTGAAGCCACCGCATTGCAGCCGCCCTCGATTGCCAGTTTCACAATGTTTTCCGGATCGAAATATTGGGGGTTTGGAGCGAAGGAAGCGCCGGCCGAATGTTCGATGCCCTGGTCCACCGGCAGGATTGAAAGATACCCGGTTTTGGCGAGGCGCCCGTTATCAAAAAGAGTTTGCAGCGAACGCAAAACTGCCGGCGAACGGTCGGAGCCTGACCAAACGCGATCAATAAAGTCCGGCCCCGGCAAATTAAGAGTGTCTTTGGCTATCGCGGTGGCTTGATAGTCCAGTAAAGTGCGAGCGTTGTCGCCGAGCAACTCTTCGATCCGGTCGAGGGTGGTCGTCCCTCTTTTCAATTCTGTAGCCATTATCTTCCTCCTGAATACGACCGAGCGGGTACAAAAACGTGGAATTTCCTAATGAATCGGCCAGGATTATATCATAGCAGGC
>JBDUCC010000006.1:0-32303 GCA_040003675.1 bacterium | reverse complement strand
ACAGTTCGTTCAGCGAGTCAACGTCGCTGGTGAGCCGCGTCATGATACGGCCTACCGGATTACGATCGTAGTAGGCCACCTCCTGATGCTGCAGCTTGTCGTAAAGCTCGCGGCGCATATCAAACATCACAAACTGGCCGACGGTGTTGAGCATGACAGCCTGGAAATACGAGAACACCAGCCGCAGCACCTGTACGCCAACGTAAAGGCCCACCAATAACTTCAGCCCCGTGTACTTACCGGGCAGGATGTACCAATCGATCGCATATTGAGTGAACTTTGGTTGCAGAATGCCGAGCAGGTTCAGCATGAAGGTGAGCAACAACGCGACACTCAGCGGCCGAATGTATGGACGCAGGTAACGAAGCAGGCGACGCGCGACCTGAAAGTCATACGTTTTGCCGATGGCTTCTTCTTCGTGAAATTGTTTGGCTGCAGTTGACATAATTACTAGGAAGTCGCCGCCAATTCTTCTTCCAGTAGCTGGCGCTCATGCAGCGCAGCATACTCGCCGCCGCGTGCGAGCAGTTCATCATGCGTGCCGCGTTCTACGATGCGACCTTCATCAAGTACGCAAATCAGATCCGCATCGCGCACCGTGGATATGCGATGGGAGACAATCAAACTCGTACGGCCGCGCATTACACCGCGAAGTTTTCCCAGAATCATCTCTTCAGTGTATGTATCAACCGAAGATAGCGCGTCGTCAAGAATTAGAATTTTCGGCTCGCGCAATATCGCACGCGCAATCGCGGTGCGTTGTTTCTGTCCACCTGAAAGTGTCAGCCCGCGCTCGCCGACCAACGTATCAAAACCATCGGGAAAACCAGCAATGTCTTCCATTAAACCAGCCACATCCGCGGCCCATTCGATCTGCCGGCGCTCGGCATGTTCAACTCCGAAGGCGATGTTTTCAGCCAGTGTTTCGCTGAACAAAAACGTCTCCTGCGGCACATATCCAATGCTGGTGCGCAACTTTGCCAGGCGATAGTCGCGCACCGAGATTCCGTCGACTAATACTGTGTCTTTCGGAGCTTCAACCAGGCGCGGTATCAAATTGACAAGCGTCGATTTGCCACTGCCGGTACGGCCAACAAAGGCCACAGTTTGCCCTGAATCAATGCGCAGATCGATGTCGCGCAGAACCGGTTCGTCGTTTGGTTTATAACTAAACGTCAGGTTGCGAAACTTGATTTCACCTTCGCTGGGCGATCGGTCTATGGCGTTGGGCGAGTCTGCAATTGCTGGCCTGATTGCAAGGATAGCGTTCATTCGCTTCAAGCTGGCGGTGCCACGCTGATAGAGATTCACCACGTATCCGAGCGCAATCAACGGCCAGATCAGGCGGAACAAATACATATTGAAAACAGTAAACTGGCCGACGCTGATCTCGCCGCGAATTGCAGCCGGCACTCCGACCCAGATGATGAGTACAAAGCCCATGCCGATGAAGAACGTCATCAGCGGTCGCATCAAAGCGTCTATTCTGACCAGGCTCAAATTCTTTTCCGCATATTGGCGGTTCAATTCGTTAAAGGCCGCGATTTCCGCACCTTCCTGCGCGTAAGCGCGCACTACGCGCACGCCAGTAAAATTTTCCTGTGCCCGCGCTGTGATCTGCGAAAAGAACTCCTGAATCTTTTCAAAGCGAACGTGGACTTGTTGGCCGAAAAACTTAACTGTCAAAGAGACGAGCGGCATCGTCACCAGCAAAAGCAAAGTTAGGTGCCAGTTGATCATGAACATCAGCGGCATGACGATGACGACCACGAACACCGTCTGGAGCGTGTACATAATCATCGGCCCAGCCAATTGCCTCACCGCTGCCAGATCGTTAGTGGCCCGTGCCATCAAGTCACCGATGCGATGTTCCTGGAAAAACGATTGCGGTTGATTTACCAGGTGAGCATAGAAGTCCTGGCGCACGTCATACTCAACCTTTCGCGACATGCCGATCAGGATACGGCGTTGTAAGAAGAGGAAGGTGCCGCTGAGCAAACTGGCGCCGAGCACCTTAGCTGCCGAAAGCGTTAAAAGCGCCCAGGAAATCTGCGTCCAGTTGGCATCGACAGCTTGTCCGACAATTAATGGAATGTAGAGGTTGAATACAACGCTGGCGAGGATACAGGCGATGCCAATCGTCAACGAAAGTTTATAAGGAAGAAAATAGCGGCTGAATTTCCGTAGATCGTCCATGCAAAAAAAGCGACCCAATGACCTTTGACTAAAAGCGAAAAGGTTATGATGCGCGATTTTTCCGCGGGACACCAGAAGGGAAGTCGAAATTAAGGGAACTGCGAAGGAAGGACTGAAGTTTTGAGAATTGTTAAAGCCGTTGCAGTGCGTCAGTCGAATCAAATTCGGTGGGGGTTTGTTCGACAGGACTTGGCATGGTTTCCGGCGTTTCTTCCTGAGGCAAGCTAACGCGATTGCGGCCGGCGCGCTTGGAGTTATAAAGCGCGCGGTCAGCGGCGACCACCAGCGTGTCGCGTGACGATGCATGCGCCGGAAAACTAGCAACGCCAAAAGACGCGGTTGCTCGACCATACCCCGTGATTTCCATTTGTTCAATGCGCAGGCGCAGGCGTTCGGCGACAAGCATCGCGCCGTCAGCGTTGGCCTGAGGCAGAATGATGACGAACTCGTCTCCGCCAAAGCGCGCGGGAGTATCGACTGCTCGCAATTCTGCGCGCAAGCTATCTGCCAACATACACAAGGCTTCGTCACCCGCATCGTGTCCGGCCTGATCGTTGATGTATTTGAAGTGATCGAGGTCGAGCATGATCAACGAAAGCGGCTGGCGCATCCGCGTTGCGAGGTGTAGGTCGCGCTCCAGTTGCAATTCAAACGAGCGCCGGTTGTAACATCCAGTCAAGCCGTCGGTCAGTGCCTGTTGCTGCATCTGCGCAAACAAGTGAGCCTGGTTGACGGCAACCGCCAACTGATCGGCGACAGTGTGCAGCAGCAGCAGTTCATTTTCCGCCCAGATGCGAGTCACATCGTCGGAACGGACCAACAAAAGTCCAACAAAACTTCCCTGGTAGATTAGCGGCACCACAGCATCGGCTGTCACAGGACCCGACTGTGGAGAATCTCCATCGACCACATAAGTCTGGGGCGACGCGGAAAGTCGGTCGCTGATGGTGTCAACATCGCTTAACAACAATGCGCGCGACGCTTCATGGGCAAGGTCATGACGAAAATAAGACTTCGTCATCTGCCGGCCCACGAGCGCGCCTTCTACTCTCACCGCGCAGGACTGCACGTTCAGCGCGCGGCCAACTTCGTCAGCCGCGGTTTGCAAAACGCTATCGAGTTCTAGTGAGTTTCTGATGGCGGTCGCCAGGCGATTGACGGCGATCTCACGTTCAGCTTGTTCTTGTAGCAGTCGTGCAAGTTTGGTGGTGACGCCCAGGGTGAGCTGCAACGACGTAGCTTTCGGCATCGAAGTGCGCACCGCTTTTGAAAAGGCATTTGAGTAGAACGAATGCTCAGCCGTCACGCGGGCCATCAAATACTCGAGTGCTGAATAAACGACGTCAGGTTCGAATGTCCAAATCACAAGATCTCGCGACGCATCGTCATTGTCCTCGTTCTTGACTGAGGCCAGCACAGCAGAGAACCGGGCGTCTGCAATTACGACAAACCGCTCGTAGGTTCTATCTTGATCGGTGCGCGCAAATACAACTGAATTGGTATTTTCTTTTCCGCGGCTTAACACCAGGCTCGAAAGGGCATCTTCCGGACTGACCCACAAAAAGAAGTTCTTGGCTGCCTGATCGAGCTCCTTGATGCGAGTAACCTCGCGCGGAGGGCGCGCGGCGCTGCCGGGTAAGCTTTCGACTACCAGCGCGGCCAGGTTGTTTTCGATCACTACGTCTTCGAAGTAACGCTGAAGCTGCGCAATGGTAGAACCCGCACAAGAGACTGGGGTCAATTGACGGGAGTGTTGGGCTAAAAGGGAGTGGTACAGGGAGTACATAGGTGAGTCGATCACCGAAGGGCTTCTGGGCTATGGCAGCTTGCGAGGGCGAACACCGGGTTGGGGAGCGGCGCATCGGAAGGCCAAAAACATTTTACACGGATGAACGGTGTGTGTCCAGCGAAATTCCTCGCAAAAATCTAAGGTTTTCCCCCATTTCACTAGAGTTTGAGGTAGGTGCTAAGTGCTGTTGCAAGGAGGGTTCCCCCCTTATCAGTCACTTCAGCAGAAACGGTAAGGAGTCTCCGGCCCTGCCGCAGTACCCGGGCGATTGCCCTCATGTGCCCTTCGCGCGCAGGACGCAGATAGCTAATAGTTAGGTTAACCGTTGTGACTCGTTCCGCTGGTTCCAGCAGAGTCAGGATGGCAAAAGCAGTGGCGGAATCTATCAGTGAGGCAGTAGCGCCACCATGGACCACGCCATGGTTCTGCAGCAGATCCGGGCGCACTAGTAGCATCAGCGTGGCTTCGCCAGGAGCCAGTTTTTCAAGTTGAATGCCGAGCAGTTGCGCATATGGAACCGTTTCCATAGCCCGCTCAATCCACTCGATCCGTTCGGCCGGCAAGGCGCCGTCGCTCATGATCTGTAGCTCGCTTCAGTGGTTGGCTCAACAATCACGGCGCTGCCGTAGGCGAGCACTTCAGTGACGCCGGAGGTCACTTCAGTTGCATCATAGCGCGCGCCGACGATGGCGTTCGCGCCAATTTCAGTTGCATGCTGGATCATAATTTCAAACGCGTCTGCACGAGTTTGTTCGCACAACGTTGTCCACACGGTTATGTTCCCCCCAACAACCATCTGAAATCCCGCACCGATGGTGGCGAAAATGTTTCGCGACCGGACAACAATGCCGCGGACAATCCCGAGGTTTTGCGTGATGCGAAAATTTGGCAGCTCAAAAGCGGTAGTTACCATTTGATGCGAAACCGAATAGCGGGGCGGACTAACGTTGTAAGGCACTCGCTTGTCCAGGGGATCACTGTTCATGTGCTGTTCCTTTGGTGTTAAGTTCTATTCGCAGAAGTTATTTTTTCAGCCGCGAGTTGCTGCTCGTTTTTCGTTCGGAAGGAATCCATAGATAGCGTTGCAAATCGCAGCGGCCGCGTTCATTGAATTCTACACCTTCCGCTGCCAGCATGCGCTGCTGTTTGTCAGAAGGCAGCACAATTCTTCCTGTCGAGCACGCGCCCTGGGCATTGATTACCCGATGCCACGGCGTCCCATCGTCCGAACCATGCATGACAAACCCGACCGTCCGCGGCGTGTAGCCCTCGCCGAGAATTTCTGCAAGTTGACCGTACGTCATCACGCGGCCACGTGGAATTGAGCGAACGATCCGATAGACGCGCTCGCGATAGTCGCAGTCAGTATCACGTTTGCGATTCGATTTCACCGATTTCATTAGCCGCTTATGCCAAGGTCCGCAGTATCGCTCGCGCCGGGGCGCCGTCGCCGTTGCCGCCGGCGAGCCGCAGCGGCAGACAAAGCAATTCATAACGGCCGGCTGGAACGTTGCGCAGATCCAGACCCTCGAGAATTACCACTGCGTCAGATAGGAGAATGGTATGCGTCTCAAACGTTTCTGATTTGAACTGCTCAACTGATAAGTAATCGATGCCGACCAGTTTAATCTTCATTTGCGTCAAACGCCGCGCGGCGCCCGATTCCAGGTAAGTAAAGTCAGTACGAAAACCCGCTTCAGGATTGTTCCAAAAACTGGAATTGCGCGTCTTGAAAAGGATTCGTTCCATTGATTGATTGCAGTTATTGCTTACGAAATTACCGTCTATTGAACCCATGTCCGCCGGGGTTTCAACCACTGTTACGTTGCCTAACAAGCTTTCGAGCGGCAGAGCGTCGACCTTCGAGGCGCCCGCGATAAAGTGAGCCGGAGCGTCGACGTGCGTGCCGGAGTGAGCGCCAAAGTGAAGCAACGAAACATTTGCGTTGTCGCCACGCTGCAAGTCCGACCACGATTTGATTTCGATTGCGGGATCGCCTGGATAAGTGGGAGTGGCCGCCGAAAGCGGCACGCTGATGTCGTAGATGGTCATTGATTGAATCGCGCGCTGGCGAGTGTTAGCGCCGCATAGTAATTGTCGTCTTTGAAGAGTGTCAATCAATCTTTAAAGGCAGACGCTTGCGATACCAGCTTCGCTTTCGTTAGCATCGCCGAACTTAAACTGAAACACCGCCAAATGAAGTGAATTCCAAAACCAAGCCGCGCTTAGCCGCTTCGAGCTATCTAAATACGGCACCGCTAATCTGGAGCTTTAAGCATGGCGCGCGTCAGGACGAGGTAACACTCGTTGACGCGTTACCGTCGTCGTGCGCGGACTTCTTAGCCCGCGGCCAGATCGATTTCGCACTTGTTCCCACGATCGAGTACCAACGAATAGAGAATGTGACGTTTGTGCCCGGTGTTTGTGTTGGCTCACGGCAAAAGGTGCGCAGCGTCGTGCTAGTGTCGCGCCTAAATAATTTGAAGAAAGTGCGCACCGTTGCGCTTGACGAGTCGTCGCGAACCTCAGCCACATTGGTAAGAATAATCTTTAAAGAATTTCTGGGGATCGAACCTGAATGGTCTAGCCATTCTCCCGATCTTAAAGAGATGCTGCGCAAGAACGACGCTGCTTTGATAATTGGCGATCCGGCAATGACGTTTGCGCGCGATAGCTTGCGTGTTTGGGATCTGGCGGCGTTATGGCATGACTTTACGGGTCTGGGATTTGTTTTCGCGATGTGGATGGCAGCGGCCGAAAACAGCAGCCAGCTGCCGGCGATAGATTTCGTGCAAGCTTGCCAAGAAGGCCTGGCCCAGCGAAACGAAATCATTGACTACTATGAACAGCACTTGGGGCTGACCCGCAGGGAACTGGATACTTATCTTACTGAGAACATTACTTTCTTTCTCGATGACGACCTGAGGAAAGGCCTGGAGCTCTATTACCAGCTGGCCTATAAAAACAGTCTTATTCCCGGGCTTAAGCCTTTGAATTTGTAGAACGCAGAGGATAATATTCAGTTAAGAAATATGAGAGAAATCGAAACGATTCTGGAACGCGCCCAGGCTAACATTCGTCTGACTGCGGACGAGTGTACCGCGCTGCTCGAATCGCACGATATCGCCGCTATCGGCGTGGCCGCCGATGAAATTCGCCAACGCCGGCATCCGGACAATATTGTTACCTACATCATCGATCGGAACATCAACTATACGAACATCTGCAACGTGGTTTGCACCTTCTGTGCTTTTTATCGACGGCCCGGCGCGCCAGACACTTACGTCCGCACTGTTGATGAAATTTGCCACAAGATTGACGAGACTATTGCTTTAGGCGGCACCGGCGTATTGATGCAGGGTGGGCTGCATCCCGATTTCGGCATTGAGTGGTACGAAGATTTGTTGCGCACGCTGCATGCGAAGTATCCGAACTTTCAACTTCATTGCTTCTCGCCGCCGGAGATTCACAACATCCACCTGATTTCCGGTCTCGATTATGAAACCATCATGCATCGTCTGAAGGAAGCCGGCCTGTATAGTTTGCCGGGCGGGGGCGGCGAGATCCTGGACGACGAAGTTCGCAAGCGCGTTTCAACGAAATGCACCACGGACGAATGGCTGGCGGTAATGCGCGCAGTGCATCGCGTCGGTTTGCGCTCGACGGCGACGATGATGTTTGGCATTGGCGACACTGTGGAGCATCGCGTTCGACATTTGCAGCGAGTACGGGATCTTCAGGATGAAACGGGGGGCTTTACTGCCTTCATTCCATGGACATTTCAACGTGAAAACACCGCGCTGGGACGCCGCATTAAAGATGAACCAACCGGCGTCGACTATCTCAAGATGCTGGCCGTTTCCCGTCTGTTTCTGGACAACATTGAGAACTTCCAGTCGTCGTGGTTAACGCAGGGACTAAAGCTGGGCCAAGTGGCGCTGCGCTTCGGCGCTAACGACATGGGCTCGATAATGATTGAAGAAAACGTTGTGTCAGCGGCGGGCGCGCATAATCGAGCTGACGAAAAAATGTTGCGCTTCCTGATTCGCGAGGCCGGTTTCATTCCCCAGCAGCGAGACATTCTGTACGTCCCGGTGAATCGGCAAACGTCAGCGATGGATGATTTGCCCGAATCATCGCCGCTAAATGAGTTGACTGTAGCGATAGCCGATTGACCCTTATGTTTCCGAGTTCTCCTTGATGAATCCGCAAACAGCTTCAATCAACACGCTGCTTTTTGATTGGGACGGCACTCTGGTTGATTCAGCCCAGCTTGGTTTGATTGCCTTTGAACAAACGTTCTCTACCCTGGGATTAGAGTTCGACCATGAAATTTATCAGCGCGTCTACTCGCCAAACTGGTATTCAATTTACGAGGCAATGGGCTTGCCGAAAGAGCAATGGCCGTGCGCGGACGAGCTTTGGATTCAGCACTATGGTGAACAAAGCGCCCAACTGATTGCCGGCGCGAGGAGAACCATCGTTGATCTAAAAGAGAAGAACTACTGTTTGGGCGTGGTTAGCAGTGGTAGCAGTTGTCGCGTAACTCGTGAAATCAAAGAGTCTGGTGTTGCAGAGTATTTCGAAGTAGTCATCTGCAACGAGCAGATGGAAAACAAGAAACCGCATCCGGAAGGTTTGCACACGGCAATGCGCCTGGTTGGCTGCGCGCCGCATGAAGCCTGTTACGTTGGCGACAGCCCCGAAGATATCGAAATGGGAAAACAGGCGCAGGTATTCACGGTCGGTGTCCGCAGTGGTTATCCGACGAGTTGGAAGCTCCTGGATTGCAGTCCCGATATTTATTTAGAGTCTCTCGCCATACTCCCTCAATACTTTTAATCTAATTTGCGGCGAATACTTTTAGTTCTGAGCCGAGTTACCCTGATTTCCCCCAAGTAGTAACGATGGACAGCTTTCCCAAAATGGAGAAAAACTATGCGCTGGCGAGGTGAGCGAGAGAGCGAAAACGTCGAAGATCGGCGAGGTATGTCGCGCGGCGGCATGGCTATCGGCGGAGGATTGGGTGGGATCGTGCTGCTGGTCGTTGCCTTGCTGTTAGGCGCTGATCCGCGTCAATTGCTGCAACAGGCGCCGGGTGAAAACCCGGTATCTAGCACGCAAAGTTCTCGTCCGACTAATCCTCACGAGGATGAACTCAAACATTTCAGCCTGGTTGTACTTGGCAGTACTGAAGATATTTGGACTGAAATTTTTCGACAAAATGGCGAACAGTACCGGAAACCGACTTTGGTTTTATTCACCGACCAAGTGGACTCTGCATGCGGGCTGGCAAATTCCGCTGTTGGTCCATTTTATTGTCCCGGCGACCAGAAGCTTTACCTCGATCTTGGGTTTTTCGACGAGCTGCAAACGAGATTTCGCGCGCCGGGAGACTTTGCCCAGGCTTATGTTGTGGCCCATGAAGTCGGTCATCACGTGCAACGCTTGCTGGGCACGATGGACAAAGTTGATGCCGCGCGCGGGCGCATGAGTGCGGAACAGGCAAACCAACTTTCGGTCCGACTGGAACTTCAGGCAGATTTTCTGGCAGGTGTTTGGGCGCACTATGCGCAACAGAAGGGTTTGCTTGAACAGGGTGACCTGGAGGAAGCGCTTAATGCGGCGAGCGCGGTGGGAGACGATCGATTACAACGCGAAGGTCAGGGTTATGTAGTGCCTGACTCGTTCACGCATGGCACTTCGGAACAGCGCATCCGTTGGTTTCGGAAGGGCCTGGAAACGGGTGACATTCGTCAGGGCGATACGTTTAGCGCGCGTAGTTTGTAGGACGAAAACTTTGCCCAAAATGTACTCGGCTAGGTGCGCTTCGGCTTTGCCGCCTGATGTGCGGCCAAATTTTCCGGGGCTATGCCCATCATGGATCTGAGCCCTTCGCTAGTGGGCCAAAGGCCACACCAAGGGCGTAGCCCAAAAGTAAAAAAGGCAACTCTACGGCGGGGCATGCTCGACGGAGAATTAACGGGGCTTAAGGTTGGTCAGTGGCTGCGAGCGAGAGTTCTTCGGTAGTTTTCTGGAAATTCTCTCGAACCAAGGCATTGAATTTTTCCGGATGTTCCTGTTCGGGCATCATCCGGCAATAATCAAAAATTTCCAGACGCGCCTGTGTGTTCGATTCCTTGAGAGCTGTTTGCGTCTGCAGCGGCGTGGCCCCATCCTGTTTTCCCCAAACCAAAACAATCGGTTGCGTCAGACGCGCAAAAGGCGCGCGGGAATCGGTATTTAGATAGCCCGAAAGGAAGGCCGCGATCGCATGTTGCGCGCCCGGCTGATGACTGGTCGCATAGAAGTTAGTAACCAACCGGTCCGTGACGCGACGATGATCATAGAAAAGATTGCTTCGGGCATAGTCGCGAATGCTTCGCTCACTGGCCATCACGTTATAGAACGAGGTGCCCAGCACCGGCGACTGCAGCAATCCATAAAATGCGGCGCCGGCCATTCCCGGTCGACGGTTGAGCGTGTCAGCGCCAGTTGGTGCATTCAGGATTAGCGCCTTCACAAGTTCAGGATGTTCATCGGCGACGCGAATTGCATAAGCCGCACCGAGCGAGCTGGCGATGACATTCGCCGGATGACCGGAAACCTCGCGCAGGAAATCCGCAATCAGTTCAACATACAGGTCGGCGGAATAGGCGGCCGAGGCCGGCTTGTCGGAAAAACCGAAACCAAGCAGATCAAAAGCATAGACACGAAAGTCTTTGGCAAGGTCGTCGAAGTTTTTGCGCCACATGAAACTCGATGCGCCGGCGCCTACTCCATGGATGAAAACCACGGGTGGGCCAGCATGTTCTATGCCGGCGGTTTTGTAAAAAACGCGTCCGTGTTTCCAGTTAAAAAAGCAGGCCTCGCCACCAAGCGCGCTGTCGTCGGGGTCGCTTGCGTTGCGCTGGATGGACGCGTTGAGCGCCGCCAGGGCCGCGACGCCGGCGCCGCCCGCCAGTAAAGTTTTCCAGACGTTTCCGAGTTTAGACATAAAGCAACAGAGGTCAGAAGTCAGAGGTCAGAGGTCGGAGAGGTGCTTTTTGTACTGACCTCTGATTAAATAAACGCAAAATCAAACTGTTCCTGATGAACCATCGGATCGCTGTTGATATCCACCGGCCCGAGATATTCCTCAATCTCGTTCAGCACATCACGCTCCGAGCTGCGCAGTGCTTTCGCAACTTCCGGATGAATGCGCAGCGTTGCCTGCTTGTTTGTTTTGTCGCCATTCATCGCTTTGCCGAGCGTGCGCGCCTCTTCTAGTAGTTCGTAGCACACGGTCTGGGGCGACTTGATCAACCCGGCGCCCTGGCAATATTGGCAAGGCGCGCATAGAGTTCGTTCCAGCGATTGCTTCACGCGTTTGCGCGTCATGATCACCAGGCCGAAGTCGTTGAACGAAAGTACCTTGGTGGGTGACTTGTCGTTGCGCAACGCGTCCTGCAATGTTTGCATTACCTTTTGGCGATTGCGACGTTCTTCCATGTCAATCAGATCCAATACAATGATGCCGCCCAGATCGCGGAGGCGAATCTGTCGTACTATTTCCTCCACCGCTTCCAGGTTAGTTCTCGTGATCGTATCTTCCAGACGCCCGCTACCGCGGCCGACAAATTTTCCGGTATTGACGTCGATCGCAACTAAAGCTTCCGTTTGGTTGATGACCAGATAACCGCCTGATTTCAGCCACACACGCGGCTTGATTGCTTTATCAATCTCGACCTGCACGCCATAGGCTTCAAGAATCGGACGGTCGCGCGTGTAAAGCTTCACTCGTTTGACCAGGCGCGGTTGGATGCGATTAATAAACTCGACAATGCCCTGGTATTCCTCTTCAGAATCGACGCGGATGGCGGCGAAATCGTCAGACAGTTGATCGCGCAGAATACGCTGCACCAGATCCAGATCCTTATGGACCATGGTTGCCGGCTTTGTTTTCTCGGCCGTCGCGCGAATGTCGAGCCAGGTGCGCACCAGATAGCGAACGTCTTCGCGTAAATCCGCTTCACTGATGCCGACCCCTGCCGTGCGCACAATGAAACCTCCCGAGGGAATGTCTTCCGTTCCGCGAATCAGCGTAATCAGTTTGCGCAGGCGCTGCCGTTCACTATCGGATTCAATTTTGCGCGAAACTCCTACGTGCTCCACTGTCGGCATGTAAACGAGAAAGCGACCGGGCAGCGCAATGTGTGAAGTAATGCGCGCGCCCTTTTTGGCGATTGGTTCTTTGGCAATCTGGACCAGAATCTCCTGGCCTTCGCGCAATAGATCGGTGATGGTTGGTTGATGGCGATCGCGGCGCGAAAAGCCCCCACCGCGTTGGCTGCGTCCGCCGCGAGCGCGCTCGCGGGCCGGAGCCGGCTTGGCGGCGGGAGGGGCAGCGGCAAGCGCTTCCTCAACTACTGGTTCGGTGGCTACCTCCGGCTCGACTTCGGGAACGTCATCGGTCGACGTGGCCTCGCTAGTGGCTTCTGCCTCATTTGTTTTTGTCGGTCGTCGTCGCCGTCTGCCACCTCTACGAGTGGCAAACTCAGCGCGCGATCCGCTGTCCGTCAGGCGAGCCTCAGCATCTTCATATGGTTCGACTGAACTTTCAGTCTCTGATGATTCGCTAGTGTCCGACGCTTCGGCGGCTATCTCAGCGGCCGGCTTTTTGGTTGAGCGCCGGGGGGCAGGTTTCTTTTTCCCGGCAACGCTGTTAAGCAACTTGCCCAAGCGCGAACGCTTCGCAGCGGTTCGCCCTTTCGTGGCGGTTTCGGCGTCGTCGACTGCAATAGCGCCCGCGCCGGTTATCGGTGATTCGGTTGAAGCTTCCTCATCATCGCTGATGCGGTGAAACCCGCCGGCTCTCAGCGTTGTTTCGGCAACGTCATCAACAAAACCTTCAATGTGTGCAGCAACCGGCTCGCGCATTCGAGCTGATCTGTTTGAGGCTGTTGCCGAGTCTTCTTCATCATCAGCAACGCGTTGAAAGGATTCGTCACGAAGCTCTGAAGCGGTGATTACTGAGCCCACTTCAGCGTTACTGAAGTCATCATCAAGATTGAATTCACCCGCATGAATCTGATCAAACAGACGTTCTTGCAGGCGTGCGTCCTTGAACATTTCGCCGTTGACGGCGGCTATTTCCTCGTCATCGACAATGCGATGAACCGACGGATCGGCCGCGACGAAAGGCGTGCCGATTTCTTCCGGCGTGATGCGCTTTCTGGCAGGTTCCTCACTTTGTTGCGGCGCATCGGAATCTTCTTTTCCGCGCCCCCGTCGCCGTCCTCTTCGACTGCGGCGCTTGTTCGCGTCATCGGCGTCCTCAGTTGCTTCAATTTCAGCCACCGAGCTCGTCTCTTCAATTTCCCGCAGCGGCTCGGCGCGTTCCTGGGTCGCTTCCATTTGGTGTTCGCGCTCAACTCGCCCGAGAGCGATCTGCTCGGCGGCTATGCGCTCCGCGTCTTCGGCCTCGCCCTTCTTCGACTTGTCCATTACGATGCGCTCAAATTCTTCTTCTTCATCGAAGAAGTCTGAGACATAAAGAAAGGCATCGCGTTCGAGTCCGATGTCTACAAATGCCGACTGCATGCCGGGCAACACGCGCATCACGCGGCCTTTGTAAATGTTGCCGACGATACCCTGATTACCTTCGCCGCGCTCAATGTAAAACTCGGTAACCTTCTCGTTTTCAATAATCGCTATTTTCTTTTCGCGTCCGTTGACGCTGACTATTAATTCTTTTGCCATTGTGTGTCGTTTGTCTCCTAAACGTCCGACGCGAAAGCGCAGATTGATGTCTGCCGCGAATCACAACCGAAGCGCCGCTGGCGCTTTCGTCGTGGTCGTTGACGTTGCTGAAAATTGTGATTTGCCCGGTTGGCGCTCAAGCTGAAAGCGAAGCGGCCAAACAGACTCATAGCGAGAGGTGCATCTTTCTCGCGTAGAATTGGTGGAAATTACCGGCGCAGGATCGCGGCGACGACTGAATGAAGCGCGCTCTAGCCGGTTGTGGCTGGATTTGTAGTCGCGAGCAGGTTGGATCGGATCCCGACCTGTGCGGTCCCAACCGCGACGGTCTCTAAGACTATTCAAAAAGGAACCTAACTAGTCGCTTCACGCGTCCGGAATATTCAATCCAGGGAGCGCATGTCAATTGGGTTCAGCAATGTGTTAAGCCGAACCACCAGGGCACTCGTTACCTGTCAATTCCGGATGTCAATGGGATTAAAATCCCAACGCTCCTGGCCCAGGGCCACGCGAGCAGCTTACTGTCAAAAGTTAATTGGCGCATCGTCACTTGGACGACGAAAAATTCGTTACTCGCTTTTCGGGAGCACAGTACTCGTGTTCGAGTTCCAAAGTGCTGCTTGCTTGTTTTCCAGGTTTCTTAACTCTGAAACGAAAAATCCGCAGAGGCGAGCTAAGGCGAGTATAAACCTAATACGCGGTAAACGCGAAATGATCTAGTTCTGACTCCTAGTTCACAAACCTTCGCAACTGCACGCTCATAGCAAACCCGATAGCAATGAAAGTAGCGATCAGCGAAGCCAAACCCGCGCTCATTAGTGGCAAAGGCACACCAATGACCGGCAGGATGCCCAACGACATGCCGACGTTAATGAAAATTTGGCAAGTCAGCCCGCCAACCGTGGCCATTACGACTAACATGCCCATGCGATCCGGCGCGCGTTTAGCGCCCGATATCAAACGCGAAAGCAATATCAGGTAAGCCAACAGCACAATGATGCAGCCGACAAAGCCTGCACTACCGGCCGTAACTGCAAAAATAAAATCTGTATGAGGTTCAGGTAAAAACTTCAGACTGCTCTGTGAATGGCCGGAAGAGTTGCCGGCGCCAAGCAATCCGCCTTCACCAACCGTCAGGATCGATTGCCACGTGTTGTAACCAAAACCACGCCGATCCGCTTTCTCAGGTTCGAGTATGACGTTGATGCGTTCCTGCTGGTAGTGCTTGATCATGTCCGTCTTGACGCCGACCCAGTAAGCGAAAGGCAGCAGCACCACGCCGAGAAAAATTGCGGCGACAACGAAACGCATTTTTATCGCGGACAGGAAAAGCACTACGACCAAAATTGGCAGATACGTCAACGCCTGGCCCACATCGTGCTCGAGCAAAATGAGCGCTATAGGTAACCCGAGAATCGCGCCACCCAGCGCCAGCTCTTTTAGACTCAAGGGACCAGTCCGATGCCGTCCAAAATAGCGCGCCAGCATCATTGCGGTGGTGACCTTCACAAACTCAGAAGGCTGAAATTGTCCGATCCCCGGGACTCTTATCCAAGCTCGTTGACCATTGATTTTGAGTCCGATGCCGGGAACGAGAACAATAACCAGCAGCAGCAATCCAAAGATGTAGAACGCGGGAGCGATGTTGAGCAGTTTGCGATAGTCGTTAAAAGCGATAGCCAGCATGGCCACGATGGCAATTCCCAAACCGATTAGCTGTTTGACCCAGAAGCTTTCAGTCGGTTGCGCGTAACGAATTTGAATGGTGCCGAAGCAGACGATGCCGATCGCCAGTATGGCGAGCAACCAGTCAAAGTCGCGCAGGCCTCGTTTTTGAATCATTGCAACCATTGCGTCAGAAGTCAGAAGTCAGATGTCAGAACTCGAACTCAGTACTCAGCACTTTTCATTAATTCAGCGCAATCTCATTTGCCGGTTTTCGCGCTTCAGGTTTGGTTTCGGGTTTAGGTGTTTTCGCTACGGGCAACGCGCCCGGCGGTTCTTCGTGGCGAGTCTTTCGGTAATAAATGTCGTAGACGCGACGAACGGCAGGCGCCGCGTGGTGGCCGCCGAACCCGGAATTTTCTATTAGAGCCACCAGCGCGATCTCAGGCTTGTAAGCCGGAGCGTAAGAGACAAACCACGAGTGGTCCTTGTTCTTTCCGGTATCTTTGCCAAGTCCAACAACCTGCGCTGTTCCCGTCTTGCCTGCGATGTCAAAGCCGGCCATGCGAATCGATGCGGCCGTGCCGCCGTTATTTACGACGCCCCACATTCCTTCCACCACCAGATGATGAATGTCTTCAGGAATCGCAACCCGTTTAGGGTTCGGCCGCGCGCCATCAACGGGTTGAAATATCCTGCCGGCGCGAAGTTCGAATGGACCAGTGGCGCCCACCGGCTTGAACTCCTTTAAGAAATGAGGAACATAAAGATTGCCGCCCACTGAAATGCCGGCCACCGTCCGCAATAACGCTATCGGGGTGATGATGTCGTAAACCTGTCCGAAAGAGGCGTAGACGGTATCGATATCTTTCCATTCGGGGTTCTGCGGTTGGTATTTTTGCTTGAGTTCGGGCGAAGGGGTCAGGTTGAAGACTTCATTAGGAATATCAATTCCGGTTCGCCGGTTCAAATCAAATTCGTCGACCATGGCCATGATACCGGCAATTCCCATTTTTAAACCGAGCCGGTAGAAATAACCATCACACGATTTTGTAATGGCGGTTTTCAGATCTGGAGTGCCATGATTTCCCATGCAGCGCGTGAACTTGTTCCCGACTTGAATGCCACCACCGCATACAAGATTGGAGTGATCGAGCGTGATTGCGCCCTGCTGCAACCCGGCAATCGCCATCGGCACTTTCCAAGTCGAGCCGGGCGGGTAACGACTTTGCACCGCGCGATTGATTAAGGGTTTGTCGGGGTCATTGAGCAATGCGGCATACTCCGCGCGGCCCTCTTTGGTGCTAATCCGTTGGGAAAAAAGATTCGGATCGAAGGTGGGTGCGGAAGCCAGCGCCAGGATCTCGCCATTATTAGGATTGATAGCGACGACAACTCCGCGCTTGGTGGATGAGGTGCGCAGTTGTTCTTCAGCGACTTCCTGCAAATCCAGATCGATCGTCGTAACTAAATCCTGACCGGGTTGCGGCGCGACTGTCTCAATCTCATCCTGGATGCGGCCGCGACTATCGACGATTACTTTTCGATAGCCGTCTTTGCCGCGCAGATAGTCGTCGTAGGTTTGTTCCAGACCACTTTGGCCTATCACGTCACCTGGCTTGAGTCCCTTATCCTTGTAGCTGCTCTGTTTCAACTGGTCCGGCCCGATTTCACCAACATAACCAAGCACGTGGGCCAAAAGTCCATTTGGCGGATAACGACGTTGCGGCTGCTGCTCGACACGAAGTTCCGGAAACTCGAGTTCGTGTGCTTCGACCCAGGCTATGTCACCCGGCGTGGCGTCCTGCTTCACCAGAATTGATTCAAAAGCCGGTTGCGATGCGATCTGTTCAAAACGGTCGCGCAGAATATCACGATCAACCACGAGCGCTTCAGCAAGCGGCGGAACGAGCAATACGGGACTGCGGCCCCGCAGATCCTCGCGGGATAGAATGACGGAATAAATCGGACGAGAATCCACCAGCGGATGTCCCTCGCGATCGAATATCACGCCGCGTGGCGCTGGTATGGGAAGTAATCTGATGCGCTGATTCTGGGCAATCTCTGCGTAGTACTGACCACGCACCAACTGCAGGTAGTAAAGTCTAACCCCGAGCAAGGTCAGCAACAGCACCACGCTTATTTGCACCAGCCAAATGCGGCCGCGCAGGTTTTGTGAAGAGTCTTCGAACTTCATAAAACTAATGAAGAGTGACAAGTGACAAGTGACAAGTCACGATGTCAGTTTGCAATCCTGGTAGAGCGCGATAGGTTCTGTTACTTGTCACTTGTAACTCGTCACCTGCCACTCGCTCTTATCTTCTGCCGAGCGAACCTGTCACCCGTCGCGCACCCTTGCGTCGCGACGCGAAAGCGCGACGTTGACTTCCACCTTCGGTAAAAAGCGAATCAAGAAAATAGAGTGCTAACGTTCCCATCACCGTCGTAGCAATCAATCGATAAGATACTGTCTGCACAAAAGGAGCGCTGGGCGCATTTCCCAATGACCGTTGCCAAAATACATAAATAGCGGAGTCAAGCACGGTCGCGGCTGCGAGTACGGGAATTCTCAGCAGCGCGTTTTCAAGGTTCACGCGCGTGGCCGCGAAATAAATCACGTAGGCGGTGACAGTCTTTGAAAAACCGCCGGCTCCCATCAGCCCCCCGCTGGCCGCATCAACCGCCAGTCCGGCAATCGTTCCCACGAAGAGCGCCTGCCAGGCGTGACGCTGCAAAGCGATATAAACAACCACCACCAGCGGAAAGTCAATGTATGCAAGTGGCGGCCAAACTGCCCGCAGTGACAATTGTAAAATTATTGCCAGCGCGAGAACAGCGGCGATCTTAAGTTGGGGCATCGTAAAAGTGATGAGTGATGAGTGACGAGTGATGAGTGAAAAGAAAAGTTCCGACCACGTCTTTACTCATCACTCATTACTCTTCACGCATCACTGCTTTTTAGTTTTCTCCACGTTTGGCAGGGTCTGTTCGGGTGCAGGCCGCTGGGGCGCATGATAAAGCAAAACCGCGACCTCTTTCAGTTGGTCCAGGTTGGCCCCAGGCCTAATGAAAATCTGGTGAGTCCCAGTGCCACGCCTAACGTCAACTACTTCTCCCACGTTGAGACCCGGCGGATAAATTCCGTCCTGCCCGGTGGTAAGAATCACGTCGCCAACGTCAACTTTCTGTAGCTCTGAAACGTAGCGCATTTCGATAAGCCCGCTCTCGCCCGAGCCGCGAACTGAACCGAGTGCTCCGGAACCGCCAAGTTGTCCCACGATTGCGCCGGCCGCAGCTTTCTCATCCGTTACCATCATGACTTGCGCAGTCCAGGGACTAAGAGCGATGACGCGGCCTACGATTCCACCCGCCGTTACCACCGGCATGTTCAACTCCACGCCCGAAGAACTGCCTCGATCAAGCGTAACGGTATTGAACCACACCGAAGAATCGCGAGCGATGACGTGTGCCGCTACCTGATCGTAGCCGGTTTGTTGTTTGAGATTGAGGAGACTCTTGAGTCGTGCGTTTTCGTCGCTTGCTTGTCGCGCGTTTTGCAGTTGCAGCTCAGTGGAAAAGAGCTTTTCCTTTAACCGGGCATTTTCTGCAGCGGCGCTGCGAAAGTTAATGATCTCGCGAATGAACCCACTACCCGCGCCGCTGGCCCGCGATGACGCGCCCTGAACCGGCGAAGCCAACGCCTGAATCCACACTCGAAACAGCCGTTGCTTGGTGGCGTTGTCGCGCGCATCGACAGCCATGATCGCCAGGTTGATGAGCAACAGCATGGCCAACCATAGCGGCGCCTTCTGTCGAATTTCTCTTTGGGTGCGCGTGGCGGCCATTTGCTAATAAATCGTCAATCGTCAATCGTGAATCGTGAATCGTCAATCGTGAATCGTGAATCGTGAATCGTAAATCGTAAATCGTGAATCGAGTCTCTAAGCCGTAGTCATTCGCTCAAGGGGGTGAAACGATGAGCGCCGGAATCGTGTTAATTTGCCAGTCTCCTCAGCACTTCTATTTACGATTCACGATTTACGATTCACGGGCCCCAGGGGGCTCTACATGCCGCTGGTCATTGTGTTTTCCCACTTAACCCGCTTGAGCAGGTCAAAGTCGGAAAGCATTTTGCCCGTGCCCAGAACCACTGACGCCAACGGATCGTCAGCGAGGGACACCGGCAAGCCGGTCTCAATCGAAAGCCGTTTGTCCAGGTTTTTCAATAAGGCGCCGCCGCCTGTCAGCACAATGCCGCGCTCAACGATGTCGGCGGAGAGTTCGGGCGGCGTACGTTCCAGCGCCACACGCACCGCGTTTATAATCGTGGAGACCGAATCCGCAAGCGCCTCGCGCACTTCTTCATCAGTCATCGTGATGGTCTTCGGTATTCCTTCGATCAGGTTGCGTCCTCGCACCTCATAAGAGAGCGGCTCGTCGAGTGGGTAAGCCGAACCGAGCTCGATCTTGATCGCTTCCGCGGTCCGCTCGCCAATCAGCAAATTATATTTTCGCTTGATGTACGAGATGATTGCCTCGTCCATCTCGTTTCCGGCAACGCGCACCGCGCGCGAGTAAACAATGCCGCTCAAACTGATCACCGCGATGTCGGTCGTGCCGCCGCCGATGTCCACTACCATGTTGCCATGCGGTTCGGTGATAGGCAGGCCCGCGCCGATGGCCGCGGCCATCGCTTCTTCAACTAAATAAACTTCCGAAGCCTTCGCACGATAAGCCGAATCTTCTACCGCACGCCGCTCGACCTGAGTGATTTCTGACGGTATGCCGATAACCACTCGCGGGCTGACCCAGGTTTTCCCGTTATGAGCTTTGCGGATAAAGTGCTGAAGCATCTTTTCAGTCACTTCAAAATTTGCGATGACCCCATCTTTCATCGGACGAATGGCAACGATGTTACCGGGTGTGCGGCCCAGCATGTCTTTGGCATCGCGACCGACGGCTTCCACCTGATTGGTCACCTTATTAATGGCCACGATCGAGGGTTCAGAAACTACGATGCCTCGCCCTTTGGCATAGACCAGGGTGTTGGCTGTCCCCAGATCAATCGCCAGATCGCTGGAAAACAGACTAAAAATCGATTTAAAACCCATTTGATTTGTTCACTTCCAGTGTTATGAAAAGAGAAAACATCGGCGGGTGGCAAAGCGCAAAGTTGTGAGCGGCAATAGCAACTGACCTGAACGGCATCGTGGAAGTGGGCCAAAACTGCGGGAGCCCAAACATCATTTACCACTTACAACTTAGCTCGGAAACCTTAAACCAACTCCGAACAGCTAAAGATACCTGAACTTCGATCTTTGCGCTATCAAGAATTTGCGCTATCAAGAAAAGGCCTTTCCTTCGTCGGCGTCCACAATAGTCACCGGCACGCCGTGGTCCTCTGATAGCTCTTCCTGCTGCCTGCGGAGTAAGGGTGAAAAGCGCACGCAGTTTTTGTTGGCGGCCTTTGCTTCGTACATGGCGGTGTCCGCGCAGGCGATCAACTGGTGCGGCGAGGAAGCATGCTCGGGGAATGAGGCGACGCCAAAACTTGCCGTCAGCGTCAGCTTCAGGTTCCTGCCGGCATTGAACGAATGTTGTGCGATTTTTTCGCGAATGCGCTCGGCTACGGTGCCGGCGAGTTCGATCCCCGTGTCCGGCAGAACGATTACAAACTCGTCACCACCATAGCGGGCGACCGCGTCAGTATCGCGTATCGACGAAAGAATGACCCCCGCCATTTCCATCAGCACGTGTGAACCGGCCAGGTGTCCGTGCGCATCGTTGACCCGCTTAAAGTCATCAAGATCCAAAAACAAGGCAGCAACGCTGGAACCGTAACGCCGGGCGCGGCGAATCTCATTCAAAAGAAACTGCCGCAGATATCGCGCGTTGTGAAGTTTAGTTAAATCATCGGTCTGGGACAGACGTTCTGCCTCGCCAATGCGCACCGCATTTGCCAGTGCTGATGCAACAGGCAGCGATAGAGCATCGAGCAGCTTTACCTCACTGTTCTTAAACGAGCGGTCCGAACGTCTGCCTTCGAGCACACCCAGAATCCGTTCGCCACAAACCAGGGGCACCGCGATCATGCACTGGCCCTTCTCTTTTTTTCTGATTGTGCCCATGCCGGCGCCGGCAAGTTTTGCCGCCTTCGATTCACTGCCTGCGCGGATGTCGTCTCCCGCTTGCAGCAACTGCCGCCATTCATCGCGGGCATCGTCCGTTTTCGCCGCCGGTTTTAGCGACGCAATCGCATCGAGGGTTGCCGCCTCGGCGCCTTTCTCTTCGGCCAGCAGGTAGATGGTCCAATGATCAGCGTGGACCAGGGCGTTAAGTCCGGTGAGCGCCACCTGTGCGGCGTCGCTTTGATCTCCGATGAAGTGCAGCGACGAGACGAGATCGAATGCGGCGCGCAAGTGCGCTGCTTTCATTTTGGCCGGCAGTGAAGTTAGCCCCGGTTCTACCACCGGCTTGACTGTCGGCGGCAATTTCAATTCGCCGGTGGCGCCATGGCCTTCGATCTCATGCAGTAGGGCCGGCAATTGAGCTGCCTTATCGGCAATAGCCCGAAAGCCGAGCCGTTTGAGCGTTGCGCCATCGAGACCTCGCACACTGAAACCGTGAAAGCCCGTCGCATGGCGGCGACAGGCAATTACGGGAGTCCCGGGCCAAAAGGTTTTTGCATGATCGATTGCCGAGTGAAGCTCGACGACGTCCGCGCCGGCAAACACTTCATAAAGGACTGCGACCGGCGGCTCCTGAAGTTGATCGCCGGTGTTTTCTACTTCGCGACGTCGAACCAGCGCCGCCTCGGCTTCTACCTCGCGCAGACCCTCGATCAGTGTCTGCACACCGGCCAGGCGCAGCGCTTCGATCAGCTCGTAGGCCGGAGCTTCGTGCGCGTCAGTCAAAAGGATAACGTGTCTGGGCATAGCAAAAACTGGTAGATTAACCGCGGCTGCGAGCGCGCGAAAGCGATAAGCGATACTGACTGCTATTACCTCGTGGGTCTTCTGCGTCCACTACGATTTCCTGCATTCCGGGCGCCGCTGTAATTTGCAATTGGAATGAACCGTCGGTAGCCACGAGCGTATCGCGACCGGCCGCGCGGATGGTGTTACCGACCTCCGAATGCCCCCGAACCAGATACACATTTCCGCCCAAGAGCTCCGCAGTCAGATTGGAAACCGCAACTCGCGAGCCCGTTCCGCGGGCCGCAACAATGAATTTCTTCGGATCGCTCCAATCACTGGTCTGACCACTCGATGCAGTCGCGCGCACGCGCCAGAAGTAGGTGCCCGGCCGCAGGTCGCTAGCGCTGAATTCATTCGACGCGAGTTGATCGCGTTCGATTACTTTGCCGTCAGCGACGAAGAAAGGAGAGGTAGCTACTTCAACTCGATAAAACGCAGCCGTGCCTGACTGTGGCCGCTGCCATTTCAAAGAAATGTTGGCCGCGCCATTGTCGCCAACGAAAACGCGTTCGAGATCGCGCGGTTCTGAAGGAGCGGGAATTTCTAATAATCGCTGCGGTCGCGAGATTGTCCCGGAAGGATTTACCGATACATATTCGCCACCATGCAAAGTGGTCATCTCGCCAGACCGATTTGTAGTTTCAATCGCACCGTTGTTAACACGAATTTCTTCAGTGCCCTCCGGGTTCACGCCAAAGCTCGCACCGGTTTCTCCGCCGAGTTTGTTTTTAGTCTTCGGCGTTTCCACCACGTTGTTGGTGCCTTCGGGCTGCTGCTCGGTGCGCACGTACATTTGTCCGCTATCAACGACGACGTGCACGTTAGTCTTCTTGCCGTCGTCCTCGCTGGCATTATCACGGATGATGATGGTGCTGTTAGGACGAACTACGAGAGTGGAGCCGTCGGCCATGCTGACGCGCGCGCGGCCGCTGGCCAGAGTTTGTACCGTATCGCCCGGGTAGAGTTCAGTGTCACCGCCCGGCGTGATGGTCTCGCGGGTAGCAGCGCGGATGACGCGCACGTCGCCTTCAAACGAGGTCATGCGAGCGCCTGCCGGGAGCTTTGTGCCCGCGCCCACATTCCTAAGCGGGTTGCCATACTTCCAGACGTAAAGCGCGCCTCCGCCGGCAAGCCCGCAGAGAGCAACGATCAGGATGATGAGGTAGACGATGCGCTTCTGGACTACCCACCAATCAAAAACAAAACGACGGGTTTTTTTGGCCATGCTGCCGGTCTATTAATACAGAGGGGCAAATACAAACGTGACGCGCGCTCGCCGTTTAATCGGGAAACTCCGGGCAAAGTCGCCGGCGACGCGCAAAAGGTGTGAAGAAGTCGGGCGGAGTCAGCGGCAAATCCTTCAATACCAAGCCTCTGACCGTCATTTGGAATTTAACACAGCGAGGAGAGCGGGTTCAACAAGCGTTTTCTAGTGCTATGTGGCAGGCGATTACTTCCGGATTTCCTCGTTTTCCTTCTGGGCTTCCTCATGGTCGAACTTCTCCACTTCGTCATCATCGAAAGGCGAATCGAAGTCTTCAGGCAGGTCAACCTCGATATTCGTATCCGCGTGCTTGGCCCAGACGAGCGAGGCAACCACGGAACTGAGCAACACCACCGCGACGAAAACGAGTGAAAACCAGATCGGAATAATAATGTGGACGGCCACTATGAGCATCTTCACGCCAATGAAGGTCAGGACAATCGCCAGACCAATCTTCAGATAGTGAAACTTTTCCACCACGCCGGCGATCAGGAAGTACATTGAGCGCAAACCAAGAATTGCGAAGACGTTTGAGGTATAAACGATGAAGGTGTTCGTAGTAATAGCGAAGATGGCCGGAATTGAATCCACCGCGAAAACCAGATCCGCGACTTCAACAATCACCAGCACCAACAACAGCAGCGTCCCCATCAACCGGCCATTGACCCTCGTAAAAAACTTTTTCTCGTCGTAGGTGCGCGTCATTGGCATCACGCGCGTCACGAAGCGCACGAGGGCATTGTCCTCGGGTTGGAAGTCGTTATCTTCCTGAGTAAACATTTTGATGCCGGTGTAAACCAGGAAGGCGCCGAAGATGTAGATGATCCAGTGAAAGCGGTTGATAAGAGCTGCGCCGATGAAAATCATCGTCAGTCGCATTACCAACGCTCCCATTACGCCCCAGAAGAGCACACGATGTTGATACTTTGAAGGGACCTTGAAATAGGAAAAGATCAGCAGGAAGACAAACAGGTTATCAACTGAGAGCGACAACTCGATCAGGTAGCCGGTGACGAACTCCAGACCGCGCATCCTGCCCTGATAATAAAAGACGATGCCGGCAAAGATTGTCGCCAGCCCGATCCATATTCCGCTCCAGATGGCCGCTTCGCGATATTTGATGGCGTGAGCGCGGCGATTGAAGAGTCCCAGGTCGAGACTCAGCATGAAGAGGATAAATACAGCGAATCCGATCCATAAGGCCGCCGTGCTACTGATTGAGTTCATTCAGTAAAGAAAATAGCATCCGCCGGAAGCGAAAACAAAAGCGGTACCGGGTGTCGGGTGCCAGGTGCCGGGGTGTCAGGTGTGTGGTGTCGGGTATCAGGTGCCGGGTATCAGATATTAGTGTTGCGTTGATCGCATCATCTAAACTCATCAATTACGTCCCCTGATACGCGGCCTCTGATACCCGGCACCTGAGACCCGTCACCCGATACCCGACACCCGTTATCTGACACCCGATTTGCAGTGCGGTTGCTCGTCCTTTACAATCCGCCATTTGCAAGTGAGGTAGAAATAATGCTGAAACAACTAGGACGGCTGGAACGCACGCGCAGCATCATTATTATTGGCTTCGCCGTGTTGATGGCTGTCAGTCTGATCGTTTTTTACGCCCCGGGAAGAAATTCAGCCAACGTTGAACCTTCCAAAAACACTGAAGTAATCGCCAAGGTTAATGGCGATGAAATAACAGTGGCCCAGGTGGCGCAACTCAAAGACAATTATGCCCAGATGTTTGGCGGGCGCATTAGTTTGGCGCAGTTGGGCGGGAACAAGCGATTCCTCGATGGTCTCATCCGGGATCGCGTAGTGGCGCAGGAAGCGGCCCGGCTGGGACTTGCTGCCAGCGATGCGGAGGTGGCCGACAAAATTCGCAAACAGTTTTCGGACGCTTCCGGTCAATTCGTCGGCCTTGATCGTTATAAAGAATCAGTGACCGCGCGTTACGGCGATATCGAGTTATTTGAGCGAAACGTGCGCGATGAAATCGCCCTCGAGAAACTAAAAGCCTTCGTCACCGCTGCGGTTGTAGTAGCCGACGAAGAAGTACAAGACGGCTTTAAGCGCAAAAACACGGACTTCGACATTAGTTACATTGTAGTCTCGCCTGACAAACTGGCCGAGAAGATCCAGCCTTCAGATGACGAGCTCAAGAATTATTACGAGCAGCATAAAACTGACTATCGCTATCTCGAGCCACAAAAAAAGATTCGTTACCTCTTCATTAATCAGGAAAAAGCAGGAGCCAAGGTCGCGATCTCAGATAAGGATCTGCGCGACGAGTTTGACAAGCTGGCGCCGCAAGCCAAAGAGGCCGGCTTCAAGCTGCAGCAGATAGTTCTAAAAGTTGCGCGTAAGGATCTTGATGCTCAAGTCGAAGAAAAAGCGAAGGATCTGATGGCCAAAGCGCGCGCTGCGAGTCCGCAGACCGGCGAGCAGGTCTTTGCTGATTTGGCGCGAGGCAATTCCGAAGATGCAGCTACCGCGAAGAGCGGGGGCTACCTATCTCGTGCCTACAAAAAGAACCCGAATAAGGTTGACGCCCTTTATGATCGCGCGGTTGATATGCAGCCGGGAGACGTTTCGGACATTCCCATCAAGTACGCCGGTAACTGGTACATCCTGCGCCGCGGCGAGTCAGTTCCGAAAACCTTTGATCAAGCCAAGCCGGAATTGCTCGCTTCGCTGCGGAATCGCAAGGGCTATGCGGTTGCCGCCAAACTTGCCGAGCGCGCTCAAGCTCGGTTGAAGGAAACCAAGGACGTACAGAAAGTTGCGCAGGAGTTGGCTGCCGAGGCAAACATGACGCCGGCGGAGATGGTTAAGGAAACGCCTTTCGTCAAACCGGGCGATGACGTGCCTGAGATTGGCAGCAGCCAGCAGTTTGAGGCAGTCGTTGAACCATTAAATAATCCTGCCGACGTCGGCGAACGAACCGGTGTAAAGGGCGGATTTGCGGTCCCGATGCTGGTTGAAAAGCGAGAGCCTCGCGTCCCGGATTTTGAGGAAGTTAAAACCAAGGTCGCGCAAGCATTAAAGCAGGAGCGTGCTAAACAGCAATTAGAGCAGAAGGCAAAGGAAATCGCTTCATCTTTGAACTCGCCCGCTGACGTTCAGGCTGCCGGCGGGAAGGCGGGATTCAAAGTTGCGACTGATGGCGGATTCAAGCTCGGCTCGGCGTTGGGTGAGGCGGGCACCAGCCCGGCACTGGACGAAGTTATCTATACTCTGAAGACAGGCGACGTAACAAAGACGCCGGTAAAAGTCGGCGATAACTGGGTGATCGTGGGCGTGAAATTGCGAACCGATGCGGATCTGGCGGACTTTGCGAAACAGCGCCAGCAACTAACGCAAACAATGCAGTCGGAAAGGCAAAATCAGGTTTTCGACGATTACGTTGCGGCGGTTACCCAACGCATGAAGCAGGCGGGCAAGATCAAGATTTACACTGACGTTCTGAACAGCCTGGAAGAGGATGAGCCGGCAGCTGAGCCCGCGCGACCGCAACTTCCTATCAAATTAAACTAAGTGCTGAGTGCTGAGTACTGAGTGCTGAGTAATGAGTGCTGAGTAAAGAGTAAAGAGTGATGAGTGATGAGTGATGAGTAATGGTAAGGAGTGCTCATCCAAATTGCCGGTACAATCAGGACCGTTCACAAAAAAAGCGCCGCGGTCATCAGAATCGCGGCGCTTTACTTTGGTACAACAAAAGCACTCAGCACTCAGCACTTTTACTCATTACTCATCACTCATCACTTCTTAATACCCCCGAATCAACGGGGTCACCTGCGATTGCGCTACCGCCGTACGCAGTTGCAACTCGTTGCCTTGAGTCGTGATCTTGAGATTGCTCAAGGCGCTCCGGGCCAAGGTCCCTTTCACTGGTGACAAGCGACTAATAAAGAATCCGCCAACCTGTTTCAAGCCTTCCACTGTGTCGCTCAGGTTCCGCGCCGAATCAGGATCAACGGTGCGCGCGGCCATCATCAGCTCCAGATCCGTAGGTGTCATCCCCAACGTTCCGTAAACCTGCCGCACAGCCGTTAGTTCGCGGGCAATGCTGTTGTTAGTAATGCTCAAATTCTGACGCAGCTTATCCGTTAAATTTCCGCCAAAGCCAACGATAGCATTCGGGTCGCGGCTGGCCAGCGCAATCAGTTCCGGGTTCGCATGTTTGCGACTGATGTTGGCGTCAATGACGCTACGCACTGCATCGAGGTCGCCCAGCGCAATCAGGTTACCACCTACCGAGGTAACTGCGAGATCGCCCACTTTGATGTCCAGCAGTCCGAGAAGCTTCAATTGCCGATCAAGAGTGAAAATGTAGATCGTCTTGCCCAGGTATTTTTGTTCTACGTACTTGCCGTTGGTTGCCAGTCGTCCGGCAGCAACAATCGCCCCCGCATTGAATGTGCCGCGTGCGAGGCCGACGGTGCTGATCTTCGTTATCCCTTCTGCCGGATACAAATAACGGAATCCGAGGGCAAGCTGATCGAAGGAACGCGGATCCAAGCCAGTCTGCTTCTTGAAATTTGCCAGTTCGGTAGTGAGTTCGGTGAGACGCGCCGGATTTTCCGCCAACAGCTTGGGCATCGCCTCGTCAAGGAGACGGTTTACCTTAACCAGCGCCACCGCATCTGACGGCGGCAAAGCGGACAACAAATCAGAAGTTGGACTGGTTTGCGTTAGTGCCGCCTTGCGGTTGCGCTGCGCAAGACTTTCAAACGGCAAGACGAAAGCAAATCCCAGGGCGATAATGAACGCTACAAAACTGATTTTCTTCACGATAAACCTTTCTTATTTAGGACAGGCTCTCCAGCTTGTCATCGAAATGTGGCCTTCGGATGCCGGGCGCGGCGGGCGAGGTTGGCCTGACACACTCTAAAAACTCTTAATGCAAAGCGATGTCGGGCAATCCAATCACACTCGTTCCAAAAGTAGCGCCAATCCCATTCCGCCGCTGACGCAGAGCGTTGCCAGGCCGAATTGGCCGCGGCGTTTGCCTAACTCGTGCAAAAGAGTGGTGGTGATTCGGACGCCGGTGCAGCCGATTGGATGACCCAGAGCGATTGCGCCGCCATTAACATTCAGGCGATCCGCATCAAATTTCAATTCGCGATCGCAGGCAATCACTTGCGCTGCGAAAGCCTCGTTAAGCTCAACCAGATCGATTGCGTCCAGCGTCAGCTGGTTGCGCGCGAGTAGCGCTCGGACCGCCGGCACTGGTCCAATGCCCATAATTTCCGGAGCGACACCCACAACTTCATAGTCGATGACGCGCGCTTGCGCTTCGGCGCCGCTGCCTTTCAATGCTGCTTCGCTCATGACAACGACGGCTGCAGCGCCGTCAGTTATTCCGGATGAGTTACCGGCCGTCACCGTGCCATCTTTTGAAAACACCGGCTTCAACTTTGCGAGGTCAGCGGTGGTTGTGCCGAAACGGCAGTACTCGTCGCGAGCAAATTTGCTCTGCTCGCCTTTGCCACCTTTGACGTCGATTGGAACGATCTCCGCATCGAAGCGGCCCGATTCAATCGCCGCCTGCGCACGTTGTTGTGATCGCAAAGCGAATTCATCCTGAACCTCGCGAGAGATTTGGTACTGGCGCGCCAGGTTCTCCGCCGTTTCGCCCATTACCAATCCGGACAACGGATCGTTGAAGCCGTCGCGATACATGCCGTCGACGAGTTCGGTATTTCCCATGCGCATGCCCCAGCGCGCACCTTCGGCGAAATAGGGAACGCGCGACATACTTTCAGCTCCTCCGGCAAGCACAATTTCAGCGCGGCCCAAAATAATCTGCTGCGTTGCGAGCATGATTGCCTGAAGCCCGGAACCGCACGCCTGGTTGACGGTGAATGCGGGAACTGTTTCCGGCACGCCCGCGCGAAAGGTAATTTGACGCGCCACGTTTGGACCACCGCCGGCTTGGCGCGCGCAACCCCAAATCGATTGTTGAATTTGATCGGGACGCAATTGCGCCCGCGCCATGCTTTCCGTGGCCGCGGCTTTGCCGAGGTCAGCCGCGCTCCATGACGCCAGCGTTCCGCCAAAGCGCCCAATGGGCGTGCGCACGGAAGCAACGAGATAAACGTTTTTCATTGACACTTTCTGAAGGCGCTAATTGGTTTGTTTGTATTGCGAATTGCGGAATACCACGCCCGAATGTCCGATAAACTTTAGTTTGTCGCGCGTTACGACAAGCTAAAAGCTTATCGGACACAAACTTACTTTGCGAATCTAATTGACTGAAAATGGTAGCACACGGTAGAAGTAACGCCGAACTGTCGACTTTTTGGAATTTGGAATTTGGAATCTGGAATTGGAATTTCAGTAGAGTCGCCTGGATCCGCCGCAAGAAATCACCCTCAACCCGCCGCGAACAATAAAAGAGTTGTAGTAACGCACAGCCTTGTGCGCACACGACTGTTCTCCTGTTGGTCTGTTCTAACAATGCCGCAACGAGTCAACACTCCGGAGCGCCTGGAAACCGCGCGCGCAACGATCAGCGAGCTCTTTCAGGCCCACGTGGAATGGTTCCTCACCCTCGCGGGCGGCGAATCGCTGGCAGTCAACCAAAGAGAGTTGGAAGTCTTTATCGCACAGGGACGATTGCTGCTCGGCTGCTGGACAGAGAAGGGAACACGTTCGTGGAAGATTTTTTCCTGGGAATGGACCGGCGAAAAACTCACCTTGGAAGCGTCGCGACGAATGGGCGCCGACCGGCCGGTCATCGAACTTGTCCCGCGCGCCTCCGCCAAAGCGATAGCCTTAACCGTGAAAGCCGCCCGGCAGGCGCGCTGCGAGGTGATGGCCCAACTGGTTAGCGCAAATCAACCGGGCGCGAAGATTGAACGAGTGTCGCTGAGTCCTGGCGCGCGGCGCGGCCAACCGGGCCGTTACGCACGAATGCTCTTGCGGCGCAGTCACGAACGCATAGCCGTAACTGGGTTGGTGGCGGTGGGCAAACCGAGCGACGCAGATGCTTTTCTTGCCGCTGCGCTGCTTTGGTTCAAGCGGACCAGCGAGCGCGCCCGCGCACCGTACATTCAACAACTTCGCTTGATCCTGGAACCGGATCTCGGCAAGCCCGTTCTGCAGCGAGTGGCTTTGCTACGGCAAAGTCTGCGCGACACAATTCAGGTTTATGAAACTAATCAGCAGTTAACGGAATTGAATCTGGTCGACGTGCCAACCCGTGAGGAGCTTTGAAAAGGCGTTTGCGACGTTTCCCGCCGGCGCTTCCGGCAGAACTCACCAAAGCTGCGGCGCGAATCAAGTCTATAGCGCCGAATGCAATTGACATTGTCAGCGCGCGGCAAGGCGAGACGCTTCGATACTTTGGACTACCCTTCGCGCGCGTTCGTCGAATCATGGGAGCTGAGCGGGTTTGGTTTGGCCTCGAAGGTTCAAGGCGTCGCTTGCTTGAAGAGAAAAACGAGCGGGAGTTTCAGGACCTGCTGGTGGATTTGCAGGAACATCGTTCTGCGGGCGCCGCCGATCGTCGTCACGCGCTGTATCGCAACGCCGCGGAGGCATGGCTTGAGTCGATCTTGCGGCGCGACATTACGAAACTCGATCCAGGGCTAATCATTGCTCCACTACATGCGCAGTTTCGCACTGGGCGTGGCGGGACCATCAGTGTTCGTCCAATTGACTTGCTGGCGCTGCGACATGACGGCCGTCTGGCGGTGATTGAGTTAAAAGTCTCTGAAGATCGCGAACACGTATTACAGGGAGTCGATTATTGGCAACGCGTCGAAGCGCACCGCCGCCGCGGGCACATTACCCGCGCCAAACTCTTTGGCGATCGCAGAATTACCAACGAGCCTCCGCTGATCTATCTGGTCGCGCCCACCTTGCGAGTTCATCCCGCCTTCAACACGCTTGCGCGCTCAATAGCGCCCGACATCGAAATCTACCGGTTCGACATTAATGAAGACTGGCGCGCAGGCGTGCGCGTCATGCGGCGGCTGAGAGTGAATTAGGGTGATGGGTGTTGGGTGTTGGGTGTGTGGTGTTGGGTATGGGGTGTTGGGTATGGGGTGTTGGGTGTTGGGTGTTCGGTAATGCAGAAGTCTTAGAGTCATCAAGATTTCAAGTTACCGAAGGAGGATTCACATGCTAAGCAGTTACCGAGATTTGTTAGTGTGGCAGAAGGCAATGGAGCTTGTAGTGGAAACATATCGCCTGAGTTCGCGTTTTCCAAAAGAAGAACAGTATGGATTAACTTCCCAAGTGCGGCGAGCCAGTGTGTCAGTTCCTTCTAACATTGCAGAAGGATATGGAAGGGCGAGCAGAAAGGAGTACTTGCAGTTCCTGTACGTCGGCCAGGGGTCTCTGAAGGAAACGGAAACTCAGATCATCCTCGCCGAAATGCTCGGTTACGCATCGAAGGACGCGGCGGAGCTTTTGTTGGAAAAGTGTGAGGTCGTCGGCAAATTACTTGGCGGATTAATTCGCGCTTTGCGACGAAAGGCGTCCGAGACTTAAAACTCGTGGATAATTCCCTACACCCAACACCCTACACCCAACACCCTTACCTAGTGCTTAACGAAGATCTCTTCGCGCGAGTTCGTTGACGGGGCCGGGATCGAGCCATTGCCGGGCGCCACGCCGTTTATCGCTTGCCCGGCCGAGAGGATGCCGGCCACGCGCATGCGAAATT
>JBDUCC010000098.1:0-10341 GCA_040003675.1 bacterium | reverse complement strand
GCAGCGGCAGGCGGCGCTCAGAGAAGTGATGGCGGCGGGGGCACTTTCAACCTTTGCATTGGGTCTTCCGTGCGTGCCGGTGATCTCTAGAGCACCTTCCGTGCCAGAAAAAAGATTTTGTGGAAACTCGGAGTGATTCGACTTAAGGCTTGCCTGGGCGGGTCAGTCGCTAGCTTCGACGAGGAGACAAAGATCGTCGACTCCCACCACCTTGACCGCATGCTGCCTGGTAATGATGAGACCCTCGATGGATCGTGCCGGCCAGAGTTCGCCGCCCACGATCACTGTGCCATCTGGTGAGAGTGTCGTTTCAACGCGAGCTGATTTGCCAACCACTTGCTGGTCGTTATTCCCAAATCGCTTTCTGAGCGACAACCCGGCAACTAATACCAGGAGCAACAGACTGGCGACGATGGTGACAAGGATGGCAATTAAGAGCATGTAGATTAATTCTTAATCAGACAGTTGCATCAACCGTCAGATGTTGTTGGCTTGAGGGCACCACCGCGTGATGAACAAAAAATGAAGGCAATCGTCCTTGGACAATTGCCTCGCAATTTCAAATTTCAGATTTCAAATTTCAAACGACCAAACTCAAACCAAAACACGGATATTGGATACTCGACCTTGGAACTTGGAACTCGGAACTTGGAACTCGGAACTAGTTCTTTCCCATCGTTACTTGACGTTGCAGCGCAATCGCTTCCTGGTTATTGCCATCGATGGTCATGGCGCTGGCAGCGTATTTAGTTGCCTCGCCACGATCGCCGCGCTCCAGGAAGATCCTGCCAAGCAAAATGTGCGCGTCGATAAGTTTTGGATCCCAGAAGATTGCAGTCTTCAACGCGGCAATAGCCGCTTCCTGATCGCCGCGTCGCTGGTTAATGCGGCCGCTAAGCAGATAAGCCTCGGCATTGGTTGGCTCGAGCATCACGACGCGATGCAGCTCCGGCAGCGCTTCATCATCTCGTCCGGACTGGTAGAGTTCGCGGGCCTTTACCAGCAAGTCTTCAGTTCCGATGTTCGGGTTGGTGTTGGCGGCAATCTGGTTCTTTCGCATAAGATCGGAAACATCATCGCGATTTAGAACGTTGCGCATTCGCAGCGACACCCCATTTACAGTCTGCGATTTTTGCCACTCAGTTTGCCATTTCGCATAACTCGCCAAATAGCGTCGCGCCTGATCGTCAGCGGCGGTTGCTATTTCCGTTTTGCCTGTCTTCTCAAGAGACTTTGCGTAGAGGAAGTAAGCCTGACCGTCACGCGGATCGGAGGTGATGACGGGTTTGAGTTGATCAGCCGCTTCCGCATACTTCTCGGCAAGGAATAACGCCAACGCATAGTTAAAGTGAACCAGCGGGTCCTCGGGTGACGATTCGGCCGCGCGCGCGAGAAAAGCAGTGCCCTGGGCCAACAGACGCGTTCGTTCGTCGGCCTTTTTTTCTTCACGCGAAGCCTGCACCGCCACGGCGCCCGCGTTGTTGTAGATACCAATTAGCGGCACATCGGAAGACAAAGGCACCAGCGCCGCCAACGCCCGGCCAAAGTCGCCCATCTTGGCGTAGCCGAGGCCCGCATAAAATGCAGATTCTGCGTAATGAGGATCTTTTTTCTGTAGCTTCGTGAAATATTCGGTTGCGTATTTCCATTTACCGTCGAGCATGTAATAGCGGCCGAGCTCGAAGGCCGCCTGCGTATAAATCGCACCACCGTTGGCGTCGGCGTAAAACTTCAGCGCGTTCTTTAAATAATTGGCGCGTTTCTCATCGCGCTCACCGAGCTGCACGCCTTTCACATATGCTTCAAAGGCACGTTGCGGCACCTTGGTCGCTTCCTGCACCAATTGGTTTTGAGAAAAGGGAAGCGCCTTGTCGCGTTGATAGAGGATCTGGTAAGCGAGCCGCCCCTGAATATTCTGTAGCGTCGTCAATGGACCACCAAAATCAAATTGTCGCGTGGCCCAACTGCCATCAAACATCTCGCCAAGCGTGCGGCCTTCGTTGACTTTGATAACGCGTGCGGTCAATTGAACATAGGCCTCGGCCGATGATTTATCTTTTTCCGGTTTTATTTCACCTGGTTTTGGTTCGGCTTCCGCCGGCGTCACCGAATAAGTACCAATCACGATCATCGAAGCCTTGGCTTCACGCGCCAGCTTGATCGCGGTCGCGCGCGACGGGAGCACCGTCTCGGGAAGGCGCAGCCGTTGATAGGCGAGTTCGCGTTCGTCACTGGAAACAACCAGCAGTCCGGGTTTGTTCAATAACTCAGCCAGCGAGTCGGCAAAGCTTTCACCGACCCAGTTGTATTCGGGACGATTAGAAGTATTTTCAAAAGACAACACCATCACCACATCGCTGGCGGCTTGGGCGCGAGCAGTAGCCCCGGCAGTCGCGAAAAGCAGCAGCCCAACGGCTGCTACCAGCAAGCGCCGAAAGGTGAAGTTAGTAAGCGAAATTCTTAGCATCGATCAAATGATCCTCAATAAAAAGCCGAAACTGCGTGCACCCGACGAAATGAGATGCAATCAATATAGCAGCGGTTGGTCAGAAGACGCACTGCGGCCAGGAAGCTTCTCCTCGCGGAAGCTTCCTGGCCGTTGGTTAATAGTTGCCTGGTTCAGTAAAGAAACGAGGGCGGCTCGCGGCGATGTAACCGAGAACACTACCTTCCAACAGCCGGAAATGAATCCCGGCTTTGTGCTGATGGAATATTTTGGCTACTTGAAGAGGTCCAAACGACGCGCCAAATGGAAACTTTGCGGGGGACGAATTTCTGGTTGAACAAACTAAACGCAACGGGCGGTCAACTACCTTAACGCCAAGATGGTGAAGGCTTTCATCACCTCCAGGGAGTCGCGCAGGGTTTGGACCCCAGCAGAGGGAATGAGAACTCCCATCGTGTAGGCAAACGACCAGCGATCTGAGAAGCGCTCTCAGAACAACTCAGCGTTAGCCCATGTTTATCTTTATCGCGCACCTGTACACACACCAGACGAGAAAGCCTTCATCGCTGCGTTTGACTTCTCGGCGTTCCTTTCGCCTGCCGGCGCTGTCGCGCAGGAACATTCTGTGGACCATCGTAATAAATAGTCTTGTATGAGCCGCCCAGTGCGCGCATCATTTTGAAGAAGACTGAAGTATTGTCCTGCACGCCAACGAACTGCATTGCGCCAGTGCCTGTGGCAGTCAACGGGATGTCACTTGCTGTGTGGACCGCATTGGTCATCGGCTCAATGTTCGACCCAGGAGCAATAGAGGACGACTCACCGTTCTCGACTTGGCCGGTGATGAGCCGGCCGTTGCGTGAGGCAGTATCAGAGTCCTCCGGACCGTCGCGGAGTGGGTTAGCGACAGCGCGCCCCTTCTCAATTATGGTGGGCACCAACGAACGCTTGTTACTAACCCAGTCTTCGTAACGGTCAGTACCAGAGCCGAATCCGACGATAAGCTTGCTCGGCGGATCCACTTCATCAGGATAGCCGTCGCCATCCGCATCCTTGTAATCAGTGAAACCACGATAAGCGCGCGCCGCATCACGGCTGCCGCGCGGAATACGCGGATCGGGATTACGCGCGCCTATAAGCGAGAAGCCGCCGGTTTCGTGATCGGCAGTGACGATTACCAGGGTATCGTTGTTCGGGTCTGCATCAGAGTTTGTTTGTTCGGCAAAACGCTTGGCGACACCGACCGCCCGGTCAAATTCAATAGTTTCCCAAATTGTGCGGTCGGCATCTTCCCAGTGCGCCTGCTTATCAATAGAGGCACCCTCAATCATCAGAAAGAAGCCGCGCGGGCTGGATGAGGAGAGGTAATTAATAGCCGCGCGGGCCATGTTGTCGAGCATTGGCACATTGGTGACGCGCTCGGCACCGTGACCCAGTTTGTCGAGGGCCACCGGCATGTGGCTGGCAGCAAACAAGCCGAGCAGACGTTGCGGGCGCGAGGCGCTCAGCGTTTGCAGAGATTCGGCGGAATCGGAGAACGCGAATCCAGCACTGCGGAAGTCCTTCACCAGATCACGTTGGGGATCAACCCTGGCATTCGTCGGAGTCCCGCGCCGCCCGCCTGCCTTCTTGCTTCCCTTCGGCTCGAACCACTGCCGGCCGCCGCCCATCAAAACAGTAAGACCGGTTTGGTTGCGGCGCTCAAAGTAATCATCAGCAATGCGCGTGGATGCGTTGCGGTTGGAAGTGTGAACGGCGAACGCGGCAGGGGTCGCGTCCGTCACGTCGGCAGTTGTCACCAGACCGACATTCATCGCGCGCGTGCGATGGAGATATTCGCTGATGTTTTCCACTCTCGGGTTATCCAAAAACGCGTCGCTCTCCGGGTCGGTACCTTTCAAGGCATCGCTGTCTGTGTTGTCCGGGAAAACACCTTCCTCGTTGTTTGCGCCCTTGTTGCCAGTCGCGTAACAGCTGGCGCCTGGAGCGGAATCCGTGACAAGCGCGCTGAGAGATGAAGTGGTGACCAATCCCGTCGCCTGCATCTGGTCCATCTCCAGCATGCCATTCCGATATCGTCCCTCGGTAACACCGCGTGAGACTATCCGGGCCGCGGTGCGATGCGCGACTCCCATGCCGTCGCCGATCAACAGGATCACATTGCGCACCTTCGCGCCACTGCCTTGCCAGGGAAGGATTTCAAATGACACCTCGCGCGCTGCAGCGCCCTCGGCGGTCGCGCGGATGACATGATTCCCGGCTCGCGGAAAGGACCAGTCGCGTGAAAGAAACGCTGGAGCTTTGGTTATCGTTGGAGACGGCGGGGAAATGATTGGGCGTCCGGTCAACTGGCTGCGGTTATTCCAGTCGCTGATATCCCGACCATCGAGTGAAACGCGCAGAGGACTAGTTATGCCCGCCGGAGCTTCGACACGAATATCAAACCTTTGTTCGACGAGAAAGGCCGACCCGTCGGCCGGCATGATGCGTATTGAGGGAATGAAGGTGCGTTGATTAGTGGCCGGCTGTGTGATCTGCCCTTGCGATGCGACTCCCGAAAGGGTTGTCACTAACGCAATTAGCGAAAGAGCAACAATGCCATGAGGCACGACGGACAGGCATCGTGCCGTGCAATGAACCTTTATTGATTTCATGATTATTATCCCAGTTGAAGTCTTTAGTAGTATGTCGATCTTACCGAGAGAGTTCCAGAAGTTCCCGCTTGAGATTGTCAAAACTCGGTTATGATGCGTAGACTGCCCTGCCAAAACAGAGAAACGCGTGAGGATCAATTGATGCCGCACTATACGAAAGATCTCCTGATCAAACCAGCCCCGCCCGGAAGTCCATCGGGGGAGACGATGGTCGTTACACCTGAGTCCACCGGCTTTGAATATTTGACAATGCGCATTCGGAAGATGTTGCAGGGCCAAAAGTTTTCGAGTGAAACGGGTGCGTGCGAACTAGGACTAGTGGTGTTGGGCGGACGCTGTTCAGTGGAGTCGACGGCCGGTTCCTGGTCTGATTTCGGCAGTCGTGCTCACGTCTTCGATGGGTTGCCTACTGCGCTCTACTTGCCGATTGACACTGAGTTCACTGTCGTCGCCGAAACAGATTGCGAAGTCGCGCACTGTTTCTCGCGCGCTGAAGAAAAATTCCCGGCGCGCCTCGTTACGCCGGATGAAATTGAAGTGGAGATCCGGGGTGGGGCGAATGCTACACGCCAAATCAATCACATCCTGAAACCGGAATTCCCCGCACAAAGACTTTTGCTGGTGGAGGTTTACACGCCGAGCGGGAATTGGTCCAGTTATCCGCCACACAAACATGACGTACATAGTCCGCCGGAGGAGGTGGACCTCGAGGAACTTTACTACTACAAGGTAGATCGGCCGGAAGGGTATGCAATTCAGAGAGTCTACACGCGAGACGGACGCATCGACCAAACGCTCACGGTGCGCGATGGAGAGCTGGTGCTGATTCCTGAAGGCTACCATCCGGTCGTAGCTGCGCATGGCTACAACGTCTATTACCTTAACGCGCTTGCCGGCAGCGCGCGGTCCATGGCGGCTTCGGACGATCCCGATTACGCCTGGGTGCGGCAGTCGTGGACTGATCAGGACGCCCGCGTGCCGCTAGTGAAAGGCGTTACGGGAAAATGACGACGGATCGACCCTACGACATTCTGCCGATGGGCCGAAGTTCTATTGACCTTTACGCGAATGAGATCGGCGCGCCTTTCCCCGAGATCAAGAATTTTGCTGCTTACGTCGGTGGTTGCCCAACCAATATCAGCGTCGGAACTCGCCGGTTGGGGCTTCGGTCAGTGCTGCTGACTGCCGTCGGAGAGGATCCGGTGGGAGATTTTGTGCTCCACTTTCTCGAACAGGAAGGTGTGGTTCATAAATTCATTCCGCGCAAGAAGGGGCGGCGTACGAGTGCGGTCATTCTGGGCATCGAGCCACCCGATAAGTTTCCCCTCGTCTTCTATCGTGACAATTGCGCTGATATCGAACTGACTATAGATGACGTGCTGGCGGCGCCGATTGCCGAGAGTCACATGCTATTGATATCAGGCACCGGCCTGAGCCGCGAGCCGAGTCGCGGCGCCACCATCTTTGCCGCAGAGCGCGCCCGGGCCTCGGGTACCAAAGTGGTCCTTGATCTTGATTTTCGTCCGGATCAGTGGCCCGACGCGCGGATCTTCGGCGTAACCATACGTTCGGTGCTGCGTTTAATTGACGTGGTGTTGGGTACGGCCGACGAGGTGAAGGCCGGCGCGCTGCGCGAAGACGTTTCTGTCACCGTTGAACATTCGCAAGTGTCCGGAGCGCGAGTAAGCGGCGACGTCTTGAAAGCAGTGGAAACGATTCTTGCCGAAGGCCCCGGAGCCCTTGCTCTGAAGCGCGGTGGAGAAGGAACCACCGTTTATTTAGCCAGCGGCGAAACGATCGAGGCCGCAACGTTTCCAGTCGAGGTGCACAATGTACTCGGCGCCGGTGACGCCTTCGCGAGCGGCTTTCTTTACGGCTACCGCAAAGGTTGGGATTGGTATCGTGCGGCGCGAATGGGTAACGCTTGCGGCGCAATTGTGGTGACCCGTCACGGCTGTGCCAATTTCATGCCGTACGAACAGGAAGCCCTCGCCTTCATCGAAGAACGAGGAGGATTCTAGATGGAGACGTTTCTCGATACAGACTTTCTGCCGGCTGCAGCACTGTCGAAGATTACTGAATTGCGGGTAACGGATCCCGAGTGCTCCTTGCGCGCGGCCAAGGCGCGGAAGCGACGTAGCAACCTCACGCTCGATGGAAAACTCAATATCCTGGCCGCGGATCATCCCGCGCGTCGCGTAACGAAAGTCGGTGATGACCCGCTCAGAATGGCCGCTCGCCATGGTTATCTCGCGCGCATTGTACGCGTACTGCAAAGCGATGTTGTCGATGGTGTGATGGCGACAATGGATGTGCTCGAAGACTTATTGATTCTTCATCATCTGATCCTTGAAGCTGGCGGTCCGGCATTGCTGGACGACAGGCTGCTGATTGCAAGTCTCAATCGCGGCGGCCTCGCCGGCACAAGCTGGGAAATGGACGATCCGATCACCGGAGCGTCGCCAGCCACATGTGCCGCGCTGAAGTTGGATGGAGCAAAGCTGCTGATGCGCCTTTGTGATGACGAAATCAATTCGCTCGAGACCATGCTTTATTGCAGCACAGCAGTTACAGAAATGAATGCCCTCGGGTTGCCGACATTTCTTGAACCTTTACCCGTGGTCAAAGACAATAACAACTATAAGGTGGTAAAAACTGCCGAAGCTTTAGCGAAGATCGTTGGCGTAGCTTCCGCGTTAGGTGACAGTAGCCGTTACCTCTGGCTGAAATTGCCTTACTGCGAAAACTACGACGTCGTCGCCGGCGCTACGACGCTTCCGATCTTATTGCTCGGCGGTGAATCCGTGGGCGATGCTACTCCACTGTTACGCGAAATAGCTGCGGGACTTGCAGCCGGGCCGAACGTGCGTGGTGCTCTCGTCGGGCGTAACGTTCTCTATCCCGGCCCCGAAGATCCGTTGGTTGTGGCCCAGGCAGCCGGCTCAATCATTCACCACAATTGGACAGTTGAGCGTGCTATGAACGCCCAGTCAGAGCACCTGCCCGACCTGAATGAGATAGCTGGTTATTTCCAACGCGTAACACACCAAGCCGTGTAAGATGCGTGACCTTGGCTTATTTGAGACAGGAAGGTCCGCAGGACCGGCAGTAAGTAGCCCCGTCCGTGAGGGCGGTAGACGTACCCTTAGCTTCCTGAGCGCCGAAGGTGCGACACCATTCGTGCCAGCCCTTCGGGCCTCTGCCATACGGGAATGAAGTTCCCCGCTCTCACGGACGGGGCTACTAACTTCCGGTCCTTCGGACCTGGCGCAATTCGAAGCCGCTGAACAGCCAACGATGAAGAGTCGAAAACTAACTACAGCCCAGGCGCTCATCACCTTCTTACAAAATCAATACGTTGAGCGCGACGGACAAGAGATCGCGTTCTTCGCCGGCGTCTGGGGCATCTTTGGCCACGGCAACGTGGCCGGCATTGGTCAGGCATTGCAGCAAATGCCCGAGTTCCGTTATTACCTGGCACGTAATGAACAGGCGATGGTGCACACTGCTACGGCGTACGCAAAGATGAGCAACCGTCTCCGCGCCTTTGCGTGCACCTCTTCAGTAGGGCCGGGGGCGACGAACATGATCACCGGCGCCGCGACTGCAACGATTAACCGTCTGCCCGTGCTGCTGCTCCCCGGGGACATCTTCGCGCGCCGGAACGTAGCGCCCGTGCTGCAACAACTCGAGTCGAGCCACACTCAGGACATTTCCGTCAACGACGCTTTCAAGCCCGTCTCACGTTATTGGGATCGTATCAATCGCGCGGATCAACTGCCGTCGTCATTAATGGAGACGATGCGCGTGCTGACGTCACCCGCCCATACGGGCGCGGTGACGCTTGCGCTCCCGCAGGACGTGCAGGCAGAAGCGTGGGATTATCCGGCTGAACTTTTCGCTAAGCGCGTTTGGCATATCGCGCGAGCGTTAGCGGACCGCGCCCTACTCGCGCGTGCGGTGGAATGGATTCGCGCGGCGCAGAAGCCTTTCATCATCGCGGGCGGCGGAGTGATCTACAGCGAAGCGTGTGAAGCATTGGCGCGCCTGGTCGAACAGACGGGAATCCCGGTCGGAGAGACGATGGCTGGTAAGGGCGCGCTGCCATGGCATCATGCGCAAAATCTCGAAGCCCTCGGCGCGACCGGAACGCCTGGCGCTAATATCGTCGCTCGCGAAGCCGATCTTGTAATCGCAGTGGGCACGCGCCTCAGCGATTTTACGACCGCGTCTAAGACAGCCTTCCAAAATCCTGGTGTCCGCTTCATCAATATTAACGTGGCTGAATTCGACGCTTACAAACATGCGGCACTGCCACTCGTTGCGGATGCACGCGCCACGCTCGATGAACTAAGCGAAGTACTAGAGGGCTATCGAGTTGGTGACGAGTACGCGTCTCGCGTCGCTTCCTTTAAGGAGCAGTGGAAGGTAGAGGCGGAGAGTCTATTTGACCGCCGGCAAGGGCCGCCGCTCAGCCAGAGCGAAGTCATCGGAATCGTCAACAGTTTTTCCCGGCCGCAGGACGTAGTGGTCTGCGCCGCCGGTAGTTTGCCTGGAGATCTTCACAAACTCTGGCGCACGCAGGACGCGAAGGGCTACCACCTCGAATATGGCAACTCATGTATGGGTTACGAAATTGCCGGCGGACTTGGTGTCAAGATGGCCGATCCCGCCCGAGAAGTTTATGTGATGGTCGGCGATGGGTCTTACCTGATGATGTCATCCGAGATCATTACGACAATCCAGGAAAACTACAAACTAATTATCATCCTGTTGAATAATTATGGCTTCAGCAGCATTGGCGGGCTGTCGCAAGCGGTTGGTTCCGGTGGCTTCGGCACAGACTACAAAGCGCGAAGCGCTGAGAGTGGCCAATTAGATGGCCCGCGATTGGCAGTTGACTTCGCCGCTAATGCCGCCAGTCTGGGAGCGCACGTGATTACTGCCACGACGCGCGACGATCTACAGCGGGCTCTTGAGGAAGCACGCCTTGAGAAAGGAACCACCGTAATCGTAATTGAAGTTGATAAAGAAGTGCGCGTGCCCGGCTACGAGTCGTGGTGGGACGTGCCTGTGGCTGAGGTTTCGGAAATGGAATCAGTCAAGCGTGCCCGCAAAGCTTACGACGAAGCGAAAAAGCGAGAGCGAAACTTTCTTTAGACTCGGTACGCACCACTTAGAAACCGAGAAGTCCCTACGGTAATTTGCAGGTTAGGAAGGGCGGCTTGCCGCCGCTCGAGC
>JBDUCC010000097.1:0-10369 GCA_040003675.1 bacterium | reverse complement strand
GAGCGACTTTCATTGCTCGTGGCAATCGCCCCGCCGCCAATCAAATGACAACCGAACACGATTCAGCGCGACAGTCCTCACTTGATCTCTCCAGGGAAGATTTGCGGGAGCTATCCACCCGGGTCAACGAACTCGTGCTTGAATACTTTGCCGAAGTTTCGGACTTGCCCGTTTTTCCGCAAACGTTTGCCGGCGACACTCTCGAACAAGTTGGATCAATACTATCCGCCGCAGGCGAACCAGTTGAACGGCTAATAGACGACTGCCGCACGCTCATTAATAAGAGCCGTCATAACGGACACCCGCGTTTCTTTGGTTACGTCGCCTCGCCGGCAACTCCAGTGGGCGCCTTTGCTGATCTCATTGCTTCGGCTCTGAATTCGAATGTTACTTCCTGGCGCTCCGGACCCGCGGCCACAGAAATCGAGCGCACGGTAGTGCGCTGGCTTGGCTCTTTGATTGGCTACGATAAAAACGCGCGCGGCCTTCTCCTGAGCGGCGGTTCAATGGCCAACATGACAGCGCTGTTGATCGCGCAGCGAGCAAAAGCAGGAAGTGAAGTTGCGCAAGCAGGGCTTTGGGGAAGCGAGGCGCGGATGACTATGTACGCCTCGGAACAAGTTCACATGTCGATTCCGAAAGCCGCGGACATCCTCGGCTTTGGACGCGACCAGGTGCGACTAATCGGTTGTGACGATCAGTTTCGTTTGAACGTGAAACTTTTGCGCGAACGCATCAACGCGGATCTGCAAGCAGGAGCAAAACCATTTTGCGTCGTCGCCAGCGCCGGCACGACCAACACTGGCGCGGTGGATTCACTCTCCGAGATTGCCGACGTGGCTAAAGAGTTTGCGCTTTGGTTTCACGTCGATGGCGCTTATGGCGTGCCGGCAGCATTGGACGAAAGCAAACACGCGCTCTTCGACGGCCTCGAGCGCGCCGATTCGGTGTCTCTTGATGCGCACAAGTGGTTATACGCGCCGCTTGATTGTGGCTGTCTCTTGTTTCGCGACGAGGACCAGGCGCGCTTCGCGTTCGGATATGAAGACGCTGACTACATCAAGGTGCTTGAGGAAGACGTAGACGAGTCATTTGCTTTTTGGAACTATGGACCAGAGCTTTCGCGACGGTTTCGCGCCCTGAAAATATGGCTGACGCTGCGCTACTACGGAGTCGACCGGATTGCCGCAGCGATTACTGAAGACAACGCGCTGGCTGCGTATCTGGCTGAACTTGTGGGGCAAGCCGAGGATTTCGAACTGCTGGCCATACCGCAATTGAGCATTTGCTGTTTTCGGTATGTGCCGCCAGCCCTGCGGTTGTGCGGTGACGGCGGGGCTCGGAACAACGACACGATAGAAGGCGAACTGAACGATTTAAACGAGAAGATTATGCACTCGGTCCAGCGTGGTGGCCGTGCTTATCTTTCCAGCGCCACGATTCATGAAAAGTTTGCTTTGCGTGCCTGCATTACAAACTTTCGCACCACTCGCGCCGACATTCAGCAGACACTCGAGATTATTCGTGAGGCAGCCGAAGCATTGTGAATGCAGGCTACGAGCTACGAGAAATGACTCAAGACCAAAAAATCTCATTGTCGATTGTCCCCATATTCTAATGAGTAAAACCAGTCCGCAATCCTACGATCACGAGATGCGCATCGCGCTTGAACTCGCGCGCGAAGCCGGCGCCGCCATCCTCGACCTCTATGAAGGGCCGCTGGAAATTGAACAGAAATCCGGCGCAGACGATCGCGAGCCGGTTACGCAAGCCGACCGGATCGCGAATGAAATCATTGTGGAGCGACTGGCCCGGGAATTTCCTGACGACGGTATTCTGGCCGAAGAATCTGTCGACACGGAACGCCGGCTCGGCAAGGTACGGGTGTGGATGATCGATCCGCTGGACGGTACTACCGGCTTTATCGATGGCAACGGTGACTTCGCAGTGCAGATCGGACTGGCGGAAAAGGGTGAGTGTGTGCTCGGCGTTGTTTATCAACCCCTGACCGGCGTCTTGTATCGGGCAGTTCGCGGCGGCGGCGCCTGGATCGAGCGTCGCGAAGCAGAACCGGAACGGGCGAGCGTGTCTAATCACCTCGACCTCGCGACGATGCGACTTGCTGCCAGTCGATCGCATCGGAGCCCACGTATGGATAAAGTCGTTCAGAGGTTCGGCGTGAAGCAGGAAGTGCGTCGTGGCTCAGTCGGAATCAAAGTTGGCCTGATTTTGGAGCAGCAGTGCGATCTTTACGTTCACTTATCACCGCGGACAAAACAATGGGACACCTGCGCACCAGAAATCATTTTGCACGAAGCCGGCGGTGAACTTACAGATCTTTTTGGCAGGCCGCTTCGTTACAACTCGCCGGAGGTTCAGAACCGAAACGGCATCATCGCCAGCAATGGCGCCGCTCATCAGAAAATCATCGCCGCGCTCGGGCCGCTGTTGTCAGAGTTTGGCCGCCTACCCGTTTGAATTCCGCCGTCGCTAGCGTCAACTCCTTGGAGTGCGCTGGCTTGGCAGCGCTTTGGTCCGACTGACATATCAAGGAGTCATGGTTGAATGCTCCTAGATAAAGCGGCGCTAATCCGGCGTAGGCCAAAGCGGCGCCGGGCCGCCGAACTCCAAGGAGTTGACGCTTCCCTGGATCAGAGTTCTAAAGTTTATCGGACATTTGCCGCGAAACTGATCCTCGCCGTGATTGAAATGCTTACTGTAGAATCAGGCCTGCGTTAATATCTCTGCCAACCTCGCGGTTGGAGTGGCACGTTGAAAAGTCGATCAAGAACCTTTCTCACGTTTGCTCTCTGTTGCGTACTGCCTTTGCTATTTATCAGCGGCGCGAATTTTTTTGTTAACGTCAGGTCCAGCAAGGCACATTTACGCGACGAGCTGAATCATGAGCTTTCCGCCACGACCCAAAGCTTTGAAACTCTCCTTCGGCAGCGTAAACAGGAAATCAAGAATCTGGCAGAAAGCACTTCGCTGCGAAGCTGCATGCGAGCTGCTTCTTACAGCTGGGCATCTGGTCACAGTACTCAGCAGCAATCAGACGCTAATGCAAACGGAGCCGCGCAACCGGCCGGCAACGAACTAAACGAAACGAAAAATGTGTTAGCGTCACTGCTTCGGGCTCCGAATGCTTATGCATTAATTGCGGCTTTCTCACCCGGCCATCAGCCGATTTTTGTTGCCGAGGCGGCGCCTGCGCAAGCGGGCGATATTGTTTTCCGCACCCGCGACTTGCGTGCGACCCAAATTCAACTTGACGACGCAGCATGGCCTACGCAAAACGATCAAATTACATGTGCGATCGTCTCAGTAGCTTCGGCGGGAAAAATCTTGCGTTGCATCACGCCTGTCAATTTTTCTGAAACAGAAAACGCCCGCGGCGCTTTGGTAGCAGACCTGCGCCTGGATTCCGTTATCGCCTCTGCTGCCGGCCCCCTCGAGTCGTCGATAGCTGAAAACAAGAACACCTCGCGGCGCGCCACGATGGTGGTGGTCATCGACGCGCAGGGTGAAGTTGTTTACCACACCAACCCCGCACTCAAACATCAGCCGGCGCGACCGTCAATGCCCTACTTCGCCCCCATTGAGGCGGAAATGGTTGCCGGGCATGCCGGAACGGATAGTTTCACTTCGTTCGACGGCAACCAATGGCTCGCCGTTTACGCTCCCTTACTCGAGAATAGGTTGTCCCTGGCAGTGGCGCGCGATTATTCGCTGGCATCGCGGGAGGCGCGCCGCTACGGCTGGCTTGGAATTCTCCTCGCTATTCTGATTGGGTCTGCAGCCGCGGTCTTCCTTACAAGCTATTATCAGCGCCGTACAAAAAGCATCGATCGAGTTGCTGCCGGCGTCGGCGAGATAGTTAAGGGCAAACTGGACCATCGCATTGAGTTGCTCTCGAGCGACGACTTGCGACCCCTCGCCGACAACGTTGGTTTGGTGACCAGGCAACTGCGCGAACAACTAGCGCGCGAGGCCGAAGGCCGCCAATTTCAATCTTTCGTCCGGCTTTCGGCGGTGTTAACGCACGATCTCAAGAACGCCATCGAGGCATTGTCGCTGATCGTCAATAACATGGAGCAACATTTTGAAAAGGAAGAATTCCGCGCCGATGCGATGCGCTCCTTGACGGCGGCCACCGATAAACTGCGTGCGTTGGTGGCTCGCTTGAGCGGTCCGGTTAATACCTTAAGCGGCGAGCACAAGCGACCCCGTCCCGTTGATCTCATACCGATTCTGAAGCGCGTGATGACTATGACTGCTGAGCCGGCACGCGCTCAGCACGAGATCAGAATTAATCTGCCGGATTCTCTGTTTGCGCTGGTTGATGCCGACCGCATGGACAAGGTGATGGAAAACCTGATCATCAATGCGCTGGAAGCGATGGGTGACAAGCGCGGAACGTTAACGATCGCAGCCGGCGAAACCGACGATAACAAACCATTTTATAGTGTGAGCGACACTGGCGAGGGCATGAGCGAGGCCTTCATTGCGCAAAGGTTGTTTCACCCCTTTGCAACCACCAAGCGCAAAGGCGTGGGCCTGGGTCTATATACCTGCCGCGAAGTGGTTACTGCAAACGGCGGCAAGATTGACGTTGAGTCGCGCCAGGGTTCTGGTACAACGTTTAGGGTCGTGCTACCATCGGCCCAATCGAAAGGCGGAGAATAATTCCCGCTCGACCTCACCAGTCAGCCCAGAAGTTTCCAGTCTATTTGTGGTCGACAGAAATCTGCCATGGGCGACGAAGGTCAAACCAAAGAAATCAGAGTGAAAGAAACCCTGCTGGTCGTCGATGACGACGAGTCAGTACGGCGCGGACTTTATTGGACGCTTAACTCGGAGTATCGCGTGCTTGAATCAGCTTCGCGTGAAGAAGCGGTGAAGCTCTTGCAGGAGGAGAACATCGATCTGGTTCTCAGCGATCTGCATTTGCCGCCCAATGTTGAAAATATTTCCGAAGGGCTGGCGATTATTGACGCCGCGCGCGAGAGAAATCCGCCGATCCAGGTGGTGGTAATCACTGCCAGCAACTCAAAACGCGCGGCACTGGAAGCTGTCAAACGCGGCGCCTATGGGTTTTTTGAAAAACCGCTCGACGCGGCTGAAGTATTGCACATCGTTAATCAGGCGGTGCGCATGCGCCGGCTGGAAGTGGAAAATACCCGTTTGCGCGAGGAACTGGTAGGAGCTTCCGGTTTTGGCCGCTTGATTGGTTCGAGCCAATCGTTGGAAAAGACTTTGAAGCAAGCGCGCGCGGTTGCAGATACGAGCGCCACCGTTTTAATCATCGGTGAAAATGGCACGGGTAAGGAGATGTTGGCGCGCGCGATTCATGAAGAAAGCCAGCGCGCGCGCGGCCCCTTTGTTGGCGTGAGTTGTGCGGCGCTGCCTGAGTCGCTGATTGAATCGGAATTGTTTGGTCATGAGAAGGGCGCGTTTACCTCAGCGAATTATTCACGGCAGGGGCGTTTTGAGTTGGCTAATGGCGGCACTTTGTTCCTGGATGAGATAGTCGAGTTAACGCCGAGCGTGCAGGTTAAGCTGTTGCGAGTTTTGCAGGAGCGTGCCTTTGAACGCGTAGGCGGCACGAAGACCTTGACAGTCGATATTCGGCTGATTGCCGCCAGCAACCGTGATCTGGAAACCGAAGTGGAAGCTGCAAACTTTCGCCGCGATCTTTTTTACCGCCTTAACGTGGTGCCATTGGTGCTGCCGCCGTTGCGTGATCGCGCCGAAGACATTCCCGGGCTCGCCGCGCATTTCGCTGCGAAAGCTGCCGAGAAGCATGGCCGTGCTACTCCTCAGCTGCAACCGGCATTGGTCGACTCGCTGCACGAATATGAGTGGCCGGGAAATGTTCGCGAATTGGAAAACTTAATGGAGCGATTGGTGTTACTCGATCGTGGCGCGACGTTGGGGCTGGAGTTTCTTCCGGAGAAAATGCTGAAGGTGCAGCCCACACCGGGCGTTGCCAGCGATAAGACTTTTGAAGGAGCGGTCACCGCTTTGAAGCGGCGTCTGATTGTGACGGCCCTTGAAGCCGAGAATGGAAACAAAGTCGCCGCGGCCAAACGTCTGGGAATCAGTCGTTCGTATTTGCACCGGCTAATCACTGAATTTGGTATTCAAGCCCGCACCAATAGCAGCGCCATGTGACCACAAGCTATAATTCGTTTTACGAAGGAGAAAGAGAAACGAATGGCTGAAACGTTCAAATGCAAACATTGTGGCGAGAAGCGACCGGCGCTGGGATTTGCTCCCTTTCCGAATGAGCTGGGCCAGCGAATTGCCACCGAGATTTGCCAACCGTGCTGGAGCGGCTGGTTACAGAAGCAAACGCAAATCATCAATCACTACGGGCTCGATCTAACGAATCCGGATGCCCAAAACTTTCTGTTCGACAATATTAAGGGCTTTCTGTTTGGCGAGGCGCAGCCGCTGGAAGCGGAAATCGATACGACTAAAGAAGGCACCGTCAAATGGTAGAGACGAACTAAGACGGTTATGAAGCTTTCGGACTTAGAGCACCGGGCGAGATTTTACCTTGCCCGGTGTTTCTTTTTGTTTTTGAAACTTCATCCGCACCACTTACGTAATATTTGGGACTCCCCGTATGTTTGTTTTACTTGAGATCGCTTTCTAAGCTAAGCTCAACTTTCTTCCGCAGCCGAGTGCCAAAAGTCAGCCATTTGTCTCTGCTCCACTGCGCTATTACAGAACCGCGAACGGTAGTTACCGCGTGTTAGATTCAAGTCGGCGGGCACTATTCAACGACGAACAAACTTCGAGTATGTTGACTGTAGCATCCGGTCACTACCCCGCTGCATCGGGGTTCTGCAAACAGGATCCGACGAATCTGAGCGACCAAATCGCAATCCAAAAAGTTTACTCAGGAGGAACTAACCTTGCTTAATCGCCGCGTACTTTTCAGCTCCGCCATGTTTGTGGCGCTCGCGCTCGGTCTGGTAACGACCGCTTACTCTCAAACCAAACTGCTTCGTTTTCCGGATATCTATGGCGACCGAGTGGTTTTCACTTACGGCGGTGATTTATGGACCGCGCCGGCGGTGGGCGGTTCGGCAGTGCGCCTGACCGCGCATCCAGGTATGGAGGTGTTTGGGAGGTTTTCTCCCGATGGCAAGTGGATCGCTTTCACGGGACAGTACGATGGCGATGAGCAGGTTTACGTGGTTTCGGCAACGGGCGGCGTGCCCCGGCAACTTACTTTCTATCCAGCAAAGGGACCGTTAGCCCCGCGCTGGGGTTGGGACAATCAGGTCTCTGGCTGGAGCCGCGACGGCAAGCGGATCATTTTCCGTTCACAGCGGGATTCGTGGGCGTTGCCTATTGCGCGCCTTTATTCAGTTTCGGTGGATGGTGGCCCGGCCGAGGCGTTGCCGATGCCCGAAGCGGGTTCGGGGGATTACTCACCGAACGCCGATCAAATGGTCTACTCGCCGCAGTCGCGCGATTTTCGATCGGAAAAGCGGTACGGTGGCGGCCAGGCTAATGCGCTTTACACTTTCGATCTGAAAACGTATGCGACGAAAAGAATAACCGAAGGGCCGCGCGCGACGCGCGATCCGATGTGGGTGGGGGACACGATCTACTTCAATTCGGATCGCGATGGGCACTTTAATCTCTACACTTATGACCTCCCCAGCGGCAAAACAACTCAGGTAACCAATAACAAAACTTGGGATGTGCGTTGGCCCAGCTCGGACAATGACGGGCGGATAGTTTACGAGTTGAATGGCGAGCTTCAAGTGCTGGACGCCAGGAGCAATCGCAGCGCACCAATTTCAATTACCGTCCCCGACGAAGGCTTGTCGCGCCGGCCCAGCCATATTCCGGTTGCAACTTTCATCGAATCCGTTGGGCTTAGTCCGAAAGGTGAGCGCGCGTTGTTCTCCGCGCGGGGCGATATTTTTACCGCTCCAATCGAGAAAGGCGCGACGCGTAACCTAACGCATTCGTCAGGCACGCATGACAAGTGGCCCGCCTGGTCTCCCGACGGTTCACGCATCGCATTCATTTCCGATCGCACTGGCGAAGAAGAGTTGTACATCATCCAGCAGGATGGCTTGAAGCCGGCGGAACAAATAACCAGTGGCGGCCACGCTATGCGTTATCAACCTGAATGGGCGCCCGATGGCAAGCGGATCGCGTTTAGTGATAAGGACGGAAAAGTTTATGTGGTTACGCTCGCGGATAAGAAGATAGTTGAAATTGCCGATGAGCCGCACGGACAGGTTCGCGATTACGTGTGGTCGCCGCGCGGAAACTTTTTGGCCTTCAGCATGAATGCCGGTCCGAATCGATTTTCTGCCCTCTATATTTGGGGGGTGTCTGACGGCAAGCTGCGTCGCGTCACCGATGACATGTTCAACTCCGGCGCTCCGGCGTGGGATCCGCAGGGAAATTATCTTTACTTTCTCAGCGATCGTGAGTTTCAACCGCAGATCTCGCAAATAGAATTCAACTTTGCGACCAATCGCACTTCCTATATCTATGCAATGGCTTTGCGGAAAGACGTCAAACATCCGTTTCCGCCGGAGAGTGATGAGGTAACGATCGGCAAGCCTGACGAGCCGAAGCCGAAGGACACGCCGCCGGGCGAAGAGCCAAAACCACCCGCCAAAGACATCAATAAGGAACTGAAACCACCGGCGAAAGAACCGGCAAAGGCGCCCACTCCGGAAGCGGAGAAAGCCGCCACGCCGGCGCAGGGCGAACCTAAATCTGATACGGCAGTGAAATCGCAGGCGCCGATGACGATCGATTTCGACGGTATTGGCGAGCGCGTAGCCCGCGTTCCGGTAGGCGCTGATAACTACGGCGGCGTCTCGGCAAAGTCGGGCCATTTGATCTACGCGATCGGCTCCGCCTTTTACTATGGCCGCCAGGGCGATCGTCCCACAGTCCTGAAAATCTTTGCCTTCAAAGACCGAAAGGAATCAACGATTGCTGAAGACATTCGTGGCTACACTTTGTCTGACGATGGTTCAAAACTGCTGGTAGCGCAGGGGCCGGGTTACAACATTTACGACGCGACCCCGATTGGCGATAAGACCAAAAAGCCTGTTTCCACTGCCGGCATGTTTGTAGATCGTGTTCCTGTTGAAGAATGGAATCAGATCTTCAACGAAGTCTGGCGACGCTATCGTGATTTCTTTTACGTTCCGAATATGCACGGTTACGACTGGGCCGCTTTGCGTGAGCAGTACAAGCCGCTGCTGCAGTACGTCGCCCATCGTTCCGATCTCAACTATGTCATTAGCGAAATGATTTCGGAGTTAACTATTCAACACGCCTACGTTGAAGGCGGCGACTTTCAAATCCCGCCGCGGCCCCGCAGCGGCTTACCGGGCGCGCGTTTTGAGTTGGACAAACAGTCAGGCCGCTATCGCATTTCTAAAATCTTCGAAGGACAAAACGAAGAGGACGTTTATCGCTCGCCGCTTCATGAAATTGGAGTCAGCATCAATGTAGGCGATTACGTGCTGGCGATTGACGGTGAAGAACTAAAAGGCACGGACGATCCGTATCGCTTACTGCGGTTCAAAGCCGACAATCCTGTTTCATTAACCGTTAACAAGACGCCCTCGCTCCAGGGGGCGCGCATCGTTTCTTATCGTCCGATTACCGACGAAGGACAACTGATTTATCTCGACTGGATTAACCAGAACCGCCGCAAGGTGGACCAGGCGACCGGCGGGCGGGTTGGCTACATTCATATTCCCGACATGGGCGCCAACGGTATTCGTGAGTTCATCAAATGGTATTACCCGCAGATTCGCAAAGAAGGATTGGTTGTTGACGTGCGGGCCAATGGCGGCGGCAACGTTTCGCGCATGCTGATCGAGCGGCTGCGGCGAAAGCTGTTGGGCGTTAACTACGATCGCACCGACGATGACGCCAACACCTATCCGGATTCGGTATTCATCGGGCCAATGGTTGCGTTGCTCGACCAGAACTCAGCTTCGGATGGCGACATCTTCCCCTATATGTTCCGCGAAGCTGGGCTTGGTCCATTGATTGGCAAGCGCTCGTGGGGCGGGGTGGTTGGCATTCAAGGCCGCGGGCCACTAATCGACGGCGGCACGATTTTCGTTCCTGGTTCTGGTTTGGCCGACAAGAACGGCCAATGGATCATCGAAGGCTACGGTGTCGATCCCGACATCGAGGTCGACAACGATCCAAAATCAGAGATCGAAGGGCGCGATCCGCAGCTCGAACGCGGCATAGCCGAAGTGATGGCGCGGCTGAAGACGCCGGTGAAGTTGCCGGCAAAACCAGCTGGGCCAATCAAAACGATCAAGTAGAAAGGTATCGATCAGCGGGGGCAAGT
>JBDUCC010000096.1:0-10380 GCA_040003675.1 bacterium | reverse complement strand
TAGATGTCGAAATACATCGCAAACTCCATGGGATGCGGGCGCATTCGTAGTGGAGTTATCTCTTTCTCACGCTTGTAGGTAATCCAGCGGTCAATCAACTGCTGGCTGAAGACGTCGCCCTTCAACAAGAAATCGTGATCGGCTTCCAACGCTTTCAAAGACTCGTCCAAAGAACCGGGCAGCGTCGGAACATCCTTTAGCTCTTCTGGCGAAAGATCGTAGATATCTTTCTCGAGCGGATCCCCGGGATCGATCCGATTCTGAATGCCGTCAATGCCTGCCAACAACATCGCGGAGAACGCGAGATACGCATTGCACGAAGGATCGGGGGGACGAAATTCAAGCCGTTTGAGTTTTGGATTCGTCGAGAACATGGGAATGCGAATCGCCGCAGAACGATTTCGCGCTGAATACGCCAGATTAACCGGCGCTTCAAAACCCGGCACCAGACGCTTGTAACTGTTCGTCGTTGGCGCGGCAAAAGCAACCACCGCCGCTGCGTGCTTCAAGAGACCACCAATGTAATAGCGCGCCATCTCCGAAAGTCCAGCATAACCATCGCCGGCGAAAAGCGGCTTATCATTCTTCCAAATGGATTGGTGACAGTGCATTCCGGAACCGTTGTCGCCATACAGCGGCTTGGGCATGAACGTCGCGGCTTTGCCGTACTGATAAGCAGTATTGCGAACTACATATTTGAAGACTTGCAAATTGTCGGCGGTGCCGAGAAGGGTCGCGAAACGAAAGTCAATTTCGCATTGCCCGGCGGTCGCAACTTCATGGTGATGACACTCGACCGTGACGCCACACTTTGCCAGTGTCAACGAAATTTCCGACCGTAGATCGCTGAGCGTGTCAGTCGGCGGCACCGGCACATAGCCTTCCTTGGGGCGGATGCGGTAGCCGAGATTCGATCCCTGGAACTCATTCGCGTCACGGCCACTGTTCCAGTGGCCTTCGTCTGAGTCGATCGAGTAACCGGCTGAGTGTTGTTCGTTGTGAAACTTTGCCGAGTCGAAAACAAAAAACTCCGCCTCTGGTCCAAAGAAGGCAGTGTCGCCGAGGCCTGTGAATTTCAGGTAATTCTCGGCGCGAACGGCTACGGAGCGGGGGTCGAATGCATAACCCTCCTTGGTGATGGGATCAACCGCATTGCCAATGAGACAAAGCGTAGGCTGCTCGGCGAAAGGGTCCATCCAAAACCGTCCGGCGTCAGGCACCAGCAGCATGTCTGATTCGTGTATGGCCGCCCAGCCGCGGATGGAAGAAGCGTCGAAACCAAAGCCATCTTCAAACTGGTCTTCGCCAAGTTCAGCGATGGGAAAAGTTAGGTGTTGCCACGAGCCCGGTAAGTCGGTAAACCGGACGGACACGAATTTTGCCCCCTGATCCGAGGCATACTTCAACACAGTCTTTGCATTCATGAGTTCTCCTGATTGAAAAAGCGAGTGTTAGGGGTGCTCTTCGCCCCGGTGCGGTGTTTGGTGCGAAGTGTTCTGGAAGCCGAAAATTACTGCCGCAAAGTGCGAACGTCATTTAACGGGACGCGCGTAAAAAAGTACGCATTATAGTTTGCTCCCAAAGCATGTCAAGGTTTTTGCTGACCTGATCTTTGCGAATCAGCGCTTTTAGTCGGTAACTTGTTTCTACATGTTAGTTAACGCCCGAAAGAAAGTTTTCCGAAACAAAAAAGTTATAGACCCTCCTGACGTTTTCTGCTACATTGCGCCACTACGCGTCCCATCCAAGACAATCTCCGCTACACCGACTCGGGATGTGCATAACTACGTTTAGGATTCAAAAAACAAGCATTTACGTCTCGCATTCAAGTCAGGAGACCGCGAATTGACCACGGCAATCGAGCAGACCCTGGAGACCTATGGCATTGAGAACTGGGGCGCGGGTTACTTCGACGTAAATCGCAAGGGAAACCTGATCGTCCGTCCCGCCGAAGGTGATTCCCGTTCTGCAGATCTGAAAGAAATTATTGACGACCTCGCCCGGCGCGGAATTGGCGCCCCAGTGTTGCTGCGCTTCCCGCAACTGGTGGCCGCTCAGGTCAGAAAACTGCAACGAGCTTTTAGTCGTTCCATCCGAGAATTTGAATACCAGGGCGCGCACATGTGCGTCTATCCCATGAAGGTCAACCAGCAGCGCTCGCTGGTAGAAGAGTACTTGCGCGAAGGGTCGCGCTACGATTTTGGGCTCGAAGCCGGATCCAAAGCCGAACTTTATGCTGCGCTCGCGTTGGAGCAAACACCCGACAGCCTGTTGGTGCTCAATGGTTTCAAGGACGAGGAATTTATTGAGCTTGCCTTCGCCGGCGCTGCCTGTGGAAAGCGCGTCGTGATAGTCATTGAGAAACTGAACGAACTGGATCACGTGCTGAACATTGCCGAACGCCACGAGCACGCATTGCCGATTATAGGAATGCGCGTGAAGCTTTACTCCAAAGGCTCGGGACGCTGGGAAAAATCCGGGGGTGAAGCGGCCAAGTTTGGTCTGACTACCACTGAGATGCTGGAAGTTATCAGGCGCCTGGAACAGGCCGATCGTATCAGCATGCTGAAGCTGCTGCATTTTCATATCGGCTCACAGCTTACCGACATCAAGCGCATCAAGAATGCGATGAAAGAGGCGGCCCGGGTTTACGCCAAGGTCTATCAGATGAAGGTGCCCATCGAGCTGCTGGATGTGGGTGGCGGCATGGCCGTTGATTACGACGGATCGAAGACTGCTTTTGAATCCTCGGCCAACTACAGTGCGCAAGAGTTCGCCAACGACGTCATTTATACAATCAAGCAGGTTTGCGACGACGAAAATGTGCCGCATCCGACCATCATTCAGGAATCCGGACGGTACCTGGCTGCGTATCACGCAATGTTGATTACCAACGTTCAGGATGAAATCGAAACTGTCGTTGAAGACATCACCCCGATTGCGATTGACGAAGATGACCCGCAGGTGGTGACCGAATTGGGCGACTTGCGCGAATCGATCGGCGTGAAGAACTATCGCGAGTATTATCACGACGCCCTTGAGCATCGCGAAGAATTGTTCACCCTCTTTAATCTCGGTCTCGTTTCGCTGGAAGATCGCGCCAAGGGTGAAGTGCTGTTCTGGGACGTTTGCGAACGAGCGGACAAGTATGCGCAGCAAGCGAAATACGTTTCCGAAGAATTCGAGGATCTGCGACGCCTTCTATGCGCCAAGTACTTGACTAACTTTTCTGTGTTTCGCTCAGTGCCGGACAACTGGGCCCTGGGACAACTGTTTCCCATTGTTCCCATTCACCTACTCAACAAGCCGCCCACCGAGTACACCACGCTGTGCGATATCACCTGTGATTCAGACGGCATCGTCGATAAATTTGTCGACTTGCATGACGTCAAACATGTGCTCGAGCTGCACGCGCTGGTGCCGGGTGAAACCTATTATTTGGCATTCCTGCTGGTTGGCGCTTACCAGGAGGTAATGGGAAACAATCACAATCTTTTTGGCGCTCCGCATGAAGCCCATATTCACATCGACGACGATGGTTACCTGATTAAAAAGGTAATTCGCGGCACCACTGTTGGCGAAGCCACTGAACGCGCGCGTTATGAGCGCAGCCTGCTGCACGACGGGTTTCGTCGTCTTATTAATCAACGCGTCAAGGACGAAGAACTAACCGAGGCCGAGGGAGCGGAGCTGGCCGAGTTTTATGAATCGCGCTATGACGCTTACACGTATCTTTCGGTTAACGGCGCGAAAACGCGTTCGCGACGCCGCACCGATTATTAGCTGTCGCCCTCAGCACTGATCCGCGTCAAGACTCTTTTCATTCTGCAGTTCAAGAGGTTAAACCTTTATGGTTACTCAACGAAAACCTAAAGCATCGAAGTATTTGACGACGCCAACGCGTCCGGTCCAGGTGGATCGCGATCGTTCGGTAGCCGGCCTGTTGGAAAAAATGGAAGGCGCCGGCTTTGGCGGGCGACAACTGGCTGAAGCGCATCGCATCTGGCTGGACATGCTTGGCGACAATACGACAATTCTCGTCGCTGGTTCGGGAGCATTGATACCGGCAGGTATGCGGCGTTTGCTGGCTTATGTGATTAAGAACCGTTTCGTTGATGTACTGGTTCTTTCCGGCTCGCTGCTCTTTCATGATCTGCATGAGACGCTGGGCCGTTACCATTTTCAGGCGCACCCCAACATGACTGATGCGGAACTGGATTCGGCGCAGATCAGCCGCATGTGGGACTTACTCGCCAGCGATGAAGAATATCGTGAGGCCAATGAATGGGTCGCAGGGTTTACCAATCAACTCGATCAAAGCCGGCCTTACTCTACGCGCGAGTATCTGCATCTTCTGGGCCGAGAGTTGGCCGAGATTGCAACTGAGGACGGTGTGCTGACTTCGGCATACAAGGCACGCGTGCCGATTTTTTGTCCGGGAGTCGCGGACAGCGGAATTGCTATCGGTATTGCGTCAGCGCGCTTTGAAAAGAAAAACAGCTTCGTCTTTGACCTGGTCCAGGACGTTCTGGATATCGCAAACGTTACCGCGCGGGCCCGGCTTACCGGAGTAATAAACCTGGGCGGTGGCACCTCGAAAAGTTTCATTCAGCAGACAGAACTCTCTTCGTTCATCCTGAAGAACCATCACCAGGGTCACAAATACGCGATTCAAATAACGACTGACGCACCGCATCCCGGAGGCCGGTCCAACGCAGTCGCATTCGATGAAGGTCTCGTTTATGGCAAACTCGCGCGTGGCGCGCACAGCGCTTATGTTAACTGCGATGCGACGATTGCCTTGCCAATTCTGATCACCGCGCTCTCACAAACTGCGGCAAAATATCTGAAGGGCCGTAAGCGACCCAACTTTACCTTCGGACGCGAGCTGATTATTGAAGTGCCTTAGTTTGGTTTGCAGTGGCGTGCTTACCGTACACCTCTACTCAGTTCGCAAGTCATACTTAGCGTCGTGTAGCGCTCCTCGCGAGATTCACCCTGAAACCATCACCAGAGTTAATCCCCCCTGCTGTTCTTTCGCCGGTCCGATTTGCGTTAAGTGAAAGATGAATGCGTCTCCGAATTCCGCATTATGCAAATCAGCCACGAAGTGAAGATCTGCGACCTGGTTGGCATCAAGCTTCAGGCTCGCCTCGAATCTGCGTTGACCCCCCAACAACAGTCCCAGACAACCCTGTGGTGTTGAATGATCGCTGATCTTTGCATCCGGAAAGTCTCGCAGCTCAAAGCGAAAGCCACGAGGTGCGCGGGTCGCAAGTTTACGAAAACCTGGTTGCTTCTCCAGGTGCTGCAACACCGTCCTGCGCACAAATTGGTTTGGTCTAAGATCCAAGGTGGCGGCGATCGTTACTTGCTCAGCCTCTTTCGTGTTTACATTCGCGGTAAGCAAGTCAAAGCCGCATGGCCCGGGGCGTCGCGCTGCGCCCGGCCCGCCACAGGGAACAACACAAATATTTCGCTGAACTACATGCTGATCCTCAGGAGCGAAAAAATTTGTTTGGGAGGGTGTCAAACTATCAGGATAAGCGCGCGCGATCAGGCATTTGTGCCCCGGGCTTTGTGGGTCAGACGCGGGCACTCCCGAGGGCAGAGTCCAGTCAAAATGCTGAGTTCTTGTAGCACCTTCAAGCGGAACGGTTGAACCAGTCTGCAAGATTAGCTTGGTACTTGCATTGTTATTGGGCGTCATAGCAATCGCCGGATTACCGACCCACAATTCCACCAGAAGCTGCTCGTCGCCGGGAAATAAACAATTACTTTCAGCCGTCTTACGGTGAATTGTTACGTCGACGGAATTGATTTGACCCGGGTCCGCTTTGTCGGCGCCGGAAACTGGACCGGTGAGTACGATGTCCGGACTAAGCCACCACACATTGGCGTTGTGCACACCGCCGTCGCCAGCGGTGGACTCCATAAATATACAAGTGTCGGCCAAGAGGCCCGGATCCTTTGCCATGGCGAGACTCCTTTCGGCATTCAGAGTTTTTGGGGTGCGAGGATGCGAGCGAAGTATAACAGGCCTTGCAGAGACCTAGCGAGACGATTTTCCGACGCAAGGCAAGAGCGCGGCTGAACCGACGCTAAAGCTGGCGAGAAACTAAGTTCGGCGCCGGCCGAGAAAGATAAGAGCCACGCCAATGACCAATAGCGGCGCGTTAAGCCATAACATTCCTAAATTCGCGACGCGTTTAAGATTCAGGACTGCGAAAATCACTGCCGCCACAAGGAAACCAATTCCACTTCCTCTCAGAGTTGCAGGGGACAAGTTTCTACCCCCCTCAAGTCAACCGCCTGCGTCCCAGATACTGAAACGCTGCAGACTCATTTCCGTTCATGGTAGTTACAGTAAACGCTTCATACTCCAACTGCTGAAACGAACTCGTTATTTTCGCGATCCATTCTCTGGTGTGATGTCGCACAACGACGCCTTCCGGTAATTCAAACACTCCGTAGCAATTGAACTTTTCAGCGTCACGCTGATAACGCTCGCGATTACGCTGATCAGTGTTAATCGAAACGTCGCTAAGGTAAAGCAACCCCCCGGGCCGCAACACGCGCTCTAATTCGGACATCAGAGACCGCTGCTTGTCACCTTCCGGAATGCAAGTGAGCACGGCAAAGAGCAACGCCGCGTCGAAGCTATCATCCGTGAAAGGTATGCCGTGTTCATCATTGCGAACCAACGCCGGGCGAGCAACCGTAGCGCCTGCGCGTGCCAGCATCGCGTTTGAGGAATCCACGCCAACAAGATTCTCAAAACCAGCCTGCGAAAGTTCCACCAGCGTACGACCATAACCACAGCCGTAATCCAGGATGCGCGCCTGTGAATTCAAATAGCGCGTTAACCAATCCAATTTTAGAGGATGGGAGAAGCGTTTCTCGTTCGCAACGCGATCCCAATAACCAACCTGCGACGAGCCCGTGCTTGCGGAAAACATATTTAGCCTAGCCACTGCAGAACTTCTTCCTCGCTTGAGGCAGGTGCGCCTCCGACCACTTCAACGAAATACTCTTCCAGCGAAACGGGCCCTTTTTGCTCGCCTGCTTCGGTCAACCCCACTCCCTTTTTCAACTCGGCGAGTGGGCCGGCAGCGAGCAGTTTGCCCTGCGAAATGATTGCAATGTCGCTGCAAAGGCGTTCGACAATTTCCAGTACATGCGAAGTAAGAAAGACGGTCAAACCGCGCGCGGTCAGCCGCGAAAGCAAATCTTTTAGAGTGCGCGAGGCGATCGCGTCAATGCCTTCAAATGGTTCGTCAAGAAAAAGTATTTCCGGCCGGTGAATCAAAGCACAGGCAAGCGAAAGTTTTTTCTTCATGCCGTGGGAGTATTCAACAATTAATTTCTTCGGCTCGTTGCGAAGTTCCATCAGGTCCAGCAGTTCCGGCAGGCGCTCCGCGATTTCAGTTTTCTGTAAGCCATACATCCGCGCCGTAAAAGAAAGCATCTCGGCGCCTGTCAGTCTTTCGAACAGGTTCAGATCTTCGGGCACAACTCCGATTCTTCGCTTAACTTCCAAAGGTTCGACGGCAAGGTCGCGGCCAAGCACAAGGATTCTGCCGCTGGTCGGGGCCAGCAATCCTGTCAGCATTTTGATTGTGGTTGATTTGCCGGCGCCGTTGGGTCCGAGGAATCCGAAGAAACTGCCGCGCTGCACAGTCAGGTTGAGATTGTCGACAGCGGCAAAATCGCCAAAGCGACGAACGAGGTCAAACGTCTCAACCGCTTTAGAATTGGCGGTAGATTGTGAAAGTTGCATTCATAGCTTTGTACGCGGGCGAAGACTCGCGAGTCAAGCGTGTGATGTGAAGAAAAATGTTAGTTTGCGTTATTACACGGCCTTGGTGAAGAAGTTAAGAGTACAAGCTTTAGCTTGACGCTTGCCAAGACAGCAACCTAAAGGTTGGACTCTGAACTACTAGTGTGACATCAAAGGAGTTACTCACAAGTTAGAGTACAAGCAATAGCTTCCCTCAAGTGCGAGTGACAACGAGCCGACGCAAACTAACAGTTTGCTTTACAATTAACTATTCAGCCGCCAATGCCGGTTGTGCTGCAATAGCGCTTTCAGTTTTGTAAGGCTTAACCAGACCCCTCTTCGCTTCCTCATGCGCTGCATAAATGTCTGGCCGCGTCAGGACTTCGCGATACTGCGCCAGGGCATCATTACGTTTGCCTGCCAGATCAAAAGCCCGGGCTGCGTAAAGATGGGCCATCGTTACGAGGGAGGGTTCTGCGTGTTCCACGCGGGTAGCCGCCAGGAACTCGCGCGCCGCGCGTTCGCCTTCGCCGGCAGTTAACAACACCTCGCCATACTTGAAGTGGACCAGATCGAGCGCGCGTGAAACCGTTTCCCGCACTGAACGGTCGTGAAGCAAATCTTCAAACGTCGCAAACGCTTCGCGCTCGGCCTTGACCGCAGCGTCAATGTTCTTCGCGCGCCTTTCAACTTCAGCTTGTGCCACCAGCGCATCCGCAGCTTCCAATCTAAACAGATAATTGCGTGGGTATTTGGCGCTCAGCTCGCGCGCATTGACGAGCGCGTCCGCAAAACGTTTCTCGCAGGTGTAAAGAACTATCAAAAGCGTTCGGGCATCATCGCGGGCCCAGTTGCCGTTATTCGCAACACCTTCAATCAACGCTAAGCCCTTTTTCTTTGAACCACGGAACCCGGTCACGCCGGCGATAACTTTTATCGGAAGCGGCAGTGAACCGACCACGTATTCGTAAAGTCCCGCAGTCAGACTCGCGTCAATGAATGTCGGATCCAGTTTTAGCACCTGACGATGGTGGTCCACCGAATCGTCACCGTCCTTGAGCGCTGCAAAGTGACGGCGCTCGACTGCTTCCTCAAACGAAGCCTTCAATCCCTCGGTCGCACCCAGCCAATAGAGCGCCTCAACGTCCTTGGGATTTTGTTTCAACCGCACTTCGGAAAGTCGTTTCGCTTCGCGCGTCAAACTGCGAAACTCGTTAATAATTTTAGGGTCAACTTTGTCGTCGCCGCTGGAATAGAAACTCTCCGAGCTATAAAGCGAGGATTGCAGCCGCCGCGACTCGTAAAGCGTCTTGATCCAAACGCGCGCGGCCAGCAACTGCGGGCCCGCGGCATGGTTCGGATGAAGCCGCGCGATCTCTTTGAAATCTTTCTGCGCCTTGTCGTAGTCGAGATTGTAAAGTGCTTCCAAACCGCTGCGCCTTAAGGCGTCAAACTGCGCGCGATCCGTTTCACTGATCCACGCAGTAGTCGGGGTTTGCGCCGCAGCTGTGACTGCAAGCGTGATCAAAATCGTAAATACAAGAATCAACTTCTTCACTTCTCGTGCTCCTTACTTAAACGACCTGAACAAATTCAAGCGGCCCTGCCTCTACGGTTAGGAAGGGCGGCTTACCCCGCTGAGATTGAAGAGGCATTCAACGCGGGTGGGGCAAGCCGCCCTTCCCGACCCAGACTTCCCCGAATCAGCTTTCCTGGCGCGTCCTAAGATTATTTTCAACTGAACACCTCCAGGTATTTCACGCCCGCGCCGGTATTGAACAAGACAATTCGCTCATCTGGTTTAACCAAATCCGCGTCGATTAACTTCCGCAACGTCGGCAAACAGGCGGCGCCTTCCGGAGCGCAAAAGATTCCTTCGGTGGCGCCAATCTCTTTCGTGGCGTCGATCAGTTCCTGATCGGTAACTGCTACCGCCGTGCCGTCCGATTCCCGCAAGGCGTCGATGATTAAGAAATCTCCGATAGCTTTTGGCACTCGCAATCCCGAAGCCACGGTTGCCGCATCCGCAAACTCGTCGGCGAATCGCTTCCCTGTTTCAAACGCGCGCACAATTGGTGCGCAGCCACTTGCCTGCACCGTCACCATACGTGGACGGCGCGAATCAATCCAACCCATCTCTTCCATTTCCGCAAATGCTTTCCACATGCCAATCAGTCCAGTGCCGCCACCCGTCGGATAAATGATCACGTCCGGCAGTTCCCAGTTGAATTGTTCCGCCAACTCATAACCAAGCGTCTTCTTACCTTCGACGCGATATGGTTCCTTTAAAGTCGAAACGTCAAACCAGCCTTCCGCATCTTTGCGCCGCGCTACTTCCGCGCCGCAGTCCGTAATCAATCCAGCCATCAAAGTAACGTGCGCGCCCGTCTGTTCACACTCAATCACATTGGCGCGCGGCGTGTCGTCGGGCATGAAGATGAAACACTCAAGCCCGGCACGAGCAGCATAGGCAGCAAGTGCGCCGGCTGCGTTGCCGGCCGAAGGAACGGCGAGCTTTGTCGCGCCGAGTTCCTTTGCCATCGACACCGCCGCCGACATGCCGCGAGCCTTGAAGCTCTGCGTCGGATTTTGCGACTCGT
>JBDUCC010000095.1:0-10491 GCA_040003675.1 bacterium | reverse complement strand
TATCGGCACCAAAACGTGCATCGTTGCAGTTAAGAGCGGGGGCAAGCCCACCTTCCCAACCTGAGAGGTCACTCTGGAGCGACTTTCTGATTTGCCCTGAGAGCCTTTCGATCTCAGTAAGCGAGGTGCAAGAAAATCAATCTCTCAGGTTGGGAAGTGGGCGTGCCCCCGCTCTTAGTTACGGTTTCTCTCTGCTAAACTGCGCGAGTTCCAACATCCTTAATTCTAAGGCAGATCCAATGAAAGCAAGTCCTGACGCAATTATTCAACGCGAACAAGCCGATTACCTCGACGGCTTAATCACCCAAACTGATCCGCTCCTGCTGGAGATGGAAGGTTATGGCAGTGAGCATCGCGTCCCGAGCGCCGATCGGGAAGTCGCGCGCTTTGTCGAAATTACCGCGCAGGCAATAAAGGCAAGACGAGCGCTGGAAGTAGGAATGGCGATCGGTTACACGACAATTCATCTCGCGCGGGCGGTGGGCGAAGACGGTCTCGTAATCACAATTGATCCCAGCGAGGAGATGATCAAAGCCGCGGACGGCTATCTCGAGCGCGCCGGATTGCGCGATCGCGTGCGCATCGAACGTGGCAAAGCGTTGGAAGTTATCCCACGGTTGCGGGAAACATTTGACCTGGTCTTCATCGACGCCTTGAAGGATGAATACGAAGGTTACCTCGAATTCATTTTGCCGCGACTGCGAACTGGAGGCGTCGTGATCGTTGACAACTTGTTGTGGGGCGGAAAAGTGGCGACCGATCCTGCTTCAGAAGATCGCGATACCGCAGCGCTACAAAAATTCAACCAACACTTCATTCAGAATCCGCGTTTGAAAGCCCTGGTACTGTCGGTAGGCGATGGACTGGGCTATGCAGTGAAGATCAGTTGAGCTCACCTGATGATTCGCAGCGACAGCGAAACAACCCGCGTCGAAGCCGCACGGATTATCTCAACTGGCGGCCTGATCGCCTTTCGCACTGACACCTTTTACGGCTTGGGGGCAGATCCTTTCAATCCCACGGCGCTGCAAAAAATCAAAAAGCTAAAGGGCAGAGAAGAGAACAAACCGATACTGCTTTTGATCTCAAACCTGGACCAACTAGATCGCCTGGTTGCTGTACAGTCCAGCCTCTTTCGCTCGCTTGCAATAAGGCACTGGCCGGCGCCGTTAACTCTGATTGGTGCTGCGCGTCCCGAACTTCCACCTGAACTGACCGGAGGAACAAATTCCATCGGCGTGCGTCTGCCTGACGATGAAAACGTTCGCCGGCTGGTGGGCGTTTGTGGAGGAGCCTTGACAGCCACCAGTGCAAACATTTCTGCGCAGGCACCTGCGCGCACTGCGAGCGAAGTGGAAAACTATTTTCCAGAAGAGATCGATTTGATCATTGACGGCGGCGAGGTGGGTATTACCAAGCCCTCGACCGTTTTGGATTTGAGCGGATCCGAACCACATTTGATTCGGGAAGGCGCCGTTTCGCGTGAAGAATTAGCCGAAATACTGAAAACGGCAGGATAAAAAACTCTTTTTAAGACTGCGGCGTCAATCCGCCGCCGCCAACCAAGCAGTTCAGAGTCCAAGCTTCAGCTTGCTGCCTCCGCAACCAGCAACCTAAAGGCTGGACTCTGAACTGCGATTGCACTCCCGCAATCCAAATCACTGCTGCACCGTCAAGTTTCGCACAAAGCGCCAGTCGCCACTGGCGTCAACGTTGATGTTGCCGACGTTCTTACGTGCAATGACAATGTTTGCCTGATACCACAGCGGCAACACCGGCACCTCTCGGCTAACAATCTCCTGCACCCTCCCGTAAAGCTGTTTAGCCTTCTCTCGGTCAAACGTATTCACAGCCTCATCGAGCAGCGCATCAACTTCTTTGTTGCTGTAGCGGCTGCGATTGCGGGAGGCGCGTGCCTCGGTGGGAATTTCAGAAGTAGCGAAGAGGTCTTTGAAGAAGATTGGATCCTGATTTCCACCGACCCATTGTCCGTAGAAGATTTGGAAGTTGCCCCGGCGCAACTCATCGAACAACGTGTTCAGTTCGGCCGTTTCAATAGATACGGGGACGCCAACATTCTTCAAATAGTTTTGAATGACGCCGGCATAATTCTTTGCGGCCACGCTGCTGCCTGAGACTTTGAAAATCACCGGCTTCGCGAAGCGCATTTGCGGGCCATCGCCGTCCGGGTCTTTTAAACCAGCATCGTCCAACAACTTCTTCGCTATCGCCGGATCGAATGAATACTTTTGTCCCGGTATGTAGGCCCATGACTCCTCTGGCAGTATTGAATGGGCCAACTTGCCCTGGCCCAACAACAGGTCACGAATCAAGCTTTCGCGATCGATGGCATAGGCTATAGCCTGTCGCACCCGCACGTCATTGAGCGGTGCCGAGCCACAATTGAAGGTAAGGACGGTAACATTCGAGCCGGTAAACTGCAGCACTTGCAGATTTGGATCCTGGCCGAGCAATTTGATCGCATCCGGAGAAAGGCTGGTGGGAAGGGGAGCGATATCAACGCGCCCCGATCTTAATTCCGCTTGCAACGCGTTGGTGTCGGCAATTACGCGCACGCGCAACCCTGGAATGTGCGGTGCTCCTTCCCAATAGTCGGTAAACGCTTCCAGATCGACTACCTGCTGCGAGTTGTCATAGTTAGTGAACTTAAAAGCTCCGGTCCCCAATGGATGCGTTTTCTGCGACTCGTAACTGTCTTTAGGAATGATCGCTACTGGAACCAGATTGCTCAGCAAGCCAGTCCAGGGATGGGTCAGAGTAATGACTAACGTCTTTGCATCGGGCGTTTCCACGCTTTTTATGTAGCTCTTCTTGCCGACGCCAGAGCCTTCGTAAAAGCTGGCAGACTTGGCAAAACTACTCGAAAAAACCAGATCGAATGTGTACTTCGCATCGGCGGAGCTCAACGTGCGCCCGTCATGAAACTTTACGCCGTCACGCAGAGTGAACGTGAAAACTGTGCCATCGGGGGATTGTTTTATGTCCGATGCGAGGTCACCCACGTAGTCAAACTTTTCGTCCTTCTTAACCAGCGAATTAAACATCAGCGCGCGCACGCGTTCACTGGCAGCATCCACCGAGGGCGAGCCGATAGGATCGATAGTGCGAATGTTGTCGCCGAGCGCAATCACAAAAGAGCTGCTGTGCCGCCGGCAACTTGAACCGAGCGTAAGAAAGACGGCCGCGATCAGAAATAGAATGGCTACGCGACGCATCAGATTGTTCCTCCGTATTTGTAATTCAGATTCTCATTCAGCTTCGCTGTCTCTTCGGAAAGCGCGTTGAAGCGTTCCAGGTCGAAAGTTAGCGGCGGTTTAACGATCGACTTGATGGCCGCAATGCGTTTCAGCGAAGCACGCACCCGATCCTTCGGTAACTTGCCATCGCGAGCCACGCTTAGAAGCGAATGATAGCCCCGGCGAATAATTTCCGGATGCGCGCAAATAAGCATCATGTCTTCGCCGGCGATGAAAGCACGCACTACGGCTGATTCGATCTCGCAGTGTTTGGCAATTGCGCCCATCTCCAAATCGTCCGTCACTACGAGATGTTGATAACCCAATTCCTTGCGCAGCAGATTCGTCACTATATTGTGGCTGAGCGATGCCGGTTCAAGTAAGCCTCCGGTCACGCCCTTCATGATGTCGACGTTGGGAAACCCGCCATGGCTGACCATCACGCAGCGCACGCGATCGTCTTTGCGTTGGAAGAGCTCGATATAAGGCGCCAGATCCTGGGCCATCAAGTCGTCGTGAGTCAAACGCACCATCGGCATTTCCTCATGCGAATCAACTTCGCCGGCGCCGATACCCGGAAAATGTTTGAGACAGCCAATGATTCCCGTTTCCTGCAGGCCGCGCAGATAGACAGTTGTGTAGCCGAGCACTTCTCCGGGAGAGCGTCCGAATGAACGAGAGTAGAGTCCGTTAGAGAGCAGGTCGCGCTCTTCCGTCATGATCGACATGACAGGCCCGAAGTTGATGTTAAAGCCGAGCAGCCGCAGCACCTCGCCAGTTATGCGTCCCAACCCGCGCGCGCCCGACAAATCGCCGTGCTCGCGAATGGTTCGCGCCGAAGGCATCGGCGTAAAAATCTTTCGTAGCCGGTCAACCAGTCCGCCTTCCTGATCCACACCAAGTAGCGGGGCGATAGGCAGCAGCTCACGCACTCCGTCCAGCAAGTCTCTTAATTGCTGCGGCGATGCGACGTTGCGCCCGAAAATGATCACGCCACCGGGCTGCACTTCCTGAATCAAAGCGCGCGCTTCCGCGTCCAGTTCAGTTCCGGGCAGACCAATAAAGAAAAATTGACCGATTTGTTGTTCGAGAGACAGCGAGAGCAGTGAATCCGATGGCATTTGAATGAAGACAGCAAACTAATTCCGCACGATTTAGAAAAGCCATTTCACTATAAGATAAATTTTCGGATGCGGCTAATGAAAAGGTAAGTAGTATTGGGATCCTGGTTCTCTGTGCGTCCTTTGTGTTCTCTGTGTCTCCGTGGTGAATCTTCAACGGTCGTCACCACAGAGGCACAGAGAACACAAAGGACGCACAGAGAATAACTAAAAACCAGAACATTCGTTACCGACAAACCCGCAAACGAAGATACAGTCAGTGCATCCGTGTCATAGTCGATTGTTATTTATCTTTACCTGCTGAAGTAGTATAAATCGAACATGCCGCGCGAAATCACGGATCGAGAAGCAATTCTAGCCAGTCTGAAGTCTCTCGAACTCACCTCAGAACTCTTCCTCGAAGTAAACGGCAAACTGAAGAACGCCGGCGATCTCGAAGTCATCGTCGATGGACGAGACTACGGCAACGGCAAACGCGTTGGACCCTACGTGCGATTGCTGAGTTATGAGAGCGGTGAAGCTGTCATGCGCCAGGGTGAGTGGGGCGGCAACACTTTTTACTTGTCGGTCCGCGGGGTGCTGGATGTCTACATTACTGAGTCGGCAACGCAGGAACGAAAGATAAGTAGGCTGCAGCCGGGTACTTGTTTCGGCGAAATGGCCGTGCTCGCAGGCGTCGAGCGCAACGCAACCGTAATCGTGCCGCAGCACGCGAAGGCGACAGTGCTTGAGGTGACGCGTCCCGCGCTTCGCTTGCTGCGAAAGCTACCGAAATTTGGTCAGGTGCTTGACGAAACTTATCGCAGGCACGGTTTCGGTCGCACGCTTGAAGACTTGAGCCAGCCCGGCCGGTTAGCCGACGACGAAATAGTTGAACAGCTGCGGGACATTGGAAAGTTCATGGTCTATGCGAAGCACCATGTGCTTTGTCAGGAAGGAACACCGATAGACAAGGTGCTGCTGATCAAAAGCGGCTGGGTCAGACGTGTCAGCGGTGTGCCGGTTGATGCAACGTCAACGGGCGTTGTCTTTGGAGTTGGGGAAAGCATTGGCGCCGATTTTCTTGGCGCTGGAAATTGTTTGGGTTTGGAAGGAGCGAAGCAACGCGAACCTTGGAAGTTTACAGCTTCGGTAATGGCTCGCACGGAGGTGCTCGAGATTCCGGTAGCGCCGCTGGCCGCCAATCCCGACCTGCGCGACAGAATTATCGCTACTTTTTCTGCATTTTCTGCCGCAGATGATAAGCCGCCGCCAATCGAAAAGGTCAAAGACCTGCGCGCGCTTGCATCAGCGGAAGAAGAGATCACAACGGGTATTGTTGATGGTGCAAACCTGTTGGTGATGGACATGGACTTGTGCGTACGTTGCGGCAATTGCTCGCTCGCCTGTCACAAAGTTCACGGCCAGTCGCGCCTGGTGCGTCGCGGCATTAACATCACGCGGCCGGTAACTATCGGCAGTCCGCACACGCAGCACCTGCTTTCGCCGCAGGTGTGCATGCACTGCAAAGACCCGGAATGTCTGACGGGCTGTCCTACCGGAGCCATATTTCGCGACCCTCGTGGCTTTGTAGATATAGATCCCGCGACCTGTATTGGATGTTTCGATTGCGCGACGCAGTGTCCTTACGACGCAATCTCGATGGTGCCGCGCAATGCAAACGGTATTGCAAAGTTTGATCTCTTCGGCACGCTGAAAAAAACACTTAGTTTCAATGCGACGCCGGTTCCGATGCCTGCAAAAGCGGCAGACGATGTGGTGGCAATCAAATGTAACCTCTGCGAGCACACGCCACTCAACCCCCAGGGCGCGTCGCGGCAAGCCTACTCATGCGAAGAAAATTGTCCGACGGGGGCCTTGGTGCGAGTAGACCCCGTCAAGTATTTCACTGAAGTTAGAAACACGCAGGGTCTTATCTTTCAGAACGAAACACAGGCATTTGGTCGCGACATTCATAAAAGCGATCCGCTGGCGAAAACGTTTCACATTGCCGGAATTGTGCTGACGTTGCTGGCTGCCGCGGCGACAATTCTTGGTTTGGCAAGAAACGGATTCGATGGCGTGCTGGCTTGGGGTTGGCTGACGATGCGTTGGGCCACCGGCCTGGCAGGACTCTTCGGAATCGCGGCGGTGATGACCTACCCGCTGCGAAAGCAGGTGTACCGTCGCCGCGCAGGCGCCTTGCGCTATTGGTTGCTGGTCCATCTTTATCTGGGTGCGCTTGCCGGTGTGGTGCTCTTGTTTCATGCAGGGGCGCACACGGGTGGATTGTTGACGACTTCGCTTTACGTTGCGTTCGATGCAGTGATCATTTCGGGACTCTTCGGCATCGCGTCTTACATCATTGCGCCGCGAATTCTTACCAGCATTGAGGGCGAGCCGTTGTTGATTGAAGACTTGATTGGCAGGCGGGAAGAGCTGCAAAAGGAGCTGGCGGAACTCACCAAACAGAGCGAAGGCTGGTTGCGAGAAGAGATCGAGGAACGCGTGGTCAAAAACTTTCTCACCGTTTCATTCCTGCTGCGCCAAATCATGAAACGCGAGCCGTTGACGACGTTACTCGCCGAGGCGCGCGAGCCGTTTAAGGATCGTCTGACCCGTTTGGCAACGCCTGAAGAGCGCAAGTTGTTGCTTGAAGCGTTGGAAGCTGCGGTGACACTGCGGCGCGTCGATGCGCTGATTTACCTGCACCGGGCAATGAGAATATGGATTGCACCGCATGTGATTTCGACTTCGGCGATGTTGGCGCTGATGGTCGTGCACGTAATTCAGGTGGTGTACTTTGCGGTGAAGTAATACTTCCGAATGCCAAGCGAAAACAAATTCGTAATTATTCGCGAGGACCTGGTCCAGGATCCGCTGACCATGATTAGCGATGGTCTGCTGATCGGCCGTCTGCTCGATTGCGAGTTGCTGTTGAACCATCCATCAGTTTCGCGTGTTCAGGCCGGCATTAAAGTCATCGCCGGAAACTATTATTTGTTTGGGTTGCGGCCCTCAAACCCAGCCACGCTTAACGGCCGAGCAGTCGAATCAAACGAAGCTTTAGCCGCCGGAGACGTTCTCGGCGTCGGACCTTTTGTTTTGGAGATTGACGAGGTTGACGGCGCGCTTGTAATCAAAGTGTCACTACAGATCGGGCGGAAGGAGGAGGCCGTCGATTCCAGCAGTCCGGATTTAGGCACGGCAAAACTGTTGCCCCTGGAGGCGCCCGGGGAAGCCAAGAAAGCTCCCGCAAAACCCAGGGCTGCGCCGCTGCCCGGCGATAAAGCGCTGGACATTTTTTGGGACAAGCGGATTCGCGAGGCCGGAAAGATGGTGAAGCCTTCGCCACTCTTTCCGAAAAGCCAGCGACGATCCGGAAAGACGCAATTCAACTGGCGGCCGACAAGCGACTTGCTTTCGCGTTGGCCGGTTTCTTTTTTTTCCTGGGGAGCGATAGTTGTTGGTCTGCTGTCAATCGCTGCTGCTTACTGGTATGCAAGCGCTTACTCGCCGGCTCCGGTTTCATATGCGCACGCAAAAACCAAACTCGATCTATTTCCGCCGATAGCTGTTAAAACAAATGGAGACTCGTGCACCAGTTGTCACTCGCTCGGTGGCAACATGGAAAAGAATTGCGTCTCATGCCATACGGCGGAAGCTTTCGTTCCGACCGTCATTCAGCCGCACGCTGCCGCCGGCGTTGGTTGCGTGTCCTGTCATGCCGAACATCGCGGAGTGAATTTCAAAGCTTCCGAAGCAGCGCTGACCGGCTGTAACGATTGTCATAACGACGCGAACCGGAATAATTACAACGGGCATAAGGTTTCGACACCTCACGGCGGAACCTTTGGCTACCCCGCCAGGGACGGTCATTGGGTTTGGGAGGGACTGGACGCAAATGAGTGGGCGCTGAAACAGATCGCAATCGCGCGCTTGCCTGCCGACACGGATGAGGCATGGCGCAGCAAGCAGTTTCATTCACTGCATGTGCAGCGTGTACGTGTGGCGCCCGGAATGACCGGAAATGCGGAGGGACAATTGTCCTGTTCGAGTTGCCATAAAACATTCAATCCGATCGATCGTGAAACACCGCGCACCACCTGCGGACAGTGTCATAACGGTAGCACCGAGCCGGGCACAAATCGCATGATCATCGCTCAGGACAAACCGAACTGTGTTTCATGCCATGTGCAGCACGTTAAAGATAAACGTCAATGGGGTGCGTCGCTGTTGGCTGTTGTGAAGAACAATAGCCACTGAGGCATTCCTCGGAAAGCTCTTAATCTTTCAGTAGCAATTACTAACTAGCCGGTTTATGGCAGTTCAGGCAGTCGTTCGAACCGGGAATCTTTCCCTTTAACGTAGGCCGGGCGGCAATAGCTTTGTCGTGGCAGATGTTGCAGTTGGTGTGGTAGGCAACTTCATTCGTCAGCTTCGTCGGCGCGGGCTTGTCGGGATAGGTAACCGTCGGAAGCGTTGCGCTGTCGTCTCCCGCTTGCAGATGACAAGCGCGACAAGATTTGACTGGTTTCGAACCGGCCGCTGCCAGAACTGCTGCGGTTAGTAACACGTCACGTTCGGAAGTCTTCAACGGTGCTTTCAATGCCGAGGCAGGCTGATCGGTGTGATGACACTCAATGCAGGACAGCACGCTTTTGCCATCGCTGCTGTACATCTTGGTGGCGTGATTTTCGTGGTTAAAAGCAACGTCCCCATATTTGTCTGACTGGCTGTCCTTATCAAGCACCGCTTCCTTTGGCTGCGTCTTACTCTCTTTAGGAGCGTCCTGCAACGAAAAGTTTGCACTGCGAGCAACGGTAAACACTGCCGCACAACTCAGCACCGCGATCAGAATCAAGAGTTTTCTCATCCGCTTACCTCTGCACAAATAAATAAGAGACGTCGAAAAATTGGGGAGGGAATCAGCATCGCCATCTTAAATACGGCGAGTGAGGCTGTCAAACAAATTATCCAGTAGCATAGACTTTAGTCTGTGCTGGTTGCCCCGAATTACACACTGCAGTTATGTGCTACTGACGGAGACACAGACTAAAGTCCGTGCTATTTAGATGGGCATGCGGAACGTTGCGGCGGTGTGGCAGCGCTTACAGTCCTTGAATGCCAGGTCGCCTCCAAAAGAACGTTTGCCGTTGTGACAAGTGAGACAGGTACTGCCGCGCGAAGTGACAAAATGTTCGCTGGGCGCCGGCGAACTAACCTGACGCGATTGCGGCGCGCCGGCGCTCAGGTTGTGGCAATCGGTGCAGCCAAGTCGTTGACCTGGTCCATGTTTGGCATGACTGAAGGCAAAACGAAACGAGCGCGTATTTGTAGAGGTTCGCGCAAACCCTCGTTGGTCGTGGCATACGCCGCACGAAGCGATTTCCCGCCCGCTCGCGGATTTACTGCTTGGCGTGTGGCACGAGTAACACTGATTGTGCGCGGACAAGTTTGCTGGAATCGATAAAGCTGCGGCAAACCTTCCGCCTAATCTGCTGTGACAGGCCGCACATCCGCTCTGCGGCCGGGCACTGCCAGTCATGTGTTGCGCATGGTCGAATTTAACGTTGAAGCTCTCGTTGAACTTTACGGGAAAAGCCTTCAGCGGAGGGTTCGAGCTATTAACGTCCGTATGGCAAATCACGCACATGGGGACGGCTGGAGTAACAAACTGTCCCACGTGACAACTTGTACACGCTTTGTGGCCGGGAAAGCGCGGCGTAGCCGAATTATCGCTGCGCTCATGACAGGAATTGCATCCGAGCGATGCATGCTTCTGGCTGTTGTGTTTAAAAGTAGAGTAATCGAGTTCCGGACCTTGCGGCGTAGCAAACATCAAAGACTCTCTGTGTAAGCTCGGTGTTCTTTGTGTCTCTGTGGTGAACCTAACGCGGGACGTACTCACCACGGAGACACAAAGAACACTGAGGACACACAGAGAAATCAGCCACGCGAAGATTGATCGTCTGGCCAGCTTGAGGTGTGAAAGCGTCATTTGACGTCCGTTCGCTTTTTAGGAGGCAGTCCTGAAATCAAGTAATGACTCGCCGGAGGGTCGCGTTTCCCCACCTCGGACGTGTGGCAATAGTTACAGGTGAACTCCCTGTTCCTATCAACGGCCATTAACT